>SICG01000109.1 GCA_009691525.1 Candidatus Latescibacterota bacterium | reverse complement strand
ACCACGACGGACCGCTGCTACCATCGCACGCCGTTGTTCTTCCGGTTCCTTTTTTGCGCCATCGCACGCTCCTCATGAGGGTTTCTATGAAGATAAGTGACCCCCGAATGCTGTCACACAAGTGACCCCCGAACCCTGTCACCTGGCCCGGATCTTAAGAAGTCGCTCCGCGAATTCTCGCAGACCACTCCCCTAGACATCGAACTGGACGCCCGCTACCAGGTCGAAGCGGATACTACAGCCAGTGTCAGACCCGACCCAATCCACCAGCGGGGCGAATACCCCCATCGGGACGTGTTATCCTTGGAGCAACTGCGGCACTACCCAGTGGTGTCCTTGCAGTACATCGACGTGGAGTTCACCGCCAGTCTGGTCCAATACCTGCTGGAAGGGGGATTCGTCTTGGTAGATCAAAGGCAACTGCATCAACTGGAAGCCGAACTGAACGCCCAGGCCGAGTTCCAGGTCCGCCAGATCGATATCGACTCCAGCCACCCCCTGATGAAAGCCTACTATTCCCTGGCGGACTACCATATCCAGGGCCTGGAGGTGAATGGCCGGCTGGCAGCCATCACTCAACCGAGGGGCCAGCTTCTGGTCAACACCTTGATCTACGCCCTGATGCAGCCGGGCAGCCTGGCCGAGCGCTTTGTCGAGCGCTAGCCCAAGCCTACTCGATGTATGTAGGACTGCTGCGGGGAGCTAGTCACCGGTGGCCTTTTTCCCAGGGGAAGGCCGGGAAAGGGCCTGGGGGCTGAGCGGGGCGTCGGCGGCAGGCCCGGGCATCGGGAAAGGCCGAAGCGGGTCACTCCCCGACGCCACCCCCGTAGCAGCATCCTTCCAGTGTTGCGCGGGTGCGCAAATTCCCCTAGACTTTGACGATAGAATCCAACCGGGAGCAGCCCCCCATGAAAGTGTTGATGCGCGAGCGAGACCTGTCCGACGAATATCTGCTTTTTGCCCAGCAGATCGGCGCCGACGGCCTCGACATCCATGACCCCTACAACCTGCCCGGCGTCAAGGAGCAGGGCTACCCCGACCTGCAGGCCATGCGCCGGCTGGTGGCCAAGCTGGCGACCCACGGCCTGCGCGCCTACCGGGTGGCCCCCATCACCCCCCGCAAGTACTTGATGGGACAGCCCGGCGGCGAGCAGGAAGCCGACTGGATGGAGCAGACGCTGCGCGTCTTCGGCCAGGTGGGCATCCCCTTTATGTCCATGCCCGTGCATCTCGACAATCCCGGGTACCACGCCGGCGGCTATCCCCATGCCCACCGGGGCGGATACACCATGCACGCCTTTGACCTGAACCAGATGCGCCAGGCTGAACGCACTAGACCCTATGTGGACCCAGTGCCCCCGGAAGACCACTGGAAACGCTGCGTGGCCCTGTACCAGCGCCTGGTGGCGGTGGCCGAAGAGGTCGGGGTCCGGCTCATCACCCACCCCTCTGACCCGCCCCTGCCCAACACCGACGTGGCCCCCCGCAAGTGGTTTGGCCTGCTCGACGAGGTGCCCAGCGACCACAACGGGTTGCTTTATTGCATCGGCACCCGTTACGAATCGGGCACCAGCATCTTCGAGGAGATCCGCCGCTTCGGCCGCATGGGCAAGATCTTTCACACTCACTTTCGCAACGTGCGTGGCACCCTGCCCTCGGCCGGCGGCTACGAGGAGGTGGCCCTCGACGACGGCGACATGAACATGTTCAAAATTTTGTCAACGCTGCAGGAGGTGGGCTTCGACGGCGGGCTGCAGATCGACCATTTGCCCGACTATGCCACCGACGACCGCCACCAGAAGATCGGCTCGGCCTATGCCGTGGGCTACGTCAAAGCCCTGTTGGCCGCCCTGAAAGCCTAGGAGCCATGCCGCAGTTTCCCGACCTGCCCCTCACCCGCCCCTCCCTCAACCACTACGGCAGCCTGGAGGGCATGATCCGCACCCTTCGCGCCCACCAGCCCCTCGACCTCAACGCCGAGCGCTGGCGACTGGCCCAGCCAACGGGGACCTTTGCCCAGTGGCAGGTACAGGCAAAAGCCTGCCTCCTCGATGGCCTGCACTGCGATCCGGGCCCAGTAGACCTGCGCGCCCGCACGCTAGAAAGCAAACAGCGCGCAGGCTTCATCCTGGAGCGGGTCGAGTTCAACACCGCCCCCTGGAGCCGGGTGGAGGGGTACTTCCTGCTGCCCACGGGCGTACCCTATCCAGTGCCTGGGCTGGTGGTCTTCCACGCCTGGGGCGGCCCCATGCTCTTCGGCAAAGACCGCATCGTCGATACCGGCCGCGATCATCCCATGCTGCCCGCCCACCGCCAGGAGTGTTCAGCGGCAGGTACCTTGCCGAGGAATTCGCCCGGCGAGGGTACGCGGTCATCGTCATCGACGCCCATCACTTTGGCGCCCGCGCTCCCAGGGGCCTGGGCGCCATTCCTGCCCACTACGACCCCTTCACCCTGTCCACCGCCGACTACCAGGCCCTGGACACCCTGATGAGAGAACAGCTCTTACCTGGGGGTGCGCCAGCTCAACTGGGCCGGCACCACCTGGGCAGGCATCAACTACTGGGACGACCGCCGCTGCATCGACTACCTGCGCAGCCGACCCGAAGTGGACCCGGAACGCCTCGGCTGCACCGGGCTTTCGGGCGGGGGCTGGCGCACCAATATCCTGGCGGCCCTGGATTCGCGGGTCAAAGCCTCGGCGAGTGTGGGCTGGATGAGCACCGGCGACTACCAGGAGGTCTATAATATCGCCGGGGCCATCGGCACCTTCTGCCTGCTGCCTGGGGTGTGGAACCGGCTCGACGTGCCCGACCTGACCATCATGGCCGCTCCGGGCAACCACCAGGTGGTCAACTGCAGCGAGGACCCCCTCTTCCCGCCCGAGGCCCAAGCTGAGGCAGCCCGCCAGATCCGCCAGGGGTACGCGTGGGCCGGCTGCCCGGACCACTTCGGGCACTACAACCCGCCCAAACCCCACTGCTACGACGCCCAGATCCAGGCCGAAGCCCTGGCCTGGTTCGACCGGCATCTGAAGGGTCTTGGCGCATGAGCACTTTCGAGGAAATCAAAACCGGCAATGCCTCGCACCAAGGCTGGCCCTATTCGGAGGCCGTGCGGGCGGGAGACTTCATCTTTGTGGCCGGCATCGGTGCCGAGGACGAAACCTCCGGACAGTTGGTGGGCCAGACCATCGAGGAGCAGACCCGTTTTGTTTTTGCCAAGGTTGACCGTATCCTGGCCCACGCCGGCGTCAGCCTGCGCCAGGTGTGCCGGGTGGCGGTACATCTGAAAGATATCCGGGATTTCCAGGCTTTCAGCGACACCTACGCCCGGGTTTTCGACTGGGAACCCAAACCGACCCGCATCACCCAACAGTCCGGCCTCTGGCCCGGATTGTTGCTCGAAGTCGAATGCACCGCCTACCAGCCATTACAGAAAGGTCCGCAATGCAATTAGATGTCCAGCAGTACCGCGAGCAGGGCTACACCGTGGCGCGGGGCCTGATCCCGACGGCCGAACTACTCCGGATCCGCATGCGCTTGATGGACCTGCTCGAAGGCGGGCACAGCTGGCCTCCCGACCACTTCCAGATCCTCGATCCGGCCCGTTTCCACAACAGCAAGGGCGGGCCGGTGCTCGTCGGGGTGCAGCGCCCTTCCCGTTGCGAGCAGGTCTTCCGCGACATCGCCGAGCACCCCCGCCTGGCGCAGGCCATGGCCCAGGTGTTGGGTGGACCGGTCGAACTCTTCACCGACCAGGCCCTGATCAAGGGTCCGCAAATCAGCGGCCAGTCCTTTTACCATCAGGATTCCTACTACTGGAAAATCGCCCCCGAACGGGGCTGCAACGCCTGGATCGCCCTGGACAAGGTGGGCGCCGAGGCCAGCGCCCTGGCCATCATGCCGGGCAGCCAAAAAGGCTGGAACCTCAGTCCGCACGAGGCGTACTACGACACCCCCACCTTCCACAGCGCCAAGAGCGGCCAGGCCTTCACCCGTTGGCGCATCCCGCTCACCGAGATCGACTTCGGCGTGGAAGCGCTCTTGACCATGGAACCAGGGGATGCCGCCTTTTTCACCAACTACACCTGGCATCGCTCCGAGCCCAACAATTCCGGCTCGCACAAATGCGCCTATGCCATCGCCTACAAACTAAAAGATAAATAGAGACCAATACACCCGAGAGCACCCCATGATCGACGTCAAACTTCTCCGCACCGACCCCGAGGCCATGCATCAGGCCATCCGGCTGCGCAAGGTGGACCCCCAAAAGGCCGACCTGGATCGCTGGCTACAACTCGACGAGCGCCGGCGCCACCTGCAGACCAGCATCGACAAGCTCAACACCGCCAAAAAAGAGCTGTCCCGCCTGGGCCGCACCGACCCCGAAGCCGCCCGCCAACAGGGCCAGGAGTTGCGCGAGCAGAGCCGCCAGCTCGAGCAGGAGATGGACCAACTCAGCGCCCAGTGGCAGGCAATCCTCGACTGGATGCCCAACTGGCCCCACCCAGAGATGCCCCCCGGCGCCGGCGAGGAGGACAACCTCGAGGAGAAGGCCTGGATCCCGGGCAAAGGCTACCTGGAGGCTGGCCAACTCGGCCACAGCGCCGCCCAGATGCCCGCCTTTCCCTGCCACGCCGACAGCGGGAACTTCACCCCGCAGGTGCATGCCGACCTGGGAGCACGCTTAGGGATCGACACCCAACAGGCCGGCAAAGTCTCGGGCTCGCGCTTCACCTACATCCGCGGGGACCTGGCCCTGATGCAGCACGCCCTGGCGCAGCTGCTCATCGGCGAGTTATTGCGCCGCGGCTACGAGATACTCATCCCCCCGCTCTTGGTGCGGGAACCTGCCCTGTACGGCACCTCCCATTTCCCCGAGGGCCGGGCCCAGGTCTACGCCATCCAGAGTGACAACGTCGAGGACCAGACCCAGCTCTTCCTGATCGGGTCCTCCGAACCGGCCAATTTCAGCTGTTTTGCCGGCCGCACCCTGCGCGAGGATGAGCTGCCCCAGCGCCTCTTTGCCTACACCACCTGTTTCCGCTCCGAAGCCGGCTCCTGGGGCCGAGACGTCAAGGGCATCAAGCGGGTGCATCAGTTCGACAAAGTGGAGATGAATTCGGTCTGCACCCCCGAGCAATCGGAGGCCATATACGAGGAATTCGGCGGCATCAACGAATGGCTGATGCAGCAACTGGAGCTGCCCTACCGCATCGTCGACAAATGCACCGGCGACGCCGGGTACCTGGCCAGCCACCGCCAGCGCGATATCGAGGTGTGGATGCCAGGCTCGCGCGAGTACATGGAGGTGATGACCGATACCAACACCACCGACTACCAGGCCCGCCGGCTCGACATCCGCTACAAGGCTGCCCAGGGCGGCACCCGCTTCTGCCACACCGTCAATGACACCGGTTGCGCCATGGGTCGTATGCTCATCGCCATTGTCGAGAATTACCAGCAGCAAGACGGGGTGGTAAAAGTACCCGCAGTCCTCAGACAGGTGATGGGCAAGGACTACCTGCAACCCAAATAGCCATGAGCGCGAAAATCATCGACGGACTGCAAGTAGCCGCCTCCATGCGCCAGGAGATGAAGGCGCAGATCGACCAACGCCGCCAGGCCGGCCGCCAGATACCCGGGTTGGCCGTGGTCCTGGTGGGCGACAACCCCGCCTCAATCTCCTATGTGCGCGGCAAACGCAAGATGGCCGCAGAAGTCGGCATCCATTCAGAAGAACACCGCTTCCCCGCCGACTTCACCCAGGCCCAACTGACCCTGGTGATCGCCACCCTGAACCAGGACCCCGCCATCCACGGCATCCTGGTCCAACTGCCCCTTCCCCCGCATATCGATGAAAGCGCCATCATCAACACCATTGATCCGGGCAAGGATGTGGACGGCCTGCACCCGGTCAATCTGGGTCGGTTGCTGCGCCAGGAAGAGGGCTTCCTGCCCTGCACGCCCTTCGGGGTGCAACAGTTGTTGGTCCGCAGCCAGATCCCGGTCGCTGGCCGACATGTGGTGGTGGTGGGCCGCAGCTCCCTGGTAGGCCGGCCCCTGGCCAATATGCTCTTGCAGAAACGCGAAGGGGCCAACGCCACCGTCACCGTCTGCCACACCGGCACCCAGGATCTGGGGTACTTCACCCGGCAGGCGGAAATCCTGGTGGTGGCGGCCGGGCGGGCGGCGGCCATCACCGCCGACATGGTGCAAGCAGGGGCGGTGGTGATCGATGTGGGGGTCAATCGGGTGGAAGACGCCACGCGCAAGCAGGGCTACCGGCTGGTGGGCGATGTGGATTTTTCGGCAGTCAAGGAGAAGGCCAGCGCGATCACCCCGGTGCCCGGCGGGGTGGGGCCGATGACCATCACTATGCTGCTTCACAACACCCTCTGGGCAGCGCAGCGACCGGACTAGATCTTACGGGAAGGGGTCATGCCCTGGTGGGCGTTCTGGTATTCGAGGAAGGCGCGGAGCTGGTTCAGCTTGGCGGTGATCTCGGCAAAGTAGGGGTTGTCCCTCACCCCGCGGATCAGCTTCCAGCGCTCTAGCTCTCCCGACGCTAGTGCCGCTGCCTGCAGGTCGTACACCAGGCGCAGGCCGTGGTGCAGCACCCGCTTGCCGCTTCGCTCCCGCGCGCTGGTCTGCACCAATTGGGCGATAAAGGGGATCTTGAAGGGCAACTCCGGCTGGAACTGCACGAGTTCCTCGGGGAAACGCAGGCGGGGATAGAGGTTGAGGTGCAGCATCGGCGATTTCAGCGCCTCGAAGGCCCGCTGCCAACGCGGACCTTCGTAGGTCACGCCCTCCTTCATCTCTTCCGGAAGAGTGGGACCCAGCAGGCCTTTGAGCAGCGCCGGATGCCCTTCCACCTGCAAACCGCCGACGTTGTAATCGACCAGTTCCAGTTTGAGGCCCCCCTCCCCCATCAGCGGCCCCAGGGGGCGGAGCAGGTCGTTCTGGATCTGGGTTTCCACCACCTCGCACAAGAGCTGCCAGTACCCTTTGGCGGCAAAATAGAGCACCACCTTTTCGCCCGGATGCAGGTTATAGGGATTGTCCTTGTTGGCCAGGTCGGCCTTGGCCGACTTTTTGACATAGAGCATATTGCGCTGCAGATCGCGCTCGAGGCCCAGGACATTGACCTGGCATAGCAACAGCCACTCATCGGCACCGCTGCGCGGGGGGCGCAGATCCTTCTTGGCCAGCTTGGCTAGAAAGACGACGCGGTCGGAAACCGCCTTTTCCTGCATCAGGGTGCGGATCTGTTCGATGGCCGGCCTGGGCTCAGGCAGGTGGCCGATCGGCGGCAGTGGTCCCAGCGGGACCGGTTTCAGCTCGGCCACCTCCGCCGCCAGGGGACCGGTTCTGGGGAACTGAGCCTGGGTTTTTCAGGTACACCTCGAAATGGATCTGCGAGGTCAGGGACACTCGCGAGTCCCCGTAGTTCTTGACGGTAAAGCGCAGGTTTTTGCGCCTTTCCTCCTTGTTGAGGGGACTGAGGGATTGGAGCTTGAAGGCCGCTTTGACCTTAAAATCCAAGGTCCCGACCAACTCCGGCAGCAGCTGGAAACGGCCCAGCACCAGGCATTCCACCTTGACGGGGGTCTGCTGGTGGAGGAACTGCAGCAACACCGTGGCCTTCCCGCTCTGGAGCAAGGGCTGCTGGTCGACCTTGAGCCCATCGGGGGTGGTCAGATAGAAGCTGGAACCGTCGCGGTAGAGCTGTCGGTATTGCCTGAGAAAGGAGGATTTCCCCAGCTTGGCCGCCGACCCCGCGCCGGGGGCCGGCTGCAGATCCACCAGGGCTGAGGCGGGATTCAACTCCGCCAGGCGAACCACCGCCTCCACCGGATCGAAGGTCTCGGTTTCCTTCTTTGGCGACCGCGAGAAACCCAGCATGCAACCTAGCTCCGTGTCGTAAAATTTTCAATAAGGCGTTTTTTATCACCCATACAAGCGAGGAGTAAGGCCATGAAACTGATGGATCATCTAGGCTGGGACGAAATCAATGCCGACAACCTCAACTTCTTCAAGGCCATAGGTGTGGATTATCTGATGATCTCCCTGCCGCCCGCCCTGGCCGACGGCACGGACCGCACCGAGGAATTCAGAGCTTTGAAGCGCCTGACCGAAAACCACGGGCTCCAGCTCTATACCCTGCACTGTGGCGGGCTGCCCCGCGACCAGATTGTCTATGGCCGGCCTGGCCGCGACAAACAGGTGGAGAACTGGATCAAGGTGCTGCGGGCCATCGGCAAGGCCGGGGTGCCCACCACCGCCACCACCTTCTTCGCCATCAACCACTTCCGCACCCCGTCGACCAAGGGCCGCGGTACTGCCGAATACAGCACCTTCGTGTACGACGAATTGATGAAGGACCCGCCCAAGTACCCCGGCCAGGAGATCAGCGAAGCACAGATCTGGGAGAACATCGAGTGGTTCCTCAAGCGGGTGATCCCCGCCGCCGAGGAGGCCGGGGTGCGCATCGCCCTACACCCCGACGATCCCCCCATCCCCGAGCCCCTTGGTGGAGCGGCCCGCATCGTCACCAGCATCCCCAACTACCAGCGCATCTTCGACCTGGCGCCCAGCCCCAGCAACGGCATGCTCTTCTGCCAGGGATGTGTCTCCGAGATGGGCGAGGACGTCTTCCGCACCATTCGTTACATGGCCGAACGCGACAAGATCGTCTTTGTCCACTTCCGCAATATCCGCGGCGGTTCCTACAACTTCCAGGAGGTCTTCATCGACGAGGGCCAGGTGAATATGATCGCCGCCATGCAGACCTACCGGGACGCCGGGTACCGGGGTGCCTTCATGATGGACCACACCCCCGGCATCCCCCACCCCAGCGGCCAGTGGGCTGGCCGGGCCTATGCCAACGGCTACATCAAGGCCCTGATCCAGATGGTGTACGGGCGCAACACCATGTAGATGGTGTTGCGGGGGCTGGGTCGCCGGGTGGCAGATTCAGAATGTGCAGCGTATCCTCAGCTAACTTGGTGTTCGGCCATCCAGGCCCGCATGGGCTCGCCAGCGGCCTCCATCTTCTGCCGCGACCCTGGCGGAGCATAGGGGCTCAGATAGGTGGTCAGGCCGCCGTCCACCACGATATTCTGCCCGGTCACAAAGCGCGATTCATCCGCTGCCAGGTACAGGGCGCAGTGGGCGATGTCGTTTGGCATGCCCACCACCTCCAGGGGTTGGAAATACTTGTGGCTGTCCTTCATGCCCTCGCCAAAGCGCTGCACGAACTCTCCCTGGTCTTCGGCCTTTACTTGTTTGAGGATATTCTCCTCGTACATCTCCAGCCAGATGGCCCCGGGGCTGATGGTGTTGACCCTGATTCGATGCAGTGCTAACTCCGCGGCTAGGCCCCGGGTACAGCCGATGATGCCGCCCTTGGTGGCGGCGTACACCGTGTTGAGCGGACTGCCGTCCACTCCGTGTACCGAGGAGATGTTGATGATCGCCCCGCCACCCCTGGCCTTGAGCAGCGGCACCGCGAAGTGACAACCATGGTACATACCCCGCAGATTGGTGTCCATCACCCGATCGTAGTCCGCCGTCTCCACTTCGTCCACCGGCAGGTGCAGGCCGATACCGGCGTTGTTGACCAGCACGTCCAGGCCGCCGAAACGGTCGCCGGTGGCGTCCACCAGCGCTTTGACCTCCTCGGATTTGGCGACATCGGTGGGTACCGCTAACACCTGGCCGCCCTCAGCTTCGATCTCCTTTTTGACCTGTGCCAGTTTGGCCTCGGTGCGCGAGGCGATGACCACCTTGGCCCCTTCCCTGGCGAAGAGCCTGGCCGTGGCCCGGCCAATGCCCTGGCCCCCGCCGGTGACAATCGCAATCTTGTCCCTGAGTCGCATGGGGTCCTCCTCTCGATGTGGACCACAAATCCACTCCACCCTATAGTACTCTAAGGGCAAAATCTAGTCCTCTCGCCCCTGTGGAGCAACCATGAATCATCCAATACCTGCCTGCGCCCATCTCCCCGCCCCCTACCGTGGCCCCGCCAAGGCCGAGGTCCTGGCCCTTCGGCAGCGCCACTGCAACCCGGCGATCTTTACCTACTACCAAGAGCCGCTGATGATCGTCGAGGGCCATCTGCAGTACCTCTTCGACGAGACGGGCCGCCGCTACCTGGATCTCTTTGCCGGCATCGTCACCGTCTCCTGCGGCCATTGCCATCCCAAGGTGCTGGCCCGCGCACGCGAGCAACTGGAACGGCTTCAGCACACCACCACCATCTACCTGCATCCCCTGCTGGGCGAATACGCCCGCCAATTGAGTGCCAAACTGCCCGGCGATCTGGACGTGGTCTACTTTGTCAACAGCGGCAGTGAAGCCAATGACCTGGCCCTGACCATGGCCCGGCTCTACACCGGCAATTTCGATATCGTCGCCCTGCGCAACGGGTACCATGGCGGCACCTCGGGCATGATGGGCGTCACCGCTCTGCACACCTGGAAATACCCCCTGCCCCAGGGCCAGGGCGTACACCACACCATCTGCCCAGATCCGTACCGCAGCCCGTACGCTGGCAAGCCCGAGCAAGTGGCTCGGCAGAGTATCCGCGACCTGGAGGAAACCATCCGCTTCTCCACCCCCGGCCGCATCGCCGCCTTCATCGCCGAGCCCATCCAGGGCGTGGGCGGCGTCACCACCGCCCCACCCGACTATTTCCGGCTGGCCTACGAGGTGGTGCGGCAACACGGTGGGCTGTGTGTGGCCGACGAGGTGCAGACCGGCTTCGGCCGCACCGGCGACCACTATTGGGGCTTCGAGAATTTCGGCGTGGTCCCCGATATCGTCACTTTGGCCAAGGGCATCGGCAACGGCGCTCCCCTGGGCGCGGTGGTCACCCGCCGCGAGATCGCCCAGACCCTGGCCCAACGCCTGCACTTCAACACCTTTGGCGGCAACCCCGTGAGTATGGCCCAGGGCCTGGCAGTCCTGGAGGTAATCGAGGAGGAAGGGTTGCAGGAAAACGCGCGGGTAGTGGGAGGGCACTTCAAGGAAGGACTGGAAAAAATCCAAGCTGCTCACCCTCTCATCGGCGATGTGCGCGGGCAGGGACTGATGCTGGGCGTGGAGTTGGTGCTCGACCGCCAGACCAAGGAGCCGGCCCCGGCGCAGACGGCCTGGTTGTGGGAATACGCCCGCCAGCAGGGTGTGCTCACCGGCAAAGGCGGCCTACACGCCAATGTACTGCGCCTCAAACCCCCGCTGTGTATCACCCGGGAGGACGTGGATTTCGCCCTGGAGGTCTTCGACGAGGGCTTGAAGGAACTGGTGAGCGAGGGGCTCCATGCATAAGGGGACACCGGCGAACACGGCTAAGCCGGACCCAGGACCTCCCCTCCTGCCCCTCACCGGGAACCACCGCCTCTCATCAAAACCTTTACGAAGCTCGCAGCCCGTCACCCCTGATCTGATATATAAATAGGACGCACTTTGGACAACGGCGGAAAAGGGCGTTGAATTTGCTTTCCCACAACAAGGAGCGTATCGACCTGTGCAGAGAGTGCCGAGCAACTGCGGAAAAGGGCGCTGAATCTGCTGTCCCACTAGGGAGCGCTGCATACGATCCATCTTCTCGGCCTGTTCCTCGGTCACACCCACTGCCATATCCCTGTGTGCCTACATTAGATGAGACAATTTGCCTGATTAAATTAGTATCTAGCCCAACGGGCGAAGGAGACTCAAGATCATGTCACAAGTAGCAGCCAAAATGGAACCAACCGTTGCTGGTCAGTCTATCCAGCGGAAGGCCCCGGCCTCCTCTCCAGCCCTGTTTCCTGGAGCCGTGGTTAATGCGGAGGTGTTACCCCGTGCCCAGCGTCGTCGCTTCAGCGCCGAATACAAGCGGCGCATCCTCCAGGAAGCCGATCAATGCCGCCAAGCTGGCGAAGTGGGGATGCTGTTGCGCCGGGAAGGGCTATACTCCTCCCATCTGAGTTGCTGGCGGGGGCAACGGGAGCGCGGGGAACTGGGCCCCTTGCAGCGGGGCAAACCGGCGGCAGACCCGGCGGTGAAGGAGGTGGCTCGCTTGCAGCGGGAGGTTACCCGGTTGCAGGGGCGGCTGGAAAAGGCCAAAAAGATCATTGTGGTGCAAAAAAAACTTTGCGCCCTACTTGGGTCGCCCTGCGAAGATCCGCTGAAGGCCGACAGCAAATGATCGCCACGGCGGACCAGCTGGCTCAAGAAGTGGGGGTGATCCGGGCCTGCCAGGTGCTGGAAGTGCCGCGCAGCAGCCTGTATCGGGCGCGACGTCCGGTCGCTGAAAACCCTGCCCCGCCGTTGGCGGAGATCCCCCGGCCGACGCCGCCCTCGGCGCTGGCGCCGGAGGAACGGGCCCAGGTGGGGGAGGTGCTCAACAGTCCCCGATTTCAGGACCTGGCCCCGCGCCAGGTTTGGGCGCAGTTGCTGGACGAGGGGCAGTATCTGTGCTCCTGGCGGACGAGGTATCGGGTGCTGGCCGTCGAGGATCAGGTCCGGGAGCGGCGCAACCAGCTGCGGCATCCGGCCTACACCAAGCCGGAGTTGCTGGCCACCACTCCCAACCAGTTGTGGTCGTGGGACATCTCCAAACTGCGTGGCCCGACGGTGGGGACCTACTTCTATCTGTATGTCATCCTCGATGTCTTCAGCCGCTACGTGGTGGGCTGGATGGTGGCTCAACGCGAGTCGGCCGACTTGGCCATGGTCCTGGTCGAGGAGCGTTGCCAGCGCCAGGGCATCCCACCAGAGCAGTTGACCCTGCATGCCGACCGTGGCGCACCGATGATCGCCAGGTGGATGGAGCAACTGCTGGATGACCTGGGGGTCACCAAGACCCATTCCCGGCCCCACGTCTCCAATGATAACCCCTACTCTGAGGCGCATTTCAAGACCCTCAAGTATCGACCCGATTACCCCAACCGCTTCGGCTCGCTGGCCGAGGTCCGGGGCTGGACCCAGGCTTTCTTCCACTGGTATAACCAGCAGCACTATCATTCGGGCCTGGGATTGTTGACCCCGGCCACCGTCCACTACGGGCAGGTAAAGGAAACTCAGGCGCAGCGGCATCAGGTGTTGCAGGCGGCCTATGAGGCCCATCCCGAACGCTTTGTCCGCGGACGGCCCCATGTCCAGCAGCTGCCCACCGCGGTCTGGATCAACAAACCCGATCGCGACCGTCCCTGCGCAACAGAGGCTACACTAAATGAAACACCCTAGTTGTCTCAAAGTCCTTGACACATACCGCATCGGGTCTGCGCTCAGGGTGTTGACGCCGCTGATCTGGGAGAACGTCAATCCGTGCGGCCGCGTATATGACGCCCCGATTGCCGCTCCAGTAATCCAACTGGCGGCTGGTGACACGAGTGTTGGGTCTACGCCGTGTAGCAGTGAACTTGCAGGATGCAGCCATATGGCATATATTGAGATGCAGAATGGCGCCAGTCCACCCGGAGGTATCGCATAACCACTGACGGAGCATGAGGTTCCTATGAGCACGATGGAAGTCGAGGCAGGTGCCTTTCTGCAGTGGACGCCGGGTGGCATGCGACATGGTCAGCACCCCAAGGTCAGCCCGGATGAGGAACACCGGCCAGCATATGGCGGCTCGATAGGCCTGGGCAATTGCAGTGCGCAGGTGGTGGTGAAGACGCTGCGCGAGGGGTTGCCGGTGGCCGCCTTTGAGCACTTGCGCGACGCGCTCGATGTATCCACCCGTGCGCTGGCAGAGACCACCAACATCGCGGTCCGAACCTTGGCACGCAGAAAAGGGGAGGGACGCTTGCGCAAGGACGAGTCTGAGCGGGTCCTCCGCATTGGGGCACTGCTTGACCGAGCTACCGAGGTTCTGGAGGGTCGCGATGCAGCACGCCAGTGGCTGAAATCGCCCAAGCGTGCCCTGGGCGGACGTACCCCCCTTGAGTATGCCGATACCGAGCCCGGGGCGCGTGAGGTAGAAAACCTGTTGACGCGGGTGGAGTATGGCGTCTTCTCATGAGCACGACCATCGCCTGGCGCATCGTGAAGGCGGTACGCCTGCCCAATGCTTTTACTGGCGAGGGGGCCCGTCAAGCCGGTGGCCGGTGGAACTACCCCGGCACGGCGATGGTGTACACGGCTGGCAGCTTGGCGTTGGCGGCGCTGGAGGTCCTGGTCCATCTCGACGGTCCTCAGTTGCTTCAGTCCTATGTCCAAATTCCCGTAGAATTCAGTGAGCATCTCTGCCGGCGCCTTGACCTGGACAGTCTGCCTGAGGACTGGTCGAGCAACCCTGCACCTGAATCGACCAAGAGCATCGGCACTGAATGGATCGTCTCGCATGAGTCCGTCGTGCTTGCTGTCCCCAGCGCGGTGGTCCCCGATGAGTTCGTCTATCTGATCGACCCACGCCACACCCAGTTCTCAGCTCTCCGAATAGGTCAGCCGGCCAGCTTCCGATTCGACCCTCGACTCGTCAAAAACCTTCCATAATTCAGCAGATCCTGACTCTTCTGTATAACGCTCGCGCTCACCGGCGGTGAGCGAAGCGAACCGTCCGGTGCTGCGCGTTGTTAGGTGCCGTTTTCACGTTATGGACTCTGCGAACTTCGCCTCGACCCGAAGAAAACTGGTCATCCCGCCCGGCACACGATGTAAGAGGTCTTGGAATTCAGGGCTAGACCGGACCCTAGTCCAAACGGCGTTTCGATGGGCTAGGTCCCT
>SICG01000108.1 GCA_009691525.1 Candidatus Latescibacterota bacterium | reverse complement strand
TTTCACCTGACCAAGACCGGTGGGGTGGAGTTGGACCGACTGGCAGTAGGCGTGGAGTATCAGGACAAATCGAACCAGAAGCGCTGGGGCGGGCAGGACCGGCGCTGCCGGGGCAATACCTGGTTCGTGCCATACAAAACCATCCGCAGTCGCAAGCAGGACCGGCCCCATCCGGCCACCTTCCCTGTCAAGATTCCCCGTATGTGTATCCAACTGCACGGGCTCAAACGGACCCGGCTGGTGCTGGACCCCTTCCTCGGGCTGGGGCACACGGCCCTGGCCTGCAGGGAACTAGGGGTGGACTTTGCCGGTTTCGAGATCGACCTCGAGTATTTCGCCGAGGCCGGCCGCTTGTTGCAGAACCAGGTTCCGGACAAGAGACGTCCCCGGACAAAGGGAGCGCCCTCCCTGTTCGACGGGGACTGAATTAAATTTGGGGAGGAAAAGATGATAAAATTGCTGCTCATCGGCAGCGGCGGCTTTATCGGCTCGGTGGGACGCTATCTGGTGAGCCGGGGCATGCAGTCCTTGTTCATGGAGCTGAGTCTGCCGATAGGGACGCTGAGCGTCAATGTGATCGGCTGTCTGCTGGCCGGCCTGCTGGGAGGACTGCTGGAGACCCGCTTCACCCTGACATCTGAGATGCAGCTTTTCTTCTTTGTCGGGATTCTGGGTGGTTTCACCACCTTTTCGGCTTTTGGCTACGAGACCTACAATTTACTGCGGACCACCCACCCCCTGGTGGCCGGTGCCAATATGCTCGCCCAAATCGGTCTGGGTATAGGTGCGGTCTGCCTGGGGCACTGGCTGGCCCGCATATTCTAAATATCAAGGAAAGGAAAAGGGAATGCCGGATATAGCTCAGGTTTTGAAAATAGAGATGAGACGACTGGGGCGCAGTGAAGTGCTGAAGGAGTTTCAACCCCTGCGCGACGAGGTGCTGGAACTCAAGGAACAACTCAGGGATCAGCGCAAGCGCATGGGCCAGTTGGAAAAGCAATTGAAGCAGGTTCGTTCGCCTGCCCCGGTGCCCAAACTGAAGGCCGTGGGCGAAGAGAGTGCCGGCAAAGCCCGCCTGGGGGCAGCCTCGATCAAACGCCACCGACTGCGCCTGAAGCTGTCGCAGCGGGAACTGGGCGTGCTGCTGGGGGTGAGCACTCAGACGGTAGTGCAGTGGGAGGCCGGCAGATCGGCCCCGCGCGCCCAGCACCGGGCCAAGCTGGTCCAGTTGCGCCATCTGAGTCGGAAGGAAGTGAAGGGTTTGCTCGGGGAAGTGTCTGGTTGAATTAAGCGAATGAAGCGGGCCGCCTGCGTCCCTTTCAGGGGCGCGGGCGGTTTTTATTTGCGACCGGCAAAGAGGTCGCGGCCTTCGACCAGAGCGCGGATCTTGCGGTCGGCCACACTGCGCTTGAGCATCCAGAAGCCGCAGTCCGGGTTGATGTAGGCGATGCGCTCCTCGCCCAGGGCTTGGACCGCCTCTTCGATGCGCTGGGCAATCTGATCCGAGCTTTCCACCACGTTGCTCTTGATGTCCACCACGCCCAGCCCCAGGCGGATTTTGGGGGATAACTCCCGCAAAAAGGGCAACTCCCAATTGCCCCGGTGCGCCAACTCCAACAGCACATGGTCGCAGTGCAGGCCGTTGAGGTAGGCCAGCAGTTTTTGCCAGGTGCCTTGCTGAATGGTCTGGCCCCCATAGTTGCCAAAACACAGGTGTACGGCCGGGGTGGTGCGCACCGCGTCCAGCACCCGGTTGATGCCGGCCAGGGCCCACTCCGCCTCCTCGGGATGGCCGGGCAGGTTGGCCTCGTCCACCTGCACCACCTCGGCGTCGAGGTCGGCCACCTGGGCCGCCAGGATCTCGGCCAGGGCCAGGCACAACTCGGGCCGTGAACCATAATGGCGGTCGAGCAGGGTCTTGCAGAGCATGTGGGGCCCGGTGAGGGTGAACTTGAGGGGGGTGCGGGTGAGGGCGCGGGCCCGGCGGCAGTCTGCCGGTAGGTCGAGGGTGCCTTCGTCCAGGGGACCTTCGACCACGGCACTGGGGCGGGCGCGGAAGCTCATGCCCTGGTCGCGGCGGAACTGGGCCACGTCGGCGCGGCGCAGGGCGCTGCGCACCTTGCCCAGCGGTTTGACGAAGTACTCGATCATGCCGTTGGTGTCTGGGTGATCGATGTCAAAGCGGTAGAGTTCGCCGTCGGCCACCAGGTCGATGCCGGCTTCCTCCTGGATCTTGAAGACTACCCGCATGGCGTCGGTCAGGGCCTGTTCCGAGGGCAGGGCCGCCAGCCAGTCGGGCACGGGATAGCTGCCTACTACGGTGGTTTTGATGGTCATGGTATACTCTCTTTTAAGCTCCCGGTTTGCCGGCCAGGGCAGCGGCTTGGTCCAGCTTCTCGATGACCAGGCCGGCGGTGATGACCTCGGGCAGGACCAGGGGGCTGTCGAGGCGGCCGGCGGGGAAGATGACGTAGAGGGGTACGCCGGAGCGGCCGAAGGCTTTCAGCAAGGCGGTGATCTCGGGATTGCGGCTGGTCCAATCGGCTTTGACCAGGGCCACGCTTAACTCGGCGAACTTGCGCTGCAGGGCTTCGTCGGTCAGCACGGTGCGCTCGTTGACCTTGCAGGTCCAGCACCACTCGGCGGTGAAGTCGATGAAGACCGGCCGGCCGGATCTGACCAGGGTTTCGACCCGCTCGGCGGAGAAGGGTAGCCAGGCCAGGTCAGAGGTCTGCGGCGCGGCGCTGAGGTGGTGTTCTTCTTGGAGCAGGGGGTGGAGGAAGAGCTGGTACGAGCCAACTACCAGCAAGGCAGCCAGGGTCCAGGCCAAGCGCCGCCGGGCAGTGCTGCTGCTCAAGTCGATCCACTGGCCCACGACCCAGCAGGCCAGGCCTAGGCCCAACAGGAAGGCCCCGGTCCAGATCACCGCCTCCATGCCCAGTTGTTTGCCCAACACCCACAAGAGCCAGAGCGCGGTGCCCATCAAGAGAAATCCCATGCCCTGTTTGAAGCGCTCCATCCAGGCCCCTGGCTTGGGCAGGAGCCGGGTCCAGCCAGGACAAAGGGCCAGGAGCAGGTAGGGCAGGGCCATGCCGGCGCCGCTGGCCAGGAAGATACCCAACACCACCGGGCCTGGCTGGGCAAAGGCGAAGCCCATGGCGGCCCCCAGGAAGGGCGCGGTGCAGGGGGTGGCCAGCACCGTGGCCAGGATGCCGTTGAGGAAGCTGCCTAGGCCACCTGCCCCCTTGGTCTTCGCGCCGATATTGCTGAGGCCGGGCAGTTGCACAGTGAAGACCCCGAAGAGGCTCAGACCCAGGGCAAAGACCAGCGCGCACATGGCCATCACAAACCCCGGGGACTGAAATTGGAAACCCCAACCTAGTTGCTGACCCCCGGCCCGCAGTGCGACCACCACCAGCGCCAGGCTCACAAAGGCGGCGATGATGCCCCCGGCAAAGGCCAGGCCCAGGGCGCGCACCCGCTGGGCCTGGGCCCCAGATTGGGAGACCAACCCCAGCACCTTGAGCGAGATGACCGGCAGCACACAGGGCATGAGGTTGAGCAACAGGCCGCCGAGTCCAGCCAGGAGCAGAAACCAGCCGAGGGAGTAGGCGGCCTCTGGTTTTCTGAAGTCCATGGAAAGAAGGCCACCGGGCGTCAGACCGCCTTGGGCATCCAGGGGCAGGTCGACCCTGGCAAAATGCAGGCTGGGGTCATCGGCCAGGCGGTAGACCACCAGGCCGCGCAGTTGGGTCAGCGGGGTCTGGTCGTAGGGCTTGAGCGAGAGGCGCAGGTCCAGTTGGGCAGCGCGGGTGCCCGTTGCCTGCCGCTGTGGCGGGGCAAAGGCGAAGCGATCCCCGTCGAGAGGGTAGAAGTCGGGGGCGTGTTGGTCGGCCAGCAGCGATGCGGACTGGGCTTTGAGAATGAGATCTATCTGGATCTCATCGCCCTTGCGCGTCGCGTGGTGGTTCAGTTCGACGGGGGCGTCGCTGCCCAGAGTGCCGGGTACCTGGGCGTGATAGCGGGCGAAGAGCGCAGGGTTGGCCGGTTTGGCCTTTCCACTCTGCAGTTGCAGGCTCAGCGTGGTGTCGCCGGGGATACAGACCTCGCGGCAGACCAGCCAGGACACCGCCGCGCCAAAGGTCCAACAGGTGTCGGCTTTGAGTGTTGGCGGGGGCTGGACCTGGGCCATCAACAAGACTTCGTCCTGGTACCCGTATACGGTCAGGTCGCCGGACTCGGTGTACTTGTGCGGGGCAGGCCACTGCAGGGGGCCGGCTTCGAAGCCGGGGGGCAGGTGCCACTCCACCGTCGTGGGCAAACCGGCGTCGCCGCTGAATTCCCAGTAGGTGTGCCATTCGGGGTCCATCTGCAGGCGCACCCCCAGCAGCAAGGGCTGGCCGGGGGCGAGGTGGTCGGTATCGGCCAGGAGCTGGACCTGGACATGGGCGCGTGCAGGAAAAGGGATGCAGAGGGCGAGCAGGAAGAGGGAGACGAGAACAACGCGGATGCGCTTGGGCATGGCCCCGGCCTCTTCAGTGGGTGGAGAGCAACTGTTCGATGGCGACGATGCGGCAGCCCAGGTGGGCGGCAAAGGCCTGCAACTGAGCCCCCCGGGCCATCTGGCCCTCGGGGGTGAGCACCTCGGACATCACGGCCGCCGGCAGCAGGCCGGCGCGGCGCGCCAGTTCCACGGCCCCTTCGGTGTGGCCCTGGCGTTCAGCCAGGCCGCCGTCGCGGGCAGCCAGCGGCAAGACGTGTCCGGGGATGGCGATATCGTCCGGCCCGGCCCCTGGCTCCAGGGCGGCGCGCACGGAATAGGCGCGGTCCGCGGCGCTGATGCCGGTGGAGATGCCGCGGCGGGCGTCGAAGGGCAGGCCAAAGCGGGGGGTCTTGGCGTCGCCGTGCCTGGGCTGGATCAGGGGGATGTCTAGCTGACGCCACAGCGCTTCGGGTGCGGGAAAGAGAAACATGCCCCGGGCCTCGGCCAGCATCAAATTCACTTTTTCGGCGGTGATGAACTGGGCGGCGGTGATCAGGTCTCCCTCATCCTCCCGGTCCTCGGCATCCACCAGCACCAGGAATTTGCCCTGGCGCAGGTCTTCTAGTGCCTCATCCAGACTGCAGAACATCCGCACTACTCCACCAGTTCGATACGCGCCCCCAGGCCGATGAGGTCCTGGAAAAAGGCGGGATAGGATTTGTCCACGTTCTCGGCGTCCAGCACCGTCAACCCCTGCCGGCAGCGCAGGCCGACAATGGTGAGCAACTGGGCCACACGGTGGTCGTGGTAGGTGGGCACCTCCATGCCGCCCTCGTACCCAGCCGGACAGCCGCGCACGAGGATCTCGGCCGGGTCTTCCTCGCAGTCCACCCCCAGCCGCTGCAGCTCGCGCACCGGCACGGCGATGCGGTCGCATTCCTTGAGGCGCAGGTTGGCGATGCCGTGGAAACGGCTTTCGCCTTCGGCGAACGCTGCCACCGCCAGCATGGCCAGGACCATGTCGGTGGCGGTGTCGCCGTCGAAGTCCACCCCGCGCAGCCCCTGGTGACCCTTGAGGGCCACGCTGCGGCCGTCGTAGTCCACCCCTACCCCCATCCGCCGCAGCAAGGGGACCACGGCCCGTTCGCCCTGGCAATCTTCAAAGAGCCTTTCCACGGCAATGGGGCTGTTGGTCACTGCCCCGGCGGCGAGGATGGCCGCGGAGGAGGGGTAGTCGCCGTTGACGGTGTATGCGGCGGGGTGATAGTGCTGGTCGCCGGGGACGCTGAAATGGAGCAAGTCGGCCCGAGCCTCGACCTGGATGCCGGCCTGGGACATGACCTCTAATGTGGTGCGGATCAGAGGCTGGGACACCAGATGGTCCACCACCTCGATCACGACAGGCTCGCCGATCAGGGGGGCCAGGAAGAGCAGGGAACTGAGGTACTGGGAACTCTTGGCGCCGCTTACCTGTACCTTGCCGCCGTGCAGGTGGCCACCGCGCAGGACTACCGGGAGCCGGCCCTCGTCCGACTGGGTCTGCGCCCCTAACTGTTCCAGCACAGAGAGCAGATCCCCGTGGGGGCGCTGGCCCAGGGATTCGGTGTGGCGGGTCTCGAAGCGCACCTCGGGCAGCAGTGCGCCTACCCCCAGCAGCAGGCGCAGCACTGCCCCGGCGTTGCCCGGGTCCACCACCCCGGGGTTGGCGGGATGGCGGCCGAAGCCGCGGATATACAAATGGGGTTTGCCCCGGTTGTCGCGTTCCTCGCGGATCTGGGCCCCAAAGCCGCGCAGACAGCGCAGCATGGCTTCGGCGTCGTCGCTGTGCGCCGGGAAGTGGACCACACTCTCGCCATCGGCCAGGGCGGCGACCAACAGGTAGCGGGAGGTGTAGTTCTTGGAAGAAGGGGGATCGAGGCGGCCGGCGAGGCGTTCGGTGTACTGGATGAGGGCTTTCATAGAATTATGAAGATAAGCATCGGCTGGCGGGGTCGCTACCCAAGGAGGGCGTCGGGGAGCGACCCGTTCCGGTCTCTCTCAAGGCGCGTCCCGCAGCACCCCAACGTATGGGGTGCTGCGCCCCTCCGCTTGAGCTGGGCTAGAACTTCCCACTCCGCGATTCGTATTTGGTGGGTTTGCCCAGGCTGGGGCCTCCGATCTTCACCCAGTGGGCCAGCCATTCGATGATCTGGGGGATAGAGATGGATGGCGGACCCAGTTTGATGATCAGGCGGGAGGCGTCCCCTAGCAGGGCGTTGGCGCTTTCCTGGCCGGCGAAGACCGGCTCCTGGCCTAGCGCGGTGCCCAACTGCTGGGCGAGCTGGCGCACCGAGAGGTTTTCGGGGCCGGTCATGTTGATCACCGCCGGAGGCGTATCGCAGAAGGGGAAGAGTCGGCACAGATACGCGTTGGCATCCCCCTGCCAGAGCTGGTTCACCTGGCCCATGCTCAAGTCGATGGGTTGTTGGTTCCAGATCTTCCAGGCCAGGTCGTGCAGGATGCCGTAGCGCAGTTCGGTGGCGTAGAAGAGGCGCACGATAGACAGGGGCGTGCCTTGCCGGCTGGCCATGAACTGGGCCAGGCGTTCGCCGCCCAGGCGCGATTGGGCGTATTCGCCCACCGGTCCCAACTCGTCCTCCTCCCGGGCCCCGGTGCCGGTGGCAGCGGTGTAGGCGTACACATTGCCGGAGCTGACGTAGACGATGCGGGAGCTGGGGTAACGCTGCACCACCTGGGCGGGCACGTAGGTGTTCATGGCCCAGGTCATCGAGGGATCGCCGGAGGCCCCGAATTTGAAGCCGGCCAGCAGATAGACGAGGGGGGCCTCGGGTAGGTCGGCCAGGGCCTGGGGGTCGAGCAGATCGGCTTGGATGGTCCGCACCCCGGTGCTGGTCAGGTAGTCCCGCTGCCACTGGTCGGAAAAACGCGAAACTCCGATGACCTGTGGGGCCCCGGCGCGCACCAGGAGTTCGGCCAGGGTGGGGCCCATTTTGCCGGCCGCTCCCAGAAGCAGCACCGGGCCAGGGAGATGGGATAGGGCCTCCCGCACCTCCTGGGTGGGGGTGGTCATCTGGTCGACGAGTTGGGCCTCGTTTTCGAGGAGGGTTGCCATCTAGACTTTTATCTCATTGCGCACGATGTCGAAGAGCACCACCCCCAGGGCTACGGCCACGTTGAGGGAGTCCATGCCGCCGGCCAGAGGAATCTGCACCAGGGCGTCGCAGGTCTTGCGGATCAGGGGCCGCAGTCCACGGGTCTCGTTGCCGGCCACCAGCACCCGGCGGGGGGGCCAGTCAACCGAGAAGAAATCGCCGCCGCTGCCGGCTTCGAGTCCGTAGATCCAGAATCCCTCTTCCTTGAGCATATTCAGATCTTTGGCCAGGTTGGCGCAGGAGACCAGGGGCAGGCGGAAGACCGCACCGCTGGCGGCGCGCACTACTTCGTCGTTGACCAGCGCGCCTCCGCGGGCGGGGAGGAGCAGACCGGCGGCCCCGGCCCCGGCGGCGGTGCGGATAGCCAAGCCAAGGTTGCCGGCAAGGAGCACCTGGTCCAGGGCCAGCAGGGTACAAACAGGTGGGGCTGCAGCGAGTACTTCTTGCAATGAACGGTAGCGCACCGGGCTGGTGCGGGCCACCACTTCCTGATGCTGGCGGGTGCCGGCCAGTTGCCCCAGTTTGCCGACTTCGACAAAATCGAAGCGCACCTGGCGCTGGCGAGCCAGGTCTTTGATGCGGTCCACCAGGGGGCCTTTAGCCTGCAGGGAAAAATAAATCCGGTCCACGGGGTGGCCGGCCTCCAGGGCTTCGGCCACTTCGTGCAGGCCCCATAGGGCCCCGCTCTGGGCTGTCGGTTCCATAGGTATAGAAAATAGGAGGTTGATGGGGATCTGTCCGGCTTTTATTTTAGCTGCCAAAGTTATGCAGAGCGAAGGCATGGATCTCTTCGAGGCGGGCCTGCAGGCCCGGTTGGAAAAGGACCAGCCCCTGGCCGCGCGCCTGCGGCCCCGGCGGCTGGAGGAGTTCATCGGCCAGGAGCACATCCTCGGCCAGGGCCGGTTGCTGCGCCGTGCCATCCAGGCTGACCAGCTCTCCTCGCTGGTCTTCTACGGCCCGCCGGGCACCGGCAAGACCACCCTGGCGGTGGTCATCGCCAATACCACCAGTTCCCACTTCATTAGCCTCAACGCGGTGCTGGCCGGGGTGGCCGACATCCGCCGCGCCATCGAGGAAGCCCAGGAACGGCGCAAACTCCACCAGCAGCGCACCATTCTCTTTGTCGACGAGGTCCACCGCTTCAACAAGGCCCAGCAGGATGCCCTGCTGCCCTGGGTCGAAAACGGCATCGTCACCCTCATCGGGGCCACCACCGAGAATCCCTATTTTTCGGTCAACCGGCCCCTGCTCTCCCGCAGCCGGGTCTTCCAGCTCAAGGCCCTGGACGAGGAGGGGCTGCGCCGCATTGCCCTCCAGGCGCTGAGTGATCCGCGCGGGTATACCCACCTCAAGGTCCAGCTCGACCCTGCGGCCCTCGACCATCTGGTCAACGTGTCCAATGGCGACGCCCGCACCCTGCTCAACGCCCTGGAACTGGCGGTGGAGACCACCCCGCCCGATGCCCAGGGGCGTATTGCCGTCAACCTAGAGGTGGCCGAGGAGTCCATTCAGCGGCGGGCCCTGCTCTACGACAAAGAGGGCGACTATCACTTCGACACCATCAGCGCCTTTATCAAATCCCTGCGCGGTTCAGACCCGGATGCGGCCATGTACTGGCTGGCGCGGATGGTCTACGCGGGGGAGGACCCGCACTTTCTCTTTCGGCGGATGTTGATTTTCGCCAGCGAAGACGTGGGCCTCGCCGACCCCCAGGCCCTCCCGGTGGTGGTGGCCGCCGCCGAGGCTTTCGACCGCGTCGGCCTTCCCGAAGGGCGCTTCCCCTTGGCTCAGGCAGCGCTCTACCTGGCCACCGCCCCCAAGAGCAATTCGGTCTTCGCCTTTTTCGACGCCCTGGCCGCCGTGGAGAAGGAGCAGGAGGAGGAGGTCCCCAGCCATCTCAAGGACGCCAGCCGCGACAGTGAAGGATTCGGCCACGGAGCCAATTACCTGTACCCCCACGCCTACCGCGACCACTGGGTGGCCCAGCAGTACCTGCCCGCCAGCCTGCAGGGGAGACTGTTTTATCAGCCTTCGGACCAGGGGTACGAGGCGCAGCTGGGCACGCAGGTGCAACGCCGGCGCGAGGTCCAGCTGGCAGCGATGGTGGAAGGCCGAATTGGCTCGCAGGAGGTGTTGACTTTTTCCCCGCCGGACAAAGAGCGGGAGCGATGGTTGCAGCGGGTGGCTGGCGAGGCCAGCGGGCAGCTGGCCGCCGTCCGGCAACAGCTCTTCGCCAGCCTGGCCCTGCAGCGCCACCAGGTGGTCCTCGACCTGCAGGCCCGCTCCGGGTTGCTCACCTGGGAGGCCCTGCGCCAGGTGCCAGAGGGCGGGGTGTGGGCCCTGTGTCCGGACAAGGCCAGTGCGGTGGTGCTCCAGGAAACCGCCAACCATCTGGCCGAGTTGGACCGGCCGGTGGTGCTCCATGGCCCCCTGTCCCACTTGGCAGCGTTGGTAGAAGAACGCAGTCCGGGGCAGCGTTTCGACGCCGTGGTTGGCCACCACGCCCTGGGCAGCCTTACCGACAAGGCAGAGGCGGTGCGCCAATTGCGCCACCTGCTGCAGCCGGGGGGCTGCGTCTGCTTGGCCGAGAGCCTGCCCCGGCGCGCCCAGCGGCTCTATGCCCTGGCCGGGCTGGCCGGGGTGGAGGAGGGGGTCCGGGAGCGCCTGGTCCGGGCCGAGGAGGCCATCTACACCGACCAGGGCAATGCGCTGGTGAACTGGGATGCGGCAGATGTGGAGGCCCTGTTCCGGGCCGCCGGTTTCACCCAGGTCCACGTGCGGGTGGAGACGCAGCAGGCCAACCGCCGGTTGACCGTGCCGCAGCTGGCCCAGTGGTTCAACCCCGGTGGGGAGACACACCATACCTACGCCCATTATCTGGGCCGTCTGCTCAGTGAAGAGGAGGTGCATCTGGTGCGCCGGGCTTTCGAACGGGAACTGGCCAACAGGAGGGTTGCCTGGTCCTCCACGCAGCTCTTCCTAGTGGCCCGTTGAACGTACGCGTTGATTTATCCTCTGGCAGCCTTTAAATTACGGACCTGATCCTCATCAGAATGGCGGTATCTATGCGCAAGACCTTCCGCGTACTCCCCGCACTCGCCCTCTTTCTCCTGGGCGCCTGCAGCACTACCGAACAGCAGGTGGATGAGTTGATCGCCACCATGTCGGCCAATCCCCTCGACTCACCGGCCTGGCAACAGGCGGTGGACGGCCTGGTGGTGCTGGGCCGACCGGCGGCCAGGCAGCTGGTGGCCCATATCGACCCAGAATATTACAAGGGCGAAAACTATTCCGAGTTCCGCGAGGAGATCGAAAAGATGCGTACGGGCTGCGCCTTGGCCCTGGGCCGCATCCAGCACAAGGCGGCTTCGGCGACCCTCGTTGCCCGGGCGGTGGTGGCCTATACCAAGGCAGAACGACTGGCCTGCATCTGGTCAGTGGGGGAATTGGGCGCCGACCAAGCCTCCATCGACGCGCTCAAGGTCCAGTTGAAGGACGCGGACCCGCAGATCCGCCTGTACAGCGGCGTGGCCCTGATCAAGATGAGCGACACCACTGGGGTGGATCAGGTCAGGACCGCTCTGGCAGGCGGGGACGAGGAACTGGCCAGACAGGCCATTGCGCAGATGGAGGGCACCAATTTCTACGGCCTGCCCCTGTTGGTCGAGCTGAGCCAGAGTTCCCGGGCGCACCAGTCGCAGATCGGTGAAGTAGTGGAAAAGGTCAAGGTCCAAGTGGTCAAGCAGCTAGAAGCGGACGATCCCACCCTGCGTCTGCATTCGGCCCGCACCCTGAGCAAGGTAGGCGACGAAGGCGTGTACCGGGCCCTGGCCAAATTGCTCGGGGATCCCAGCAATCTGGTGCGCTTCAATGCCGCGGCCTCCCTGGCTGAGATGAACCAGGCCGAGGGCATTGGTTTTCTCTTTGCCGCCCTACAGGACCAGGACCCGATCTTGAGAGTAAACGCGGTTAAATTCCTCACCGAGGTGCAGCGGTCCTCGGGAGTGGTCCAGAACCAGCTGGTCGCCGCCCTCGGCAACCAGGAGGCCCTGGCCCGGTCGGGCGCCGCCCAGGTCCTGGGCCAGGCCCAGGTGCGGGCGGCGGTGCCGGCGCTGATCGGGGCGGTCAGGGACGGGAACGCCGAGGTCCGCTGGAACGCGCTGATCGCCCTGGGCCGTATCCGCCCTCCCGAGGCGCGAGCGCAGATCGAGTCTCTGCTCCACGACGAAAACCAGACCGTGGCCTATTACGCCGAATGGGCCCTCAAGCAGCTGGGCCAGGGATGATGAACTGGCCTTTCGCCAAAGACAGCCAAATCATGAGCAGATCGTTGGTATTTTGCCTCATCGCCCTGATCCTGCCGCTGGTTCCAGCCTTGGCCGACGAAACGCCCGAGACTCTGTTGATCCGCGTGGCCCTCGACAACGACAAGTTCGGCCGCCGGCGGGGTGAGGTGGACCTGGCACTGTCGGCTTTCGCCCCGGAGGTGGTGGTCTACGCCGGGCAGCGCAGCGCCGACCCGCGGGTTTGGCAGGTCCGACACGAAGACCTCGAGGCCTTCAAAGGGGCGATGGAACAGGACCTGCGGACCAACCGCTACGAAATCGAGCGGCAGGTTCCCTACATCCATGTGCGGGGCAAGAAAGCCATCGTCACCACCCTCGATTCGGGTCAGGTGGTGGAGCGCGGGAGTGGGGTGGCCAGGCCTTTGCGGTCTGCCAGCCTCTGGTATTTCACCAAAATTGAGGACAAGTGGCTGATCACCGGCGTGGTGCAGGATACCGGCGACGAAAAACCCGCCCCGGCTTCGGGCCAGGTGGCCGGAGAGATCGCCGAGGTGCTGCGCGACGAGGAAGCCGGCTGGGAAAAGGGCAGTGTCAGCGCCCTGGCCGGGCTTTACGACGACGACTTCACCATCATGGACGCTGGTGGCCTCTTGCCGCCAGACAAGTGGGTGCTCTTGCTGGGGACCACCGACGAATTGGAGAAGTGGCTAGAAAAGCGCCTGCAGCGGACCCGCTACCAGCTGGACCGGCAGGTGGTGCAGACCTACCTCAGCGCGGGGGGTAAGGAAGCCCTGGCCCTGACCCGGGAGCAGGTCAGCGTCATCTACGAAAGCGGGCCGGCCAGTCACCAAATGGAGCGCTGGGTGTTGTGGACGATGAGCCGGCGCAGCGGTTCCTGGAAGATCACCAGCGCCCTTTACCGTCTCGGGCTGCCCCAGTAATCATCCTTTCTACCAGCCGGCGGTAGCCCGGTCCACCAGTTCCTCGGCGATCATGTCGAGGGCCGAGGCTACGGCCCGGTCCCGGCCTTCGGCATTGCTCAGCCCTGCATCATAGGTCCCCCAACCCACTATGCCCTTGGCTTCCAGCACCTGGCTGTCGTCCTCGGTTTTGCGCAACTGGGCGTCGAGGGTCAGTTTGAACCGGTACTGCTGCGTCTCTTCGGCGGCAGTGTAGGTAAAGGGGCG
This sequence comes from Candidatus Latescibacterota bacterium, assembly GCA_009691525.1. Classification (GTDB taxonomy): domain Bacteria; phylum Latescibacterota; class UBA2968; order UBA8231; family UBA8231; genus SICG01. The sequence goes on along the minus strand of SICG01000108.1, from coordinate 1,865 downwards.
GTCCTCGATAGCGCTAAGGTGCAGTCGGAGGGAGGCGTCGGCACTGCCTTCGTCGACTACCTGCAGCCGGCCATCGGCGGCAAAGGCGCGGCTCAGGCGCTGGCTCAAGTCTTCGGCGATGCCCGTTTCCGGGGTGTCGTTGACCGCTACTGGGATGGCCACGCTGCGGATGCCGCCGGCGATGCCCGAACCGGCCGAGTAATGGGAACAGGCCGCAGTCAGGGCCAGGGTACCGAGCAAAAGCAGGCGGAATGGGTTCATGGGCAGATGAAAAAGCCGGCCTGCAATAGCGCAGACCGGCAAAGTGGCAGGGCGGGGCAGCAAGCGGTTATTCCATGGTGTCTGTCGGCCCGATGCCGGCTGTCTTCTCCAGGAAGCCGGGCAGGTCGAGGATGAAATTTTGCGGGTCCACATAACCCTTGCGGCCCATGCGGCGGTCCTTGTAGAGGACCCCGTAGTGGAGGTGGGGGCCAGTGGAACGCCCGGTATTGCCCATGGTGGCGATCTGTTGGCCACGGGTTACCCGCTGGCCTGGCACCACCAGCATTCGCTCCAGATGGCCGTATTCGGTCTGGTAGATCCCTTCCTTCTTGTAGGTCTTACCGGTTTCGTCGGTGACCTCGATATCGTGGTTGATGACCACCAGATTGCCCAGGCCCGTATCGCGGTAGGCGTCGTTGACGGTGCCGTCGGCCGTGGCATAGATGGCGGTGCCGGTTCGGCCGGCAAAGTCCAGCCCGCTGTGGAAGGCCGAGCGGCCGGTGAAGGGATCGCTGCGATAGCCGAAGCGGGAGGAAACCCAGCTGTGCTCGCTGGAGACCGGCGAAATGGTGGGGAAGTGTTTCCAGCCCTCCTCACTCTCGCGGAACTTGTGCTCCAGCAGGGAGAAACTTCCTTCCTGGATCTTGGCCTCCCGCTGCAGACGCAGGATATTGGCGTTGAGGTCTTCGAGGGCGGCCCGCTTGCGGGCCGGCAGGGCCGAGGAAAGCGCCGGCGGTTCAGCGGAGCCACCGGTCCCGGCCAGGCGTTCGTCAGCCGAGAGCGGCTCCATCTGGTGGTAGTTGCGCAGCTTCTCGTCGTCTTCCCGCAGGACACTCATGGTCTTTTCGAGCTCGAATACCACCCCGCGGGTATGCTCGATGCTGCGCAAAAGTTCACCGTTTTCGGCGCGCAACTGAGACAGGTTCTCCTGGTGGTCGGCCCGGGAATAAAACCCGGTAAAATAATAGCCAAAGGCGCATACAAAGATGAAGGATACCATACCCGTCAGGGCCAGGATACGGCGGGTGAGCCGGTATTCCTGGACCTGGCCGTCGTTAGGGGGGATGAGGATGAAGGTAAACCGGTTTCTAGGCATGACTGGCTGACTCTCCTTTTCAGGGCACCGGGCAAAAACAGAAATACCGTCCGCCTGCTAGGCGGCAGGCAGTGCCGATGCGCTTCTATGGTTTGTGCAGCAGGCTCCCGGATTTGCTCTGGCCGGGCCAGCCTACGAATTCCCAGGGCGTTGAAAAACCACGGGACAGAGCGTTCGGCGAGGAGTTGGGAATGGGATTGACAGAACGCCTGAGTAATGGGGCGTTCCCCGATCCTCGCAGGTCAGATTTAATGCTGCCTTGGGTTTCCTCAGCGCTGGGCTGGAGGAGGTGGGCAGCAGCCCGGACCACCTCCCCGACGAAGAGGTTTGCTCTGGGGAGGGTTGCGGGCGATTAGATCAAATGTCAGGTGGTTTTAAGAAACCTACCGCCTGAACGAGGTAACAATCTAGCCATTGGACCGCCGAATGTCAACCGTATTTTTCCCTTCCTGAAGATCTAGCGGTTGGGGCTAGGGGCCAGGACAGAGCCCATATCAAGGGGAGAGTA
>SICG01000004.1 GCA_009691525.1 Candidatus Latescibacterota bacterium | reverse complement strand
CCGGGTGTTCCTGGAAAACACGACTCGCAGAGATGCTCTTCAGCATCCCCACCACCTTGGAAATCGAATAGCGGGGCGGAAACGACAAGAACAAGTGCACATGATCCTTGGCGACCTCCAGCGCTTCGATCACAAAGTCGAAATCCTCAACAACCCGATAAAGCAGATCCCGAACCCGCCAGTGGTCCACCCGCGCATCCCAGACAAAGGGCGGGGGAACCGGGTCGCCGGCGCCAAAATCGCGCAAGAGCAGGGTGCCTTCTTCAAAGGTCAGGCGCATGGGCGGATCCCGGGGGTTGATGGGCGGGATAAGACAGTATAAATTGGGGCACCTCTCTCAGCAATAGAAGGTCCGTGGAAGAGATCGCCGTACAGCCCCTTGAACGCCTGCGCCCCCAGTCCATCCTCCGCCTCCAGGGGGCAGAGAGCGAGTTGCGCCAGGACCTGCTCACCGTGGAAGAACCCCTGGAAGTCCGCATCGGCGGCCAAGCAGTGGCGGTGCTGATGCGCACCCCCTGCGACGACTTCGATCTGGTGGCCGGGTTTTTGTATACCGAGGGCATGATCCGCCGGCCCCAGGACCTGGGGGCCCTCTCCTATTGCCCCACGGCCCAGCCGCCAAACCTGGAAAACGTGGTGGAGGTGAGGCTCTCGGAGGGCGTAGACTTTGACCTGGAGCGTTTTCGGCGCAACTTCTACGCCACCTCCAGTTGTGGGATCTGCGGCAAAGCCAGTATCGAGGCCATCCGGGCCCAGGCCCCGGTGTTGGTGGGGGACTTTTGCCTGCATCGAGCCGTGCTCTACACCCTCGACGAGAAGCTCCGGCAGGCCCAGGCGGTCTTCGCCCGCACCGGGTCGCTGCACGCGGCAGCTCTCTTTGATTTAGAGGGTGAACTGCTGGTGCTGCGCGAAGACGTGGGCCGGCACAACGCGGTGGACAAGGTGGTGGGATCTTTTGTTCGAGCCGGCCGGCCCCTGCCTGACCGGGCAGTCCTGATGGTCAGCGGCCGGGCCAGTTTCGAGATTGTGCAAAAAGCCCTGATGGCCGGCATCGCCCTGGTGGCGGCGGTCTCGGCCCCTTCGACCCTGGCAGTGGAGTTGGCCAGGGAAAGCGGCATGACCCTGGTGGGGTTTCTGCGCGGCCAGGGTGCCAACGTGTACAGCGGGGAGGCCCGCCTCATCGCCTGAGGACGGGGCCCTCAAACACAGGAGAAAGAAAATGTCCGACAAGATTTTGGTGGGAGTCGTCATGGGATCTCGCTCCGACTGGGAGACCATGAGCCATGCGGTGGAGACCCTCGAAGGTCTGGGGGTGCCCTGCGAGGCCCTGGTGCTCTCGGCGCACCGCACCCCGGAGCAGGCCGCCGATTATGCCCGCACCGCAGAGGAGCGGGGTCTGGAGGTGATCATCGCCGCAGCCGGCGGAGCCGCCCATCTGGCCGGGGTGTTCGCGGCCTTCACTTGCCTGCCGGTACTGGGCGTGCCGATGGAATCCAAGGCCCTCAACGGCATGGATTCGCTCTTGTCTATGGTGCAGATGCCGGCCGGTGTGCCCGTAGGCACCCTGGCCATTGGCCGGGCCGGGGCCGTGAACGCCGCGTTGCTGGCAACGGCGATTCTGGGCAACAAGTATCCCCATTATCGCCAGGCCTGGCGCGAGTACCGGGAGCGCCAGACCCAGAAGGTGCTCGAAAATTCCGACCCACGGGTAGGGAGCTGAGCTTATCCTGCCCGGCGGTATTTGACTGAAATCTGATTCGTTTAGGGTACCATCCCCCTTCCCTTTCGCGGAGAAGAACGTATGGCTGCAAAGAAGAAGTCGGACAAACCCCAGCTCCACTTGGTCGCCGCTGCCTGGTCCCTGACCAACTACCCCTCGGCGGAGAAGCAGTGGTCCTGGAAGAAGAAGGTGAAGCAGGCCAAGAAGGCGGGATTTGTCGGCATGAGTGCCGGGGTGGTGCCCGAACTGGTCCAGGCGTTGCGCGAAAATGACATGGCCCTGATCGGCGGGGTGGATGTGGGCGAGGTGGGGGAGGCCGAACCCAAATTGAAGGCCTTCAAGGAAGCCGGCGCCATACACGTCAACGTGCAGCTCTGCGACCACGACACCCCCGTTGCCAAGGCGGTGCCCGTGGCCCGCGCCGTGATGCAGGCCGGCAAGGCTCTGGGCATCAAGCCGGCCATCGAGTGGCACCGCGATACGGTCACCGAGACCCCGGAAAAGGCCCTGGCCCTGGCCGCTCAGTACGAGAAACGTTACCGGGAGTCCCTGCGGGTGAACTTTGACCATTCCCATCCGGCCATCATCAAGCAGTTGCGGCCGGCCACCTACTGGGAGCGCATTGCCGAGTACCGCCTCGACCTATTGCAAAAGGGCGAGATGATCCACCTCCGCACCTTCACCGGCAGCCACTGCCAGACCCCCATCACCAACGGTCGGGGCAAACTGGACCGCGACTTTGTGCTCTGGCGCGACAACTTCCTCAAGCCGATGCTGGCGGCCTGGCTCCAGGGGGCTAAAAAGGGCCAGGAACTCTGGGCGGTGATCGAGCTGGGGCCGCAGGGCTCGGGGTACGCGCTGGAGTGTTTCCCCGATGTCTGGAAGGACGCGATTGTGGCCCGGGCAGAGATCGAGAAAGTCTGGAATAGTCTCGTACCGTGAAGGGGCTGTTGTTCTTCCTCTGTTGCCTAGGGCTGGTCTGTGCCTGCGCGGGGGAGAGGATGAAGGCGCCGTCCGATACCGAGGAGGGGACCATGTCGAGGGTACAGGTGACCGGTTACTTGCCCGATTACCGACTGGCGGATTTCGTCCCGGCCCCCAAGGCTGGCTTCGATGTGCTGGTTCTCTTCTCGGCAGAGGCCACACCTCAGGGGGCGCTAGATCTGGCGCGCCTGCCGGTCTGGGCCCTGGAACGTGGCCGGCAGCTCAAGGCCCAGCAGGGCTGTCTGCTCTTGCTGAGTGTAGGAGGGTGGGATAGATCGGCGGGATTTCCCGCCCTAGCCGCCGATCCGTCGGCGCGCCAGCGCTTTGGCCAGGGGTTGGTGGCCTTTTGCCAGGAACAGGGTTTCGACGGGGTGGATCTGGACTGGGAGCATCCCAAGGACCAGGGGGAAGCACAGAATTTCGGTCTGCTCTTGGGGGAGATCTCCCAGGTTTTTACCCCGGCTGGCCTGCAACTGAGTTCGGCGCTGGCCCCCTGGCAGGACCTGCCCGACGCGGTGTACCAGCACTTGGACCGCCTCCACCTGATGGCCTATGACAATCCGGGCCGGCATTCCACCTACGAGTCAGCCGTGGCCGACGTGCAGCGCTTGCTCGACCGGGGGGTGCCGGCGGCCAAGATCTGGCTGGGGGTGCCTTTTTATGGGAGGAAACCCGAGGCCTTCGACGAAGCCCTGACCTATGCGCAGCTCCACGCCCAGTTCAAACCTGGGCCCGAGGTGGACGAGGCGGGCGGCTACTACTTCAACGGGCCGCAGACCTTGCAGCGCAAAACGCGTTTCGCCCACGAAAAGGGGCTGGGGGGGATCATGGTCTGGGAGTTGGGACAAGATGCCCCGGGAGAGGCATCGTTGCTGCGGGCACTGGGTCAGGCGCTATCAGTGCCTTAACCGATCTGGCCTTTCACCCAACCCACCACCTTCTCCACCATCACCGCCGTGGCCTCGCCGCTGAAGACGTGGCCGGCGCCGGGGATCTCGCAGAGTTCCTTTGGGGCGTTGGCGCGGGCGAGCATGTCGCGGGAGTCCTGCAGGGGCACTACATCGTCCTCGTTGCCGTGGACCAGGAGCCAGGGCACGCGGATGGCGGGAGCGTGGTCCACCACGCTGACGATTCCAGTTAGGTCGTCCATGTACGCCTGCGAGAGCGGGCAGGACTCGTCGTCCCACATAAAGCTCCCGCCAGGGGTGACCATGCCGAACTCGCGTTGGGCAAAATCCGCGGTATGGACCATGCCGGCCAAGGAGACCAGGAAGCCAATTCGCGCATCCTGGCTGGCCCGCAGCACGCCCACGGCCCCACCCATGCTGTGGCCCACGTAGCCCAGGGTGTGGCCTTTGAGCGCATCGAGCACCGCACCCAGATCGGCAACTTCCTTGGTGATGGTGGAATCGACAAAGCGGCCTTCGGAAGCGCCGTTGCCCGAGAAGGAGAAGCGCAGAGCCGGGATGCCGGCAGTAGCGAGCCCCTCGGCGAGGGCCATCACAAAGGCGCGGTCCTTGTTGCCGGTGACTCCGTGGCCCAGGACTACGATGACCTTGGATGCGGCGCTGCCGGGGTGGAAGGTGTAGTCGAGTTTTTCACCCTGCGCATTGCGGATGGTTCCAAACATGGTCAGATCGTCTCTGGTGTGAGGATGGGTTCGAGGCGCACCGGGCAGACCTTGAGTTCGGCGGTCTGGGTGACGGGATCGTACCCCGAGCCGGTGAGCATGTTCACCGGGGCCTCGTTAAAAGAGAAACTGGCAAAGACCGTACCCCGCGGCGAGCGCCGGGTGGTGCGTACCTTGAGCTGGATGGCCCCGCGCGGGCTGGCCATGCGGCACCAGCTGCCCTCTGCCAGGCCCCATTCACGGGCATCCTCGGGGTGGACTTCGAGGGATTCCTCCGAGAGGAAGTAGTCGATGCCCTGGGCCCTGCCGGTCTGGGTGCGGGTGTGGTACGAGTGCAGGCGCCGGCCAGTGGTCAACCAGACGGGAAACTCGGGACTGACGGTTTCCGCCGGGTCGCGGTAGTTTATCATCTTGAACAGGCCGCGACCATTCTTGAATTCGCCCTGATGGAGAATGGGGGTGCCGGGGTGGTCTTTGGTAGGCACCGGCCATTGGTACTCGCCCTTGTCCACCCGCTCCCAGCTCAGGCCGGCGTAGATGGGGGAGAGGCTGCACAATTCCTCGAACACTTCCTTTGCCGAGTTGAACGCGAAACCGGGGATCTCCAGCCGGCGGGCGATCTGGGAGACGATCCACCAATCTGGCATCGCTTCGCCCTGGGGTGGCACGGCGGCGCGCAGGCGCTGCACCCGCCTTTCGGTGTTGGTGCAGGTGCCCTCGGTCTCGCCCCAGGCGGTGGCCGGCAGCACCACGTGGGCCAGGTCGGTGGTCTCGGTAGGGAAGATGTCGATGAGCACCAAGTGGTCGAGGCTGCGCAGGGCGTGTTCACAGTGCTGGCGGTCGGGGTCTGAGACCAGGGTGTTCTCGCCGTCGATGAGCATGGCGCGGATCTGGTCGCCGCACCGATCTAGCGCCGTGACCTTGGTCATGCCCCGGTCCAGGTCCACCTCGCGGCCGTACAAGACCTTGAACTTGGCCTGGCTGGCCGGGTCGCTGCCGGGTTGGAAGCCGGGGAAGTTGGCCGGTACGGCCCCGCAGTCGCCGGCCCCCTGGATATTGTTCTGACCGCGCAGCGGATTGATGCCGGTGCCCTCGCGGCCGAGGTTGCCGGTCATCAGCGCCAGGTTGCACAGGCTCTGTACGTTGTCCACCCCGCAGATGTGTTCGGTGATGCCCAGGGTGTAGTAGATGGCCCCCTTATCAGTCCTCCCGTACCAGAGGGCAGCTTGCTCGATGTCGGCGGCCGGCACCCCGGTGATGGCCTCGGCCCATTGGGGGGTGAATTGGGCCACATGCGTTAGAAACTCCTGACCGTGCAGGGTGCGATCCTCGATGAAGCGAGCGTCCACCAGCCCCTCGCGGGCGATCACGTGGGCCATGCTGAGGAGCAGGGCCACGTCCGAACCCACCCTCAGGGGCAGATACAGGTCGGCCATCTCTGCCAGAGGAATGCGCCGGGGATCGGCGACGATCAGTTTGGCACCCCGAGCCAACGCTTTCTTGAGGCGGGTGGCGGCCACGGGGTGGCATTCGGTCATGTTGGTGCCGATGCAGAAAAACACATCCGGCTTTTCCATGTCCGCCAGGGGATTCGACATTGCGCCGCGACCGATGGTGGCTGCCAGACCGGCAACCGTTGGCGCGTGTCAGGCACGGCTGCAGTTGTCTATGTGGTGGGTCCCATATCCGGCCCGGATAAACTTCTGCATGGCATAGGCCGCCTCGTTGGGTGCCCGTCCCGAGGCGATGCCGAAGATGCTGTGCCGGCCGTGCCGCTCAGAGGCCTTGCGGAAGCCATCTGCGGCCCGGTCCAGAGCCTCATCCCAGGAAGCCGGGTGCAACTGGCCGTCCTCGCCCCGCACCAGCGGGGTCTTAAGCCGCTCGCGGTGCTGGACAAAGTCATAGGCGAACTGCCCCTTGACGCACAGGGCCCCCAGGTTGGCGGGACCGTCCATGGCCGGCTGGATGCCCACCATCTTTTCGCCCTTGGTGAGGATGTCCATCGAGCAACCCACCCCGCAGTAGGGGCAGGTGGTGCGGGTCTTTTCGATGGGCTCGGGCAGGGGGGCAGCGCGCAGGGCCTTCCTGTCGGACAAGGCGCCGGTGGGGCAGGTCTGCACACACTGGCCGCAGAAGGTGCAGGAGGAGTTCTTGAGCAACTGGTCGAACTCGGTGGTGATCTGGGAGTGGAAACCCCGGTTGGCAATGTCGATGGCGTGGTCGCCCTCCTGCTCGGCGCATACCCGCACACAGCGGTAGCAGGAGATACACTGGTCGTAGTCGCGCAGGATGAAGGGGTTGTCGTCCTCGGTCTTGCTATGGCCCGAGTGGGCGCCGGCAAAACGGCCGGTGCGCGCCCCGTAGCGGTCCACCAGGGTTTTCAACTCCTGGGAGGCGCTGCCGCTGAGGGGGTCCACATCGACCTGGCGGTTCTCGGAGGCCACCATTTCCAGCAGGGTGCGGCGGTGCTGCTCCAACTGTGGCGTGACCGTGCACACCTTCATCCCGGCCACGGCCACGGTGGTGCAGGAGGCCACCGGGGCGCGGGCCCCCTCCACCTCCACCGCACAGAGCCGGCAGGAACCGAAGGGTTCCAGACGCGGGTCATAGCAGAGGGTGGGGATTTGGGTCTGGTGCCGGCGGGCCACCTCGTAGAGGGTTTCGCCAGGGGCGAATTCCACCTGCTCGCCGTCGAGGGTCAGGGTGGGCAGGGGGGAACCGGGCTGGGTTGTTGCGCTCATGATGGCGTACCTTTCTGCACGTGCCGTGCCACTTGATCTGGGAAAAGCCTTAGCAAACTCTCGGTGATATGGGGGGCGGCCATGCCCAGGCCGCAGGCGCTGAGGGCCTTCATGGTGCGTCCCAGGTCGCTCACCTCAGTGATCCAGGCCTGCAACTCCTGTGGACCGGCGGTGCCCGCTAGGCGCTCGCTCAGGCGCTGGGTGCCGATGCGGCAGGGGAAACATTTCCCACAAGATTCCTCAGCGAAGAAGGCCATGGCGCTGTGGGCAGCGGCCACCATGTCGCGGCGGTCGTCGAAGACCATAATGCCCCCGGCCCCGAGAAAGGAACCCTTGCTGCGGATGCCCGGCTCGTCGAGGGTGGTCTCCAGATCTGCGCCGGCCAGGAAGCCACCTGAAAGACCGGCCATGGTCAAGGCCTGGATGGAGCGGCCGGGCAGCGGGCCTCCTGCCCATTCGTGCAGCAGGGTCTTGAGCGGCAGGCCCAGGGGAATCTCGTAATTGCCGGGCCGCTGGATATCGCCCGAAAGGCTGATCAGTTTGGTGCCGGCCTGCCCATTGAGGCCCAGACCCTTATACCACTCGGCTCCCTTTCTCAGAATTTGGGGCACCGAAACCAGGGTCTCGACATTGTTGACCGCGGTGGGCAAATCCTCAAAGCCGTGGGTCACGGGGAAGGGCGGCCGGTTGCGCGGAAAGGGGCGTTTGCCCTCCAGGCTGTTGAGCAGGGCCCCTTCTTCGCCGCAGATGTACGCACCGGCGCCCCGCCGCAGATAGAGGTCGAAGGAGAGGGGCTGGCCCAGAATATGCGCCCCCAGCAGACCTGCCTGCCGAGCTTCGTCTAGTGCCCGTTCCAGGATCAGGAAAGTCTCCGGGTACTCGTAGCGCAGGTAGATGAAGCCCCGCGTCGCACCCGTGGCGTGGGCGGCGATGAGCATGCCCTCGATCACCGCATGGGGGTCGTAGTCGAGCACCGCCCGGTCCTTGAAGCAGCCCGGTTCGCCTTCGTCGGCGTTGCAGACAATGGTCTTGGGAGCGCCGGCAGCTTCGGCCACGGCCTTCCATTTCATTCCAGTGGGGAAACCCGCCCCGCCACGGCCGGCCAACTTGCTGTCGATGAGCAGTTGCACCAGATCGGTCGGGGCAAGCTCCAGGGCCTTCCGGAAACCCTGGTACCCGCCGGTGCGGGTGTAGCCCTCAAGGGTGGCGCGGCCCGGCTCGCGTATCTGGGCAAAGACACACTCCTCGATCCCGCCCGGATTGGGCGGGGGCAGGGGAGAGGGTGCTGAATTGAGGGCCTGGCCAATGAGCACCTGGTCTGCCATCAGCACGGGAATGGGATCGTCGCAGCGGCCAGCGCAGGGCATGGGCACCGCCCCCTGGAGTTGGTCCAGCAGCATCTGGCTTCCCCGCAGGCTGCAGATGGGACCGGTGCAGACCCGGGGCGCGGTGCGGCCACCCGGGGTGCGGGAGAGATGGTGGTAGAAGGTAGTGGTGCCGTACAGCTCGGCCAGGGGAATATCAAGGGCGGCGGCAAGGACGCCGAGTGCGGCTTCGGAAAGGTATCCGTCCCGGTCGTGAAAGGCGTGCAACAAGGGCAGGAGAGGGGCTGGCTCGGCTCGCCAGCGCTCGGTTAATTCCTGGTCGGTGGGTGTGGGCATTGGCCTTTGGTCGCAGGGGGGTGGTTGCGGATCGACCAAATATATATAAAAGGATAGACAACTGCTAAGGGTATTCAGGTCTTTGCCGGCAGTAGGGCCAGCACCAAGAGGCTGGTAAAAAGCGAGCTGCCCAGGAAGATGTGGATCACCTGCAGCGGCGGCGGCAAGGGCAGGTAAGCCAGGCCCAGGCCGGCCAGCACTTGGCCCAGGGCCAGTCCCAGGGGCAGCCAGGTCAGGCGGGGGAAAAGGGGCCGGCCCTTCCAGACCAATAGGGCGCAGGCCAGCAGCACCGCGAGGGCAAGGTTGCGGTGGAGGGGGTCCAGCCAGCCGATTTGCTCTAGTAGCTGGCCGCGGGGCATCCCTGGGTTGGCCTTGGCACTCAGGTCGATACTGCCGCGCACTAGGGCCCCGACCATGACCTGCACCGAGGTCAGGCAGATCAGGGCCCAGGCCCAGAGGGCCAGGGGGGAGGGGATGCGGCGGGCCGGGGCCGCGCGACTGTTGAGCAGGGCCAGGATCAGCACCCCCAGCAGCAGCAGGGCCAGCACCAGATGCACGGTGACAAAACGGGGATCCAGGTGGTAGCGGACCACCAGTCCGCCCAGCCAGCCCTGCAGGATCACCAGGAAAAGGGCAAGCAGCGAGGGCCTGAGGATGGCGGGTTGGTGGCGGTGGTCCCGCCAGGCGACCCACGCGGTGCCCAGAATGAGGAAACCGGTGAAAACGCCGAGAAGCCGGTTGAGGTACTCGATCCAGGCTTTTTCGAAGTTGAAAAGAGCCGGGTCGATATGGGGCGGGAGTTGGCTCAGGTCAGTGGGCGGAATCCAGCGGTCAAAACATTGGGGCCAGTCTGGGCAGCCCAGGCCGGCGCCGGCAGCGCGCACAAAACCGCCGATGCCGATCAGCACCAAGGTGGTGATCGCCGTGGCCAGGGCCAGTTTCTGGAAGCGGGTCATGGGAGGAGAAACTAAGGGGTGGAACAGGGGGCCGCAACTGGTTGACACTGGCTCGGCAGCGCGGCTATCTTATGGCCGCTGAGAGTGTATCTGCGAACCCCCAAGGAGGAACTTATGAGCAAAAAACAGGCGGTCGTCGCCCTGGCCGATGAACTGAAAGACGGCCAGATGAAACAGGTGTCGGTAGAGGGCACTGACGTGTTGCTGACCCGGGTCGATGGTCAGTACCACGCGGTGGGCGCGTACTGCACCCACTACGGTGCCCCCCTGGCTACGGGGGTGTTGAGCGGCACGCGGGTGGTCTGTCCCTGGCATCACGCCTGTTTTTCGGTGGTCAGCGGCGACCAGGAAGAGCCGCCCGGCCTGGATGCGCTGCCCTGCTTTGAGGTGAAGGTCGAGAACGGGCAGGTCATTGTCGCGGTGCCAGAAGAGGCCGCCAAGCAGCGGGTGCCCGGCATGGCCAAACCAGATCCGGCTGACCAGCGGGTCTTTGCCATCCTGGGAGGAGGTGCGGCGGGCGCGGCGGCTGCCGAGATGTTGCGGCAGGAGGATTTCAAAGGCCAGGTGGTGCTGATCGGCGCTGAGTCCTTTCTGCCCTATGACCGCACTACTATGAGCAAAGGCTATCTGGCAGAGCGGGAAAAACAGAGCGGCGTGCGGCCCTCCCGGTCTGAGGCCTTCTACGCCCAACACGGCATCGAGGTGCTGAAGGACAAGCGGGTGACCCGAGTGGATGCGGGCAAGCGACAGCTCGTCTTCGCCGACGGCAGCTCCCTGGGCTACGAAGCACTGCTCTTGGCTACAGGGGCAACCCCCAGACAGTTGCCCGTGCCCGGCGCTGAGTTAGAAGGGGTGATGACCCTGCGCACGTCCCTGGATGCCGACCGCATCGCCACTGCCGCCCAGGCCGGCACCAAGGCCGTGGTGGTGGGCAGCAGTTTCATCGGCATGGAATGCGCCGCCGCCCTGCGCAGCCGCAATGTCCAGGTGCAAGTGGTGGCGATGGAACAGGTGCCCTTCGAGCGGGTGCTGGGCAAGGAGGTAGGCGGGTTGTTCAAAACCATAGCCGAAGAGAGCGGCGTGGTCTTTCACTTCAATGCCCAGGTGGACCATCTGGCCGGCAATGGCAAAGTGGAGAAGGTGGTGCTCAAGGGTGGCGTCGAGTTGGAGGCCGACCTGGTGGTGGTGGGAGCTGGCGTGAAGCCGGTCACCGACTATCTGGAGGGGGTGGCAAAAAACCCCGACGGCAGTGTCTCGGTGGACGCCTTCATGAGGGTGGAGGGCAGCGATGGGAGTCTCTATGCAGCCGGCGACATCGCCGCTTTTCCCGATCCAATCTCAGGCGAACGCATCCGCATCGAGCACTGGCGGGTGGCCGGCCAGCAGGGCCGGGTGGCGGCCCGCAACATGGCCGGCCATGTAACCCCCTTTACCCAGGTGCCCTTCTTCTGGACCCGGCAGTTCAACCAGAATCTGCGCTACGTGGGCCATGCCAGCAGTTGGGACGAGGTGGTGGTGGACGGCGATCTGGGCCAGAAAAATTTCCTTGCCTATTATGTGAAAGGCGGTCAGGTGCGGGCCGTGGCCGGGGCTGGCCGCGACAAGGCCCTGTGCGCCATCGAGGAATGCCTGCGTCTGCGCAAGATGCCGGCGCTGGCGGCGCTGAAGGCCGGCGTGGATTGGGAGGCGCAGTTGCGGGCCTGATCCAGCTACATCAATTAAAGGGGCCTGACACTCTTAGAGTGCCAGGCCCCTTGGTTTTACAGTTCGATGACCCGGTGCTCGATGGCCGACTGGGTCGCGGCCAGGGTGAGTTTGAGGGTCTTGACGGCTTCGGCGTACGGGCAGCGGATGCCGGACGGATCACCACTCTGCACCGCTTTCAAGAAAGCGGCATCCTCGTCGAGGGTGGGGTTGTTGCCCAGATTGAAAATCTCCTTGCCCGAGGTCTTTTCGACGCTCAGGGTGCGGTGGTCGAGGCGCAGCACCTGGTCCTTGAGGTACAGGTCGAGGCCCACACTGCCACCGGTGTTCAGCATACAGGCCGAGGTAATGCTGGCGATGGCGCCGCTGGCGAAGGTCAGGTTGGTGATCGAAGCGTCGTGCACGCTGTAGTTCTCCACGTCTTTCAGCAGGCCGGTTCTCGCTGCCGCGTGTACGCTCTTCACCTCGCCCATCAGATAGCGGACCAGATCGAAGATGTGGGTAGTTTGCTCGACGATCTGGCCGCCGCTCTGGTCCAGCACCCGCCACCAGGATACCCCGGGCATGCCACCGGTCCAACTGCCCAGGGCATAACCCACCTCCTGACCGGCCAGGCGTTCCCTGGCTTTGGCAGTCAGGTCCATGTAGCGCCAGTGGTAGCCCACGGCCGAGATCAGACCCTTCTTTTGGATGGCTGCCAGGATCTCATCGGCCTTGATGGCGGCGGTGGCCACTGGTTTTTCCACAAAGATGGGCAGGCCCCGTTTCACCGCCTCCAGTTCCTGGTCGCCGTGGGCGAAAGGCGGCATGCAGATGTACACGGCGTCGAGCTTTTCGCTGTCGAACATCTGCACATAGTTGTCGTAGGCTTTGCCCCCATAGGTGGACGCAGCGCTTTGAGCCTTGCTCAGCACCACATCGCAGAAGGCTACCAGTTGGGCGTCGCTGAGCTGGGTGAGGGTGCGCAGATGGTGGCCGGCGATACCGCCGGTGCCGATAAATCCTAGCCGGACGGGCATGGGGAACTCCTTTCGCTGAGCAGGGTACGGAGACCCTGGAAGTTGTTTGACAATAATCCCAAAATTAGTATATCTTTAGCGGCGAAAGGATGCCGCTCCTTTGTCTCACTCCCTGCACCTCCTTGGGCATCCGTCAGGTAAGCTATGATCTGGGCTATCATTTCGATGATGTGCGTTCCGGGCACCAAACTGGTGACCTCGTTGCGCATCAAGGATTTGAAGGACAGACTCGGAAACATGAAGCCGCGTATCATCGAATTGCGCGGCAAGTTGGAAGACGCCGAGGGCGAGTACGAGACCATCAAGACCAAAGAAGAAGCATTGGAGGCGCGTCTGAACCACCTGAGAGACGCGGTGCGCATCCTCGAGAGCTTGCTCAAGGAGCCGACGAATTCGGGCAATAATTCGACCAATGAGCGCCTACAGGTGATGCAGTCGGTCGAGGGCAACGCTTGAGCGACGCTCCCAGTAGGTGCTTTTCCTGCTTGCCCTTAGTGGTGCGGGCAGGTTTTTTTTTGGCTGAACAGATGAGGAAAGTGCGACTGAGACCGGTGCCTGTCAAGGGAGCTGAAGCCCGGCGATGAGCCACAGCGCGGCGGAAAGCCGTCGGCTTCAGGACTACCGGCACCACTACCGGGTCGATGCAGAGGCCATCGTCGATCCCCAGGCCCTGCCACCGACCCGCCGCGCCTCTGAAGAGCGGCGTTTCGAGGCCCTGGTGCGTCTGCTTCGGCTCAGTGCCGGAGAAAAGCTGTTGGATATGGGGTGCGGTTCGGGGTGGCTGGCCGACCGCTGCCAGCGGGCAGGGGCCCAAGTGTGGGCGGCGGATATCGCGTTCTCCGGCGTCGCTGGGGCGCGGGCCAGGTATCCCAAGGTGGGCCATTTCCAGGTGGCTGACGTGTACCACCTGCCCTTTGCCGCGGGCAGCTTTGACGCGGTGGTGCTTTCGGAGGTGGCCGAACACCTCGAGGACTTGCAGGTGGCCCTTGCCGAGGTGGGGCGCCTGTTGCGGCCAGGTGGCCGCCTGCTGGTCAGCGTGCCGTACCGCGAGACCATCGTCGAACATCTATGTATCCATTGCAACCGCCTGACCCCGGCCAACGCCCATCTGCACAGCTTCGACGAGCACAAGCTGGCTGCCTGTCTGCGCGGCCAGGGTCTGGTACCCGGTGCTTTCCTGCTGGTCAACAATAAGGCGCTGGAACTAATCGGTCTGCCGCGCTGGACCCGGACCTGGCCCTATTGGGCCTGGCGCGGTCTGGACCGCCTGAGCATCGCCCTGGTGGGCCGGCCGGCCTTCCTGGGCATGCTGGCCGTTAAGACCAGTTGAGATGAGTGGGCCGGCGCTGACCCGCCAGATCGGCCTGGTGGCGATCGGGCGGGGCGCGCTCGCGCTCAGCACCTTTGCCGTCTCCGCCCTCCTCAGTTGGAACTGGACGCCGGCGGAAATGGGTATTTACCGGACCGTCTGGTACCTGGCCAACACCCTCTTCCCCTTTTTCCTGCTCGGATTTCCCACCAGTTTCCTCTACTTCTTCCCCAGGCTCAAGACCGCTGGCCAGCAGGCGCTGGTATTGCAGGCCGGCCTGTGCCTGGCCCTTTCGGGCCTCCTGTTGGGCCTGCTCCTCACCTGGGGTGGCCCGTACCTGTCCTTCCTCCTCGATTTTGAGACCCGGCCTCTCACCCAGGAACTCCAGCTCTACCTGGGTGCCTTTATGCCCTATGCCTGCTTTTGGATCGCCGGCGGCCTGGCCGAGCCGGCCCTAGTGGCGGCGGGGCGGCCCCAGTGGCAGGCCTGGTTGGGCATGGGCATGGCGGCGGCCCAACTGGGCTTGGCAGTGGTCGCGCTGGTCGGGGCGTGGCAGGTGCAAACCGTGCTGTGGGGGTTCTCGCTGCTGGGTGGGGTGCGCCTGGCTGCCGCCGCCTGGCTGGTGTCCAGAGCAGTGGGGTGGCGGACAGTTGGCTGGAGCGGTGAGGGGTTGGGGGCCTATCTGCACTACTGCCTGCCGGTGGCCCTGGGGGACGTGGTGGGCAGTTTGTCACGGGCTGTGGACCGCCTGGTGGTGCTCTGGTTTTTTTCCACCGAGACCTTTGCCTTTTACGATCTGGGGGCCATCGAAATCCCGGTGAGTCTGTTGCTGGCCTCGGCGACCACGGTGCTCATCCCCCAGGTGAGCCGCCTGTACAGCGAGGGACGCCGGGCGGACATCGCCGCGTTGTGGTCCGAGGCGGTGCGCCGGCTTTCGCTGGTGGTGTTGCCGGCCTTCTTCCTGCTTTTCTTTCTGGCCGGACCCCTCATCAGCGTGTTGTTGCCATTGGCCTACGTGAACAGCGCCTGGGTGATGCGGATCTTTCTGCTGGCCCTGCCCTTGCGCTGCGCCATCTACAACCCCCTGTTGGTGGGCATGGGCAAGGCGCGCTGGGCCTGGTGGGTGGGCGCTGGTGATCTGGTCCTCAACATTGTGCTGAGCGTACTGCTGTCAAAGGCGCTCTTGACCGGGTGGCCGGCATGGGCTTTCTTGGGACCGGCTTTAGCCACGGTCATCGCCACCTATGCCCAGGTGGCGGTGCTGCTGGGCCTCATCGCCTCGCATCTGGGTTGGGGGGTGCGCCA
Source organism: Candidatus Latescibacterota bacterium (assembly GCA_009691525.1). Taxonomy (GTDB): domain Bacteria; phylum Latescibacterota; class UBA2968; order UBA8231; family UBA8231; genus SICG01. The sequence goes on along the minus strand of SICG01000004.1, from coordinate 44,708 downwards.
ACTCCTGCCCTGGGCCCACCTGGGACGGGTGGCCCTGGTGTCAGCGCTGGCCGGCCTGAGTGGCTGGGGCGTGGCCCTCCTGGTGGGCCCGCCGCTGGCGCAGGTGCTGGTGGGCGCGGTGGTTTTTGGCGGGGTCCTGCTACTGGGCGCCCGGCCCGAGGACCGGGAGGTATTTCTCAAGTTGCAGAAATCGCGATAACTCGATGAAGGAATTACTGCGGCGCACCCCGCTAGCCCTGATCCTCGCTGGCGGCCTCGCCCTATTTGGCAACACCCTCGGCAACAGCTTTCACTACGACGATACCCATTCCATCGTCGACAACCCCCATCTGCGTACCCTGACCGGAATCCCGAATTTTTTCGTGGACCCAGGGGCTTTTTCGGTCATGCCCGAAGCGCGTATGTACCGGCCCCTGCTGCTCACCACCTACGCCATCAATTATACGCTGGGGGCATACGAGGTCTGGGGCTACCACCTGGTCAACCTGGCTCTGCATCTGGCCAATGCCTGGCTGGTCTGGCTGCTGGGGCGCCGACTGGTGGGCCGTGGCGCCTGGCTGGCCTGCCTGTTCTTTCTCTGTCATCCGGTGGTCAGCGAGCCCGTCAACTATATCAGCAGCCGTTCGGCGTTGCTATCTACCTTTTTTTATTTGTGGGGCCTGTGGTGGGTGGTGCGCGGGGCCGAGGAAGGGGCAAATCTAAAGACCAAACTCTGGGTACTGCTCTGCTTTGCGGCGGGACTGGCCAGCAAGGAAATCGCCTTCACCTTTCCCCTGGCCGCCGCTCTGTATCTGGTGTTGTTGGCTCCGCGACGGACCTGGTCGTTGCTGACCGGCCCGGCCGTGCTGTCGGTCCTGTACCTACTCGGCACGCGGGCCATCCTAGGCAAGGCGGTGGGGGAGCCGGTCAGGTCCCTGGGCAGTCAGTGGGCCACCCAATTGAAGGCGGCGGTTTTTTATGGGTGGACGCTGATCGAGCCGGTGCGCCTGAGCGTAGAGCCGCAATTCTCGGTAGCCCACGGGTGGGGGGATGGACCTGTGGTGCTAGCCCTGCTGCTGCTGGTTTCCGTGGGGTTGGTACTGGTGCGGGGGCAAAGCCGGTTGGCCCTCTTCTGTGTTGGCTGGGCGGCCTTGGCTCTGCTGCCCTCGTCGCTGGTGCCCCTCAACGTGCTGGTCAACGAGAACCGCCTGTACCTGCCCCTGGCAGCTCTGGCCCTGGGTTTGGGGGAGCTAAGCCGCTGGCTGGGGCGAGCGTGGTTATTGACCCTGCTGCCCCTGGTGCTGCTCTGCCTGGTGCGCAACCAGGCCTGGCGGGATGAAATCTCGTTGTGGGCTGACGCAGCCGCCAAAGGGCCGCTGATGGCGCGGCCCCGCGTCAATCTGGGCAAGGCTTACCTGGCAGCCGGGCAGTATGACCAGGCCATCGCCGCCAGCCGCCGGGCCCTGGAACTAAATCCCGAACTGGACCGGGCCCATTACAATATCGGCACCGCCTATTTGCAACAAGATCGGTTGGAGGAGGCCACTGCCAGTTATCGGCGCGCCCTGGAGATCCGGCCCGACCTGATTGAAGCCCACAACAATCTGGCCTATGCCTATCTGTTGCAGGGGCACTCGGCTGAGGCCCTGGCTGAGTACTGGCAGGCGCTATCGATCCAACCGCACACCTCCATCTACGACAACCTGGGCAAGGCCTTCTTGACATTGGGACAGCCAGATTCGGCCGCTGCCGCCTTCAGGGAGTCCATAACACTGGAGCCCGACAGTGCCGAGGCGTACAAAGGGCTGATCAAGGCCCTGCGCGACCGGCCCGACGAGGCGTTGACCGTGATCGCTGAAGCGCAGGAACGCTGGCCCCAGGAGCGGGCCTTCTGGCTGCTCAAAGGCGAGTTGATGAGTGGGTGGGGCCGCGAAAATGAGGCCCGCGAGGCCTATGCGCAGGCAGGCGAGGGCGAAGGGGAGATCCAACTGCACCTGGGGGACGAGGCCCGCCGGCAGGGCAACTGGGTCCAGGCCAGGGCCTATTACGAGCAGGCCCTCCGGGGGGGGCGGGAATCGGGGCTGATCTACAATGCCCTGGGGGAGTGCCTGGACGCCCTGGGCAGCAATGCCGAGGCCCTGGCCGCCTTCCGCAAGGCAGCCCAGCTCGAGCCGGAATTGGGAGTGGCCTACGCCAATATCGGCAAGGTGAACCTCCGCTCCGGGCGGGCGGTCGAAGCGGTGGCGGCCCTGGAAAGAGCAGTGGTGCTGGAGCCGAAGCAGGCCAATTTCTGGGTGCTGCTGGGGGCGGCGCAGGCCGGGGCGGGCAAATTCCAGCAGGCCCTGGTTACCTACCAGCAGGTGTTGAAGCTGCAGCCGGGAAACGCCCAGGTCTGGTGCGACCAGGGCACGGCGCTGATTCTCCTGGGTAAAGGGGAAGAGGCCCTGGTTTCGTACGAGCACTACCTGGCGTTGAATCCGCCGGAAAACACCCGAACCCAAAAGGTGCGGCAGCAGGTGGAAGATCTGCGGCGTCATCTAAAAAGATAGGGGAGGAAACATGGGACAGTTCGCCGAAAAAGTGGTGATCGTCACTGGGGCAGGCACTGGCATTGGCAGAGCCATCGCCGAAGGATTTGTGCGGGAGGGGGCCAAGGTGGCGCTGGTGGGACGCCGCCTGGAGAAATTGGAGGAAGCCGGGGCCGGATTGCCCGCCGGCCAGGTGTTCTTGCTGGGCTGCGACGTGGGGGAGCGGGAGGCGGTGCGGGTGATGGTGGCCAAGGTCGAAGCGAGCCTGGGTGCGGCCCACATCCTGGTCAACAATGCCGGCACCAACACCAATCCGCGCTCCATGGCTGAGGTGAGTCCGGAGGACTGGGATCTCACCCTGGCGACCAACCTGACCGGTGCCTTTAACTGCGCTCAGGCGGTGTTGCCGGCCATGCGCCAGCGGCGGGGCGGGGTGATCGTCAATATTTCCTCCATTGCCGGGCTGCGGGCCAGCAAGTTGGCAGGGGCGGCCTATTCGGCAGCCAAACACGGGCTGATGGCCCTGACCCACGTGATCAACGAGGAGGAGCGGGAATATGGGATCAGGGCCTGCGCCATCTGCCCCGGCGAGGTGGAAACCCCCATCCTCGATGTGCGTCCCGAGCCGGTGAGCCAGGAGCATCGGGCCCGCATGTTGCAACCCGAGGACGTGGCCGCCGCCACCCTCTTTGTCGCCGGCCTTCCTGCCAGGGCGTGTATACCCGAGTTGGTGATCAAGCCGACCTGGCAGATCTTCTCCTAGAACTGCGCGGTAGCCAGATACTGCGGGGGCCGGCGGGCCTTTGTACCCTGCTCATAGGCATAGGCCAACCGGAGGAGGGTGGCTTCGCTCCCGGCCCCGCCGAAGAAGGAGAGACCTACGGGTAGGCCGTGGATGAAGCCGGCGGGTACCGTGATATGGGGGTATCCGGCCACTGCTGCTGGGGTGGAGCAACCCCCGACGCCGTGGTCGCCGTTGACCAGGTCGGTGAGCCAGGCCGGGCCGCCGGTGGGGGCGACCAGGGCGTCCAGGTGGTGGGCGCTCAGCAGGGCGTCGATGCCTTCGCTGCGCGAGAGGCGGTGGTTTTTCTCCAGGGCCAGCAGATAATCGGGGCTGGTGAGATCCCCTTGGCCTGGGCTTTGACCAGGATATCCTGGTCGAAGTAGGGCAGTTCCTGTTCGGCGTGTGTCTCGTTGAAGGCGATGAGTTCGGCCAAGGATTGGACCGGGGCGCCGGGGCGACCGGCCAGGTAGGAATTGAGGTCCGCCTTGAACTCATAGAGCAGCACCTCTAGTTCCGAGTCGTCGTATTTTCCCAGATTGGCCAGTTCCAGCGGATCGACCAGTTCAGCGCCCAGGTGCCTGAGAGCCGCCAGGCTTTCTTCCATCAGGTGGTCCACGGTTTCGCTGAAGCCGAAGCAGTTGCGCACCACCCCCAAGCGGGCGCCCTTGAGGCCGGCCGGGTCGAGGGTGGCCGGGTAGTCGGGCAGGGCGGGACAGGACGACGTGGCTGGATCGCGGGGATCGGTGCCGGCAAGGACACCCAACAGGAGGGCGGCGTCGGCCACCGTACGGGTCATGGGGCCGGCGGTGTCCTGGCTGTGGGCGATGGGGGTGATGCCGCTGCGGCTGACCAGGCCCAGAGTGGGCTTGAGGCCGACGATGCCATTGGCGGTGGCGGGGCTTACAATCGAGCCGTCGGTCTCGGTGCCGAGGGCTGCGGCGCAGAGGTTGGCCGAGACCGCCACCCCAGAGCCAGAGCTGGAGCCGGAGGGGTTGCGGTCCAGGGCGTACGGGTTGCGGGTCTGACCGCCCCGGCCGCTCCAGCCGCGGTGGAGCGCGAGGCGCGGAAGTTGGCCCATTCGCTCAGGTTGGTCTTGCCCAGGATCAGGGCCCCGGCAGCGCGCAGCTTTTGGACGATGAAGGCGTCGCGGGGGGCGATGGTGCCGGCCAGGGCCAGGGAGCCTGCCGTGGTCAACATGTGGTCGGCCGTGTCGAGGTTGTCCTTGAGCAGCAGGGGGATGCCGTGCAGGGGGCCGCGCGGACCCCGGTCTCGGCGCTCCTGGTCGAGGGAGCGGGCTAGGTCGAGCGCTTCGGGGTTGAGTTCGATGACGGAGTTGAGGCCCGGGCCGCTGTGGTCGAGGCGCTCGATGCGTTCGAGGTACAGTTCGGCTAGGGTATGGGTGCTGAGCTGGCCGGCCTGCATGGCGGCTTGCAGGTTGGCGATGGTGGCTTCTGCCAATGCAAATGAAGGCATGGATTCCTCACCGGTAGAGGGGCGCGCCACCAGGGCTAGGGCCCCGGTGGCCAGGGTATGGCCGAGGAAGGCCCGGCGGGTCAGGCGTATGGGGTCCACTGGAATCTCAGGTCCGCACCTGGGCCAAGGCTTGCACCAGGCTTTTTTCGATCAGGTCACACAACTCATCGAGGTCACTTGGTGTGGCGATCAGGGCCGGGGCCACGGCGAACCAGTTCGGATCGACCCTCAAGATCAGCCCGTTGTCGAGGGCCGTGCGTTTGAGGGCCTTGCCCAGTTCGGGGAAGGGCTCCAGGGTTTTGGGGTCCTTCACTAGCTCTACTCCGCGCAACAGGCCCCGGCCGCGCACCTCGCGGACTACCCCGTACTTCTTGAGACCTTCGAGGCGGGCAGTCAGGTAATCGCCCAGTTGGCGAGCCTGCTGGTCCAACCCCTTTTCTTCGATCTCGTCGAGTACGGCGATGCCTACGGCGCAGGCTAGGGGATTGCCGGCAAAGGTGTGGCCGTGGGCGAAGTTCACCCCATCCTCCTCGGCACCCAGGAAAGCCCCGCCCATGTCCTCTCGGGCCATCATCGCCCCCAGGGGCATGGCCCCGCTCGACAGGCCTTTGCCTCCGCAGATGATATCTGGAATCACCCCAAAGGTCTGGGCCGCAAACATATTGCCGGTGCGGCCAAAGCCGGTGATGATCTCGTCGAAGATCAGCAGCACGTCGTGGCGGTCGCAGATGGCGCGGATAAGCGCGAAGTACTCCTCAGTGGGGGTGATGATGCCGCCGGTGTTGCCGATGGGTTCGAGCATGACGCCGGCCACGGTGTCGGGGTCCTCGTTGAGGATGGTGTCCTCGAACATCTGGGCGCAGAAACGGTTGCATTCCTCCCAGGAGGGGAAGCGGTCCCGGTAGTAGGTGGGCGGGAACACCTTCAGGAAACCGGGCAGATGCGGCTCGAAAGGTGTCTTGCGTTTGCCGGTGCCGCTGGCGGCCATGGCCCCAAAGGTGGCGCCGTGGTACCCGTGGTACCGGCTGACGAACTTGTATTTGCCCGGCCTGCCGGTTTGTTTGAAATACTGGCGGGCGAATTTGAGGGCTGCCTCGACGGACTCGGAGCCGCCGCTGAAGGGTTTGATGAAGTTCAGATTGCCTGGCGTCGAGCGGCCCAACCGCTCGATAAAATCGAGGGTGATGTCCGCCGGGCCGTGCATGGGCGGGGCAAAGCTGAGCTTCTCCATTTGCCGGCGCATGGCTTCCAACACGCGGGGGTGGCCGTGGCCCAGGGTGGCAACAAAGATGCCGCCGATGCCGTCGAAGTAGCGTTTGCCCTCCACGTCCCAATAATAGAGGCCCGAGGCCCGGTGGATGATGAGGGGGTTGGCAATGAAGGCGGAGGTCTGTTGGTAATCGAGGAAGGTGTTTCGCAATAATCGTTCCTGGCGGGCATCGAGTTTCATCGGGATTCTCCGGTTGGGCACTTTCTCTGGGATTGCGGAATGCGTATAAATATACGGCGTCCAGGTGGGCGCCCATAGCGGCGAGGATGGCGGAAAGAGCCTATGAGCGGTAGACGATACTTGAGTGCGCTGGTCTGGGTGTGCCTCCTGGCCTGGCCTTGCTGGGGGGAGAGCGGTCTGGACCGCGTGCGGCGCAGTGGGGAGATCCACATCGGCACGGACGCCACCTACCCGCCCTTTGAAAGCAAGGTGGGGGAGGTGTACGAAGGTTTCGACATCGAACTTGGTGAAGAGGTAGCCCGCCGGCTGGGGGTGCGGGTGGTCTGGACCAATGTCAGCTTCGACGGGATTTTCCCAGGGCTGATCGCCGGCAAGTACGAGATGATCATCTCGGCGGTGACCATCACCCCGGAGCGGCAGGCGGAGATGGCCTTCTGCGCCCCCTATTACGACGCCGGCCAGATCCTCTGCGTGCGCACGGACGAAGGGGGCATTCTCAAGCCCGAGGACCTGGCCGGCAAGGCCGCCGGGGTGCAGATCAACACCACCTCCCAGTACATGCTCGAACGCCAGGGCGGGGTGGATATCCGCAAGTACGCCTCCATGGACCTGGCCCTGCTCGATTGCCAGGAGGGCCGCATCAGCGCGGTGGTGGGGGATGCGCCCACCATCCAGTGGATGATCTCGCGCAGTTTCCCCGGCCTCAAGATGGTGGGCGAGATGCTCACCCAGGACCAGTACGGTTTTGTCCTGCGCAAGGAGGATGGCGAGCTGGTGGCTGCGGTGGACCAGGCTCTGGCCCAGGTGCGGGCCGAGGGGGAGTACGCGCAGATGCACGCCAAGTGGTTCGGGGCGGGGAAGAAGGAGGAGAGCGGGCCATCGCTGGCCGACCAGTTGTGGCCTGTGCTGTGGAAGGGCCTGATCTGGACCCTGCAACTGACTGCGGCAGCGTACGTGCTGGCCTTGCCCCTGGGCCTGGCCGTGGCGCTCCTGCGCCTGGCGCCGTACCGGCCGGTGTCGTGGCTGGCGGCGACCTACGTGGAGCTGCTGCGCGGCACCCCGCTGCTGGTGCAGATCTTCTTCGCCTACTTTGTGCTGCCGGCCATCGGACTCACCCTCTCGGCCTGGGCTGCCGGGGTGGCAGCGCTGGGCATCAATGCCAGCGCCTACATCGCTGAGATCTGCCGGGCCGGGGTGCTCTCCATCGATAGGGGGCAGAGCGAGGCAGCCCGCTCCCTCGGGATGAATGCCTCCCAATCCATGCGTTTCGTGGTGCTGCCCCAGGCCCTGCGGCGCATGGTGCCGCCCCTGACCAATGAGGCGGTGGCGATGTTGAAAGATTCGTCGCTGGTCTCGGTGATGGGGCTGACCGAACTGACCCGGGCCGGCCAGGAGCTGGCGGGCCGGTACGCCGATCCGCTGGCGGTGTGGCCGATGGTGGCGCTCTTCTACTTTGGGGCCACTTTCCTGTTGACCCGCTTGGCCTCCTGGATGGAGGAACGCTACGGAAAGGGCAGGGCAGGATGAGCACTCCGGTACTGGAAGCGCGCGGTCTGCACAAGCAATTCGGTTCTCTGGAGGTGCTCAGAGGGGTAGATCTGAGTGTGGTCAAAGGGGAGGTGGTGGTGGTGGTGGGACCTTCGGGTTGCGGCAAGTCCACCTTGCTGCGCTGCCTCAACTTGCTGGAAAGGCCCACCGCCGGCGAGGTGCTACTGGACGGCGAGCTGATCTCAGGGCCCGGCGTGGATGCCAACCGGGTGCGGCAGCAGGTGGGCATGGTCTTCCAGCGCTTCCACCTCTTTCCCCATCTAAGTGCCATCGACAACGTGGCTCTGGCGCCGCAGCGGGTGCTGGGCCTGAGCGAAGGGGTGGCGCGCGAAAGGGCGGCGGCTTTATTGGATAAGGTGGGGGTGGGAGCGCGGATGCTGGCTCATCCACAGGAGATGTCGGGCGGCGAGCAGCAGCGAGTGGCCATTGCCCGGGCCCTGGCCATGGAACCCGAGGTGCTGCTCTTCGATGAACCCACCTCCTCCCTGGACCCAGAGTGGGTGGGCGAGGTGCTCAAAACCATGCATGATCTGGTGGTGGAAGGCGTGACCATGGTGGTGGTCACCCACGAGATGGGTTTTGCCCGCGAAGTGGCCGACGCAGTGCTCTTCATGGACCAGGGGCTGGTGGTGGAGCGGGGGACGCCGGAGGAGGTGCTGGGGAACCCGCAAGAGGAGCGGACTAGGGTTTTTCTGAGGAGGATTTTGGAGCGGAAGTAGGGGGCGAGGGTTCATAGAGGGTATTTTAAGGCGAGGATAGGTCGAGCAATGGGGGCGGGGCACCAACCGCATCGTGGAAATGATCGTCCAGGCAGGCAACCCAGAGCCAGAATTCGAGGAGATTGCCGGGCCAGCCGGCTTAGTCGAATAGGCCAGATTCAGGTACTGCACCGCCTGGGCGTTGTTGCCGGTCCCAATGCCGTCATCCTCCAGGGTGAACCTCCCAGCCTTGCAGGTGAAGGTGCCGATCACAAGAAAAACCGATAATTGGTTTTCAGGATCTCAGCCAAGGTCCGCGCCAGTTTCTTGCCAATGGGCCTCTTACCGTTCTCCATCTCCGACAGGTGCCGCTGTGGGATGCCGGTTTTCTGCGACAAGGCCACCTGGGTCAAGCCGCAGTAGTTCCGTGCAGTCTGGAGGTGCAAGCCGGGCATGTCCTCGTCCTTCAGGTCGGGGAACGCCTCCCGCCAGGGAATCAGCTCATCCTCTTCTTCAATTTTGACCTTGAGGGCGCGCAGGGCTTTGCGCGTCTCAGCCCACTTCGCCACGGGCAGAGTTATGCGCGCCCGAATCAGGGTGTTTTCAGTAGGGCGCTTTTTCGTGAGTACCGACATAAACCACCTCCACTAGGCGAATAGACTTGTCTTCTACCTGCCACACCGCCACCTCGGGCAATCCCATTATCTGCTTGGCAACTCGTTTTGATGTGTTGATCGACCACGTACCAAATTATACTATATTTTGATATAATCTGCAAAAAGTACGGTAAAGGGTACAACTTCACAGCCACCGCTCCTGAACCGATGATGGCACCGATGACGATCACCGGGAACGCCGGGCGAGAGGCGATTTGGTCGAACCTTCTGGAGGGCATACACGTCTCCTCCTTTCGCCGGGGGTCCAGAGCGGCTGGCCTATTGATCCGGGCTGCGCTTTGGCTTTCCCGGCCAACCTGACGATCTCCGGATCTACGCCAGCTGCCTTGACGAGCCACAGCAGCATCTTGGGCTCGATGATGTGGTTGTAGGCATACCGGGCATCCTTCTTCGAGGTCGAGGGTTTGCGGTTATAGGCACCCGGGCCCCCATACTCCTCCAGCCAACCGATCCAGTGGACTTTCTGGGTGCCATACCACTTGCCGGGATTTTTGCGTGATTTGTCGGAGGGCAATTCTCGGATCGCAAGGAGGAACTTTCTGATGCTGATGGTTTCGGTTATAGGGAAGTCTCCTCAGCTCGAAGTTGGTGAGATGGAAGCTACCCTTCGTTGTGGCCTAGACCCAACACTCGTGTCACTGGCCGCTCAGGCCGCGCAATAGGCTAGCGCCGTCAGCGCGTAGACCTGGGCTACGCGCACCAGCTCGTCCAGGCTGACCCGCTCATCCAGGGTGTGGGCCCCGGTGGCCGCCGGCCCGTGGGTGAGGGCGGGGATGCCGGCCAGGGCCACAAAGGTGTTGCCGTCGTCCATGAAGGGTTTGCCGCCCAGGGGCAGAGGCGCACCGGTCGCGGCTTGGTGGGCGGTCTGGAACGCGGCCACCAGCGGGTCGGCAGGGGAAATAGCAAAGGCGTCTCCGGAGATGGAGAAATCCAACTCCACCTGCGTGCCGGTGTCGCGGGCCAGCTCCGCCAGGAGCTGCTCGAATTCGGCGCGCACTGCCTCCACGGTGCCGGCCTGCACCCAGCGCCGGGTGCCGTTCAACATGCACTCCACCGGCACCTGATTGTAGATCTCCCCGCTGGAGAGCCGGCCCACAAAGCAGGAGTCGGCCCCGGCGTGTGCATGGGTGTGTCGCTGCAGGCGTTCGTGTAGGGCGCGCAATCGCAGGGCCAGCTCGGCGCCGGCCATCAGCACATTGGGCGTGCCGGGCGGTTGCAGTACCTCGTGTACGGGTTCGCCCACCCGGCGCACGCGTACCTCAAAAATAACTTGGCCGCGACCAGCCACTGGCAGGGGGGTGGCCAGGTATTCGGGCAAGAGCACCCCGTCGCCCACATAACCCTCCCTGATCAGGGCCTTGAGCTGCCGGCGATCTCCCCAGGGGCCTTCGTGGTGATCGTGGGTGGTCAGCAGCACCTGGCCATTGGTCAGGGCACCGGTTTCGCGCAGGGCCCGCAGGGCTTCCACACACGCGGCGACCCCGCCTTTCATGTCCGAGGCCCCCGATCCGTACAGCACTCCGTCTTCGAGGCGGGCAGGGATGAAGGGCAGGTGGACGGTGTCGAGGTGCCCGTCGAATTGTAGGATTCGCCCGGGACTGCCGCTGTCCAGGCGGGTCACCACTGCCGGGGCCTCGGGCCAGTCGGCCACTGGCCGCTCCAATTCAAACCCGTCTGCCGTCAGGATACGCGCCAGTTCATCTGCCACCGGGCCGGCGCTGCGGGTGGGGCTGGGGATGGCGACCAGGGCCAGGGCAGTGTCGGTCAGGCGTTGGGGGCTCACCGCTGCTTTGACGGCGTTTGCCAGGCTGGTGTCCATCACCAATCCACCACGCTGCCATCGGCGGGGTGGTAGAACTCCCCGCCCAACTCCTCGGTGTACTCGCAGCGCTGGCGCACCGCCTCTTCGTCGATCTCAAAGCCCAGTCCAGGTCGGGTGGGTAGGTCGATGTGCCCCTCCTTCACCTGCCAGTCTTCCTGAAGCAGCCCGCCCCCCAATCCCTGGTCGATCTGCTCCTGGATGAGGAAGTTGGGGCAGACTGCGTCTACCTGCAGCGAGGCGGAGAAGGCCACCGGGCCGATGGCGCAGTGGGGCATCAGGTGGGCGTAGTACACCTCGGCCATGTTGGCGATCTTCTTGAGTTCGGTGATGCCGCCGGCATGGGAGATATCCGGTTGAAGATAGGCGGCGGCCTGTTTCTCCAGAATGTCGCGGAAGCCCCAGCGGGTGAGCAGGCGCTCGCCGGTGGCGATGGGGAAGGTCACGTGGTCGGCCACCCATTTGAGGGCGTCGGCGTTTTCCTGGGGCACCGGCTCCTCCACGAACATGGGGCGCATGCCCTTCAGCTCATGGCAGATCTCCACGGCCAGGGCCGGGGTCATCTTGCCGTGGAAGTCGAAGGCCAGTTCTACCTCCGGTCCCACCCATTCCCTCATCATGTAGGCCCGTTTGACAAATTCGTCGATCACGGCCGGGGGTTCGTGGCCGCGCCACTTGCCGCCCGGGCCCGCTTTGAAGGCCTGATAGCCCCCCCTTTTTTGCAGCCACTCCAGCCGCTTGCGGGCCTGTTCCTGGCCCTGGGTGCCCAGATCCCCGATGCCCCAGTGGGCATAGACTCGGATACGCTGGCGCACGGCCCCTCCCAAGAGCTGATATACCGGCGCGCCGAAGTGCTTGCCGGCAATATCCCACAAGGCCTGGTCGATGCCGGACAGGGCGCTCATCAGCACATTGCCCCCCCGGAAGAAGGCGGAGCGGTACACATGTTGCCAGTGGTGTTCGATGTCGAGGGGGTTCTTGCCGACAAAGTAGGTGCTCAACTCCTCGACGGCGGCGGTGGTGCTGAGCGGTTTGCCTTCCAGGGTGGTCTCGCCCCAGCCCACCAGCCCGGTGTCGGTGGTGATCTTCACCAGGCGCACGCGTGGGAGGGGGGAAAACTGTTCGATCGCGGCGATTTTCATCTAACATCTCCTCGTGGGGGGAAGGCAAAGATAGGGCGGTCTGGGGCGGTGGACAAGCAGTTGACAGTTAGAGTGGGAAGATATTTTTTAGCCAAAGCTAAATTTAAAAAAAGCTCAAGCTAAAATCCTTATAGAGAGGTGCTCCATGAAATGTGTAGCTGTTTTTCTGTCCGCCGTCGCGCTCATTGGCATAGCCGGCTGCGACCAGGTCATGACCAGCGCACCGCTTGCCGGGGATACTTTCTCCTCACCCATGGACGAGCTGCCGGGCGGCCTGAACGCGGCCTTTATCCAGGGGGACGAGAATTTCGGCAGGGTCTTCACGGTGGCCGAGGGCCTGGGGCCCATCTTCAACAGCCTCAGCTGTGAGGGCTGCCATCCAGGGGATGGCCGGGGTACGCCGCAGGAGCGTTTTTTCGCTTCAGCAGGGCGGGTGATTTGCTCAGCGACCAGGGCGGGCCTCAACACCAGGACAAGTCCATTCCGGGTGTCCCTCTCGAAGAGGTGCCCGCCGGGGTCGATAAGTCTTTCCGGTTGCCGCCCCCGGTTTTTGGCACGGGGCTGATCGAAGCCATCCCCGTGGAGACCATCCTGGCTGGCGAGGACCCCGAAGACCGCGATGGCGACGGCATTTCCGGCAGGGCCAACTGGGTCACCGCCCCGGACTTCGTGCCAGAGAGCCATGTGGGAGGGGGACCAGGCCTGCACTTGGGGCGTTTCTCGCGCAAAGCCCAGGTTTCCTCCCTAGTGCAGCAGGTGTCGGCGGCGTACCAGCAGGACATCGGCATCACCAGTGATTTTCTGCCTGAGGAGAACCCCCACCCCCAGGCCGGCAGCGTGGCCCTGGGCGACCAGGTCCCCGACCCCGAGATCCCGGCCGCCACGGTGTTGCAGACGGTGATGTACGTGCGACTCCTGTCCCCCTCAGACCAGGGGGAGCGGACGGGGTCGGTGGCGCAGGGAGAAGTGGTTTTCGCCCAGCTCCAGTGCGCGTCCTGCCATGTGCCGGCCATGAAAACCGGATTGCACTGGATCCCGCAGTTGAGCCAGCAGGAGGCGCGCCTCTATTCAGATCTCTTGCTGCACGACATGGGGCCTGGGCTGGCGGATGATCGGCCGGATGGAGATGCCACGGGCAGCGAATGGCGCACGGCGCCCCTGTGGGGCACGCGCCTGGTGGCGGAATCCCTGGGAGGGAAGGCTTTTTTTCTTCATGACGGCCGGGCCACCACTCTGGACCAGGCCATCCGCGCCCACGGAGGGGAGGCCCAGGCTTCTAGAGATGCCTATGTGGGGCTGGGCAGTGCCGAACAGCAGGCCCTGTTGGCCTTCCTCGGATCGCTCTGAGATGGATCGCAGACAGTTTCTGTGTCTGTTAGGCAGTGGGTTATGCGGCTGTGCGGCCACGGTTGCGTACCAAGGCCGCCTGGAGCAGGGACGGGTGCTGGTGCCCCTGGCCGAATTGCCGGCGGAGTTCTCCGAAAAGGGCTATGCCCTGGTGCGGGCCGCCCGTCTCGATGACCCCATCCTGATCCACCGGACGGGCACCGGCGAGTTCCGAGCGCTCAGCGCCCGCTGCACCCACCTGGGGTGCCAGGTGTGGCCAGCGCGCAATGCCCTGATCTGCCCCTGCCACGGGTCGAGTTTTTCCTGGGAGGGGGAGGTAATCAGGGGGCCGGCGCAGAAGCCGCTTCCCCGGTACCTGGTAGCAGTGAAAGAAGAAACCCTGGAAATCACCATAGACTGAAAGAGAGCAACCATGTCCAAATTGGGTAAAGTACTAGGGCGGTCTTGCTGCTGGCCCCGGCGGCGCAGGCTCAGGTACCGGAGCGGCCTTTTGTCAAAGGCGGCATGGGAGACAAACCCTTCATCACCCGGGCAAGTGGGCGCACCAGCATCGGCGGGTACGCCGAGGTCCATTTCCGCTACGAGCGCGAAGACGGGGTTACTGAGGAACTGACTTTTGCGCCCGAACGCTTCAACCTCTTCACCTACACCCCGGTTTCGGAGCGGGTGCGGGTGGCCGCGGAATTGGAGTTCGAGGAGGGCGGAGAAGAAATCAAGTTGGAGATCGCGGCCCTAGACTTTGAGCTCCATCCTGCCCTCACCTTCCGGGGCGGGATCATCCTCTCTCCTCTGGGGCGCTTCAACCTGGCCCACGACAGCCCGGCCAATGACCTGACCGACCGGCCTCTGGTCAGCACCGAGCTTTTGGGCACCACCCTGTCCGAGGCCGGTATGGGATTCTACGGGGCCTTCTTCCCCACGGCCAGGTCCCGGTTCACCTACGAGGTTTACGGGGTCAATGGTCTGGGGGAGGAGGTGCTCACCGGCGATCCAGCGGGCACGCGGGTGCCTGCTGGGCGGGGGAATTTCGAGAACAACAACAATCACCCTTCCTGGGTGGGTCGGCTGGGAATCAGTCCAGTACCGACCCTGGAGGTGGGACTCTCGGCGCACACGGGTCCCTACAATACCTGGATGGCGGATGGCCTGCGCATCGATGAACGCCGCGACCTGAGCATCTGGGTAGTGGATTGGGAAGGGAGCTGGCAGCGATTCGAGGTGCTGGGCGAATATGGGCGGATTTCCCTCGATGTCCCGGCGGAGAGCGCGCTCTTCGCCGACAGCCAGCAGGGGTTCTACCTCCAGCTCAATTCCCACTGGGGCCGGGGATTGGTGAAGGCCCTGCCCGCTTCGGCCTTCACTGGGGTGGCCCGCGGTGAGGTGGTGGATTTCGACGCCGACCAGGACGGGGACAGCCAGCGCCGGCTCACCCTGGGCCTCAATTTCCGCCCAGAGGAAGACACGGTCTTCAAGCTCGACTACCAGCGCAACTGGAACCGGGACGCCTTTAATAACCAGACCCAAGGTGCGGCGCTGCTTTTGAGCGCTGCCACCTATTTTTAGGGGCGGCTCTGCTCTTTAGCGCCGTCACTTACTTCTGATCCCTGGCCTCGGCCACGGATTGGGGCAGGCCAGTGACATCGCCCCCCAGCCAGCGGTAGGGCGAGGGGTATAGAGTCAGGGAGCGGTCCTCCAGGGGCAGGCGCACCGGCACATGGCCCAGCCGGGCTGAGCGTTGGCAGGCGATGGCTACCTCGAGGGCCTGGCGCAGGTCGTGGCCGCTGATCCAGGGAGTGCCCTGGCCCTTCAGCGCGGCCAGGAAGGAGCGTATGGAGCCGGTGAGGTAGCTGAATTCGCTCCATTGGTACGGAGGGTATTTGATGTCGAGCTGCCGGCGAGTGCCGGTGGTGTCCAAACCCACATAGACCTGGGGTGGGGCCCAGTCCCAGCGCAGCAGGGCATCCTGATGGGTCCATACATCCACGCCCCGGTAGGGGGTGGCGGTGCCGAAGACCTGGCATTCCAGGCCGTTGCTGAGAGAGAATACGCCGTTGATGGTCAGGCCGGTGTCGTGATCCTGGGTCAGGACTTCTGAGGGAGATCCCCAGGCCAGCACTTCCTCGACTTCGGCCTGGGCAAAGAGGCGCAGCACGGAGATATGCTGACACCCGCCCCCGGAGATCTCGCCGCCAAAGGCGTGTATCGCCGCGCCGGCCAGCTCGCCGAATTCGCCCGAGTGCAGACGCCGCGCTGCCTCCTGCACCTCGTTCATCGCCCGTTGCAGATTGCCCCCCGCAAACACCACCCCCCGCCTGGCGCACTCGTTTACCATGGCGTCGGCGTCGGCCAGGGTGGCGGCGATGGGCTTCTCCACTGAAATTCCCTTCACCCCGGCCTGGGCGCAGGCGATGGCCGCGTATTTGAGGTACTTGACCGGGGTGACCACCGCGGCCACGTCGGGGACCATTTCCGCGAGTAACTTGTCGGGGTTGGAGAAGAGGGCTTCGACACCGAAGCGCTCACCTACAGCCTTGAGACGGTCGGGTTGGGGGTCGACCAGGGCCACGACCTGGGTGTCGGGGTAGGTGGTGTAGGCCCGGAGATATTCCTGGCCCATGCGGCCGCAGCCGATGATGGCGACGCGGAGTTTGTCTGGCATACTCCCCTCTCCTAGTAGCGGATCACCAATTCCACATCAGTCAACACCAAGTCGCAGGCCACCTGGGGGTGGCGCTGGTCGAGGATGACCTCGACGGTATGGGCACCCTTGCTTACCTGGTTTGGATCGAGATTGCGGCAGAGCCAGATGGCGCTGCTCACCTCGGAGATGTGGTGGGGGTCTGAGGCGAAGCAGTAGCGCACTTCCAGGTTATCCAGTTCAACTCCATCCCATTTGACCCGCACCTGATCGCCCTTCACCCATTGGTCTAGGCGCACCCGCAGCAGGAGTTCCTGGGGAGGGCTGGTGCGCAGGTCCTCGGCTATGTGCAGCTGGGCGGTGGGGCCGCAGCCGGTGAGGGTGGGTTTGAGGGCTACGGGCACCTCGCCCCAGAGGCGGTCGTTGTCGTAGGCTCCGCGCCAATCGCCCTGGTGGGGGATAAAGCGGTGGGTGGCGGCGTGGATCTGGTCGGTGCGGTGCAGGGTCAGGGGCGAGCCGATCTGGGTGAGCAGGTCGCGCCGCGAATCGGCATTGGCGTGCCAGTTGAAGACGTAGATACCCGCAGCGCCCAGTTGGTAGTGCTGGCTGGCGATGGCCCGGGTGCGCATCCGATCCTTGGTGCGGGCGTCCTCTGGGCCGACAAAGGGATCGGGCAGGCCGCCGTCGAAGCCGGGATACACCGGGACGCCGTGGGGTTTGCAGAGATCGACAAAGCTGGCCACATCCACCGCCGGGTCCGTGGCCGCGCCGCCAGCGGGGATGAGCAGGTCTACCAGGCCCTCCTCCACCCAGGCGTGGATATCGTAGCCCAGGCGCAGGCACGTAGCCAAATCGCCGGCCACCCGGGCGGCCAGGTAGAAGGGGCGGCCCCGCTGCTGGGCCAGCTCGTCGGTGAGCCGGCGCACGGCTCTTTGAAGATCCGTGAGCACGTAACGCAGCCGGTATCCCTGGTCCTGGGGCAGGTGGAAGGCGTGGCGCTGCCAGTCCAGTTCCACCCCGTCCCATTCCCAGTTGTGGCAGACCTCGGCGATATGGGCCAAGCGGTGCTCGCGGACCTGGGGCACGGCAAAGTTCCAGGAAAGGGCGAACCACTCGGAGGTTTCTTTGCCCAGCAGCCACTCGGGGTGCTCGCGGCGCAACTGCGTCATCTCCGTGTGGTGCAGGGTGGGAAGATCCTCGACCTGAGCCCCGTTGAAGTGGTTGTCGTTCATACGGATGGAGGCGTACACCTGAATCCCCAACTCATGTCCGCGGCGCAAGATGCCGGCCTGGGGATCTTCTTCCCGTTCCAGCATTTGCCGCACGTTTTCGGTAAAGAGATAGGTGTAGGCGTTTTCGTAGCGCCGCTGGTGGACATCGCCCAAAAGTTCGAGTACCTGGCTGGGCCAGCGGGCGGCGTGTTCGCCCACGCACCAGAAGTGGGCGCCCACCTGGGTGTCTTGGAGAGGAGCATAGGTCCTGGAGAGGAAGTGTTCCAGGCTCTGGGGCACCTCCCCGTAGCCATGGGGGGCGCCATCCCAGTTGTAGATGATGCCGTAGGGCGGGGGGGGTGGCATGGGGTGCTCCTGGCCCGCAGGGGGGCCGGCGTTTAAATTAGGGGCCGCAACGGATCAAGGGTCAGAAGATAAACAAGCCATCGCCTGGAGTATAGCCCGGTGAAGGGATTGGTAAAATTCGCCCGTGGCCAGGGCCATATGGAGGTGCGGGAAGTCGCCGAACGCCCGCTGGAAGCAGGCGAGTTGCGCATCGGGGTGGAGGCGGCTGGGATCTGCGGCTCGGATCTGCACATCTTTCACGACGAGATCAAGATCCCCATCCGGGTGCCGGTGGTGCTGGGGCACGAGTTCAGCGGCCGGGTGGTGGAGATCGGCAAGGGGGTGCCGCAAGAGCGCCTGGGCCAGCGGGTGACGGCCATGCCCAGTGTGCGCATCTGCGGGGTGTGTCGGTATTGCCGGCAGGGGGCCATCAACCTGTGCATCCGTCGCGAGTCCATGGGGTATTGGCACGACGGGGCCTTTGCCCCCACCTGTGTGGTGCCCGACCGCTGCGCCTTGGAACTTCCCGAAGGGGTGGATTTCCGCGCCGGGGCCCTGGCCGAACCTTTGGCCTGCGTGGTCCACGCGGTGTGTGAGCAGACCCGCGTCAGCGCCGGGGACCTGGTGGCCATCGTCGGGCCTGGGGCCATCGGCTTGCTCTGCCTGCAGGTGGTCAAGGCCGAGGGCGGCCAGGTGCTGATCTGCGGTCTGGAGAAGGATGCCCCGCGCCTGGAGTTGGCCCGCGCCCTGGGGGCAGACCACATCGCGGTAGTGGATCAGGAGGACGTGGGAGAACGGGTGCGGGACCTGAGCGAGGGCTACGGGGCCGACGTGGTGCTGGAGTGTTCGGGCAGCGCCGCAGGGGCCAGGCTGGCCCTGGAGCTGGTGGCCAAGGGCGGCAAGTACACCCAGGTGGGGCTCTTTGGGAAGGCCATCGAGATTGACCTGGAGCAGGTGGCGGTGCGCGAAATCCAGTTCGCCGGCTCTTTTGGCCAGAAACCCACGGCCTGGAAGCGCACGCTCAATTTGCTGGAGGGTGGCAAGGTGGACACTCGCCGGTTGATTTCCCACGAAGTGCCGCTGGATCACTGGCAGAAGGCCTTTGAGCTATTCGAGCGGCAGGAAGGCTTGAAGATCTTGTTGGAGGTGAAGGGGTGATGGAGGCGAAAACATGTTGCTAATAAACAGAGAGGAGGATGTGTGAAGGTAAGAACCGCAGTATTGGGTGCCGGCGAAATGGGCCGGGAACATCTCAGATCTCTGGCCATGGTGCCCCAGGCCCAGGTGGTGGCGGTGTACGATCCAAGCGAGGATGCAGGCAAAAAGGCAGCCCAGGACTTTCAGGTGCCCCAGGCGTACACCGATTTGCATACCCTGCTCAAGACCGAGAAACCAGAATACGTGGTGGTGGCCTCCCCGGCCCTGTACCACGCCCGGCAGAGCATCGCCGCCTTTGAGGCCGGGGCCCATGTGTTGTGCGAAAAGCCCTTGTGTATGGACCGGGGTGAGGCAGATGCCATCGTCGAGGCGGCCAAAAAGGCCGGCCGGCTCTTCACCATGGGTTTTCAGCTCCGGCAGCATCGGGTGGACCGGGCGCTGAAGAAGTTCATCGCCGAGGGTGGCCTGGGCCAGATCTACCACACCCGGGTGTGGGCCGGCCACATTATGAACTACCCCTGGGGCCGCTTTCATCACCGGCGGGAGTTTTCGTTTGGGGGCGTGATGGCCGCCACGGTGGTCCATATCCTCGACGCGGCCATCTGGGTGCTGGGCTGCCCCGAACCAGTGACGGTGAGTGCCTCCTGTTTCCGCCGCATCGACAAGATGCCCGATCCGCCCATCAACTTTGAGGGTTCGGTGAGCGAGGTGACGGTAGAGGACTTCGGCCACGCCCACGTGCGCTTCGCCAATGGGTCCTCCATGTCCATCGACGGCAGCTGGCTCACCCATCCGACCAATCGGAACGTAGGATTTGAGGTCCTTGGGGTGCTGGGGGTGGCCAAAGAGGGCAATCACACGGTGGAGTTGGAAAAGCAAAGTGAGATCGTTCCTCACGAACTGGAGGTGGAGGCCGACCCAGAGAATTACACGGCGGCCGAACACGAGGAGTTCGTCGCCGCCATCCGGGGGGCAGGGGAGCCGCAGGTGCGTTTCGCCGAGGCGCTGGCGGTGCAGCGCATCCTGGTGGGCATCTACGAATCCGCGGCCCAGGGGCGGGAGGTGCGGGTATAATATTTGCCCGGTATCCGGGGTTTGGGTATCGTACCGGCCATCAACAGTCAACCCACACACAGGAGCGGCGGCGGCGGATAACTCCCAAAGGAGGCCAGCGATGAGCACGGTAAGAGAGCTTTTGCAGGGCAAGGGTGGGCAGATCTGGTCCATCGCTCCCAACGCCTCGGTGTACCGGGCGCTGGAGCTGATGGCGGAGAAGAATATCGGTGCCCTGCTGGTGATGGAAGCCGGCAAGCTGGTGGGCATCATCACCGAACGCGACTATGCCCGCAAGGTGATCCTTCAGGGGCGTTCGTCGAAGACAACCGCCGTGGACGAGTTGATGACCCCGCTGGTCTATTACGTGGAGCCTGGACACACCGTGGAGGAGTGTATGGCGCTGATGACCAGCAAACGCATCCGCCATCTGCCGGCCATGGACAACGGAGAGGTAGTTGGCATCGTCAGCATCGGCGACGTGGTCAAGACCATCATCACCGAGCAGGCGATCACCATCAGGCAATTGGAGCAGTACATCACCGGCGGAGGATACGGCCATTGACAGAAAAGGATGGGGGTGCATGACCGAGAAGACCAGGATCGGTATCGTCGGCTGTGGCGCTATCAGCGCGGCCTATCTGAAGATCGCCAAGACCTTCCCTATCCTCGAGGTGGCGGCCTGCGCCGACATGTTGCCAGAGCGGGCCAAGGCCAGGGCCGAGGAGTTCGGGGTGCCCAAGGCCTGCACAGTGGACGAGTTGCTCAGCGACCCGGAAATCCAGATCGTCGTCAATTTGACTATCCCCCGGGCCCACGCCGAGGTGGGGCTGGCAGCCCTGGAGGCCGGCAAGGCGGTTTACAACGAGAAACCCCTGGCGGTCTGGCGCGAGGACGGCGTGAAGATGGTCGACCTGGCCAAGAAGAAGGGCCTGCG
Source organism: Candidatus Latescibacterota bacterium (assembly GCA_009691525.1). Taxonomy (GTDB): domain Bacteria; phylum Latescibacterota; class UBA2968; order UBA8231; family UBA8231; genus SICG01. Next base: position 23,921 of record SICG01000004.1, on the reverse strand, counting down.
CCTGGGGGCAGCCCCGGACACCTTTTTGGGCGGTGGGCTGCAGACCTGCCGCAAGCTCATCGACGACGGGTGGATCGGCGATCCGGTGGCCTCCACGGCGTTTATGCTCTGCCACGGCCACGAGAGCTGGCACCCGGACCCGGCCTTCTATTATCACCACGGCGGGGGACCGATGTTCGACATGGGGCCCTATTACCTCACGGCCCTGGTGGTGCTGATGGGGCCGGTGAAGCGGGTCACCGGATCAGCGCGTATCACCTTTCCCGAGCGCACCATCACCAGCCAGGCCAAGTACGGCCAGAAGATCCAGGTGGAGATCCCCACCCATGTGGCCGGGATCATGGAGTTCCACAACGGAGCCATCGGCACGATCACCACCAGTTTTGACGTCTGGTCGGGCCAGGTGCCGCGCATCGAGATCTATGGTACCGAAGGGTCACTCAGTGTGCCCGACCCCAACAGCTTCGGCGGGCCAGTCAAAGTGCGTCGGGCCGGGGCGGCTGACTGGAGCGAGATCCCCCTTACCCATGGGTACGCCGAAAACACCCGCAGTATCGGGGTGGCGGACATGGCCTATGCCCAGCAGTCGGGCCGGCCCCACCGCGCCAGCCCCGAATTAGGGTACCATGTGCTCGATCTGATGCACGCCTTCCACGATTCTTCGACCCAGGGCAAACACCTGGAGTTGGAGAGCACCTGCCAGCGGCCGGCCCCGCTGCCTCTGGGGCTGCTGCCCGGCCAACTGGACTCCTGAGCCAAAATGAAAAAGCCCCTGACCATCGCCGATCTCTTCGCTCTGGGCGCGGTTTCCGACCCGCAGCTCTCGCCAGATGGCCAGTGGGTGGCGTACGTGGTCACCGAGGCAGATCTGAAGTTCAACAGCTACAACTCAGACATCTATATCGTTCCCGCAGAAAATGATGAGTCCTATAAACTCACCAGTTTCCCCAAACGAAACGACGCCCCGCGTTGGTCCCCGGATGGCAGATATATCGCCTTCATTTCCGGCCGAGGAGAGGGGGATCAGCTCTATCTGATCCGGGCCTTTGGCGGGGAGGCCGAGGCCCTCAACCAGGTCAAAGGGGGGGTGAGCGCCTTTGCCTGGGCGCCAGATGGGGGGACCATCGCGTACCTGAGCCCGGATCTGCCTACCCCTGAGGAAGAGGAACGGAAGAAGACCGAGGGTGACTTTCAGGTCGTGGACCGCGAACACCCTTTCCAGCACCTCCACCTCCTCGACTTGCAGACCCGCAAGAGCCGGCGTCTGACCAGGGGCCGTTTTCACGTCACCGGCTGTTGCTGGGCTCCGGCTGGCAGCCAGTTGGCTTTCTCCCACCAGCCCACACCGAGTGCGAACGACATGTACGGCGGGGGCCTGTCGTTGGTGGCGGTTGCCGGGGGGCGGCCCCGGCCAATGCCAGGGGGCCAGGCGGCGTTCAGTTCGCTGGCCTGGTCTCCGGATGGCCTCTGGATCGCCAGTCTGCGCTCTGAGGGCTGGCTAGAAGACGTGCGGCTCCAACTCATCGCTCCGGCCGAGAACACCCTGCGCCAGCTGAAACCCAGTGCCGGGGATCTGACCCTGGGCGGGAGTCTGGCCTGGTCCCCGGACAGTCGGGCGCTCTACCTGCCGCTGGGCCATGGGACCAGTATGCCGCTGTGCCGCATGCGTTTGAGCGGACGGGCGGATCTACTTGCTCAAGGCCCAGAGGTCTGCGGTCCCCTGAGTGTGGCCGGGGGACGCCTGGCCTTTCTCCGACAGGATGGAAGCACCCCGCCCGAGGTCTTCACTACCTCGCTCACCGCCTTTGCCCCCAAAAAACTGACTGACCACAACCCCCAACTGAAAAAGCACTGGTTGGCCCGCAAGGAGTTGGTGCGCTGGAAGAGCCCGGACGGCACGCCCGTGCAAGGCTTGCTGATCAAGCCAGCCGTACCGACCGGGGAAAGCGGTGCGCCTGCTGGTCTGTGTGTGCACGGAGGACCGGCCGGGGTGTATACCAATACTTTCAACGGGGTGAGCGGGGACCGCTATCCGCACCAAGTGTTCGCGGGGCTGGGCTACGCGGTCCTGCTGCCCAACCCGCGCGGCAGCATCCACTACGGCAGTGCTTTCCGTCGGGCCAATGTGCGGGACTGGGCGGGGGGATCTGGAGGACATCCTCGCGGGGGTGGATTACCTGGTGGGCCGGGGCATTGCCGACGAACAAAGGCTGGGCATTCTGGGGTGGAGTTATGGGGGGTACATGACCGGCTGGGCCATCACCCAGACCAACCGCTTCAAAGCGGCCTCTCCTTTGGTGCGGGGGTGTCAAATTTGATGAGCATGTACGGCCAGAGCGACATACCCGGCTTCATGGAGCAATACTGGCAGGCCACACCCTGGGAGGATATCGGGACCTTCATGGCCCATTCACCCATTGCTCAGGCTGCCAAGATCAAAACCCCCACCTTGATCCAGCACGGGGACCGCGATCTGCGGGTGCCCCTGCCTCAGGCCCAGGAGTTGTACCAGGCCCTCAAGCCCCGGGGTGCCGGCGGAGTTTATCGTGTACCCGGCAAGGGCCACGGTCTTTCTGAACCCAGATTGGTGCGGGCGGTGATGGAGCACAATCTAGAGTGGTTTGAGCGCTGGGTAAAAGGCAAGAAGACCAGAGGAGTTAGGCGATGAATTGCGGCGTGCGCATGGAATTAGATGTCAAAGTGCCGATGCGGGATGGTGTGAGGCTATCGGCAGATCTTTATCTGCCCGATATACTTGGCCCACATCCAGTGGTGCTGATCCGCACTCCGTACGACAACAACGGCGCGGCGCTGATCGAGAAAGGTCGACGCCTGGCCAACAGCGGGTACGCCTGCGTCATCCAGGACTGTCGGGGCCGCTGGGATTCGGAGGGGGAGTATTACGCCTTCCATCAGGAGGGGCCAGACGGGTACGACACCCAGGAATGGGTGGGTCGCCAGCCCTGGAGCAATGGCAGGGTCGGTACATCGGGTGGGTCCTATGTTGGTACCACACAATGGACTAGCGCCCCCCACCGAAGTCAGTTCCTCAAGTGTATGGTCCCCCGGGTGACGCCCAGCAATTACTGGGAATCGCCCAACTATACGCAGGGTGCCTTTCAGCTCGGCGTCCTGATGACCTGGGGCATGCGCACCAATGGCCGCACCGCGCAGAGTATCGAGTACCACCGTTGGACCGAACTCTTCCGCACCTTGCCCCTGATTGAGGCCGACCGGGCTGGTGGCCGCGACCTTGCTTTCTGGAAGGACTGGGTGCGCCACGCCTCAGACGACGAGTACTGGCAGCAGATCAACAACGAGGACAAATGGGACCAGATCGAGGCGCCGGCCTTTAATATGGGCGGGTGGTTCGACCTCTATTCCAAGGCCACCTTTGTCAATTTCAACGGCCTGCGTCTGCACGGGGGATCGCCGCAGGCCCGGCAAAGCAAGCTGATCTGCGGCCCCTGGCCACACGGGCTGAGCCTCTCGACCCGGACCGGGGATGTAGATTTTGGGGCCGGGTCCATGGTCGATCTGGAGGGCGCGGAGCAGCGCTGGTTGGACTACTGGCTCAAGGGCGAGGAGAACGGGGTGTTGGCCGAGGCGCCGCTGCGGCTCTTTATCATGGGGGCGAACCAGTGGCGCGACGAGTGGCAATGGCCCCTGGCCCGCACCCAGTGGCAGAAGTGGCATCTCCATTCGGGCGGGCGGGCCAATAGTCTGCTGGGAGATGGGGTGCTTGCCACTGCCGCGCCGGCAGAGGAAAATCCCGACACCTTTGTGTACGATCCCCGGTACCCGGTGCAGACCCTGGGCGGGAACAACTGCTGCTCCCCCCACGTGGTGCCCTGGGGGCCCTATGACCAGCGGCCACTGGAGATGCGCGGCGACGTGTTGTGTTACACCAGCCCCCCGCTCGAAAGGGATCTGGAGGTCACCGGACCCATCAAACTGGTCCTCTACGCGGCCACCGACGGCCTGGACACCGACTGGACCGGCAAGCTGGTGGACGTGCGTCCCGATGGGTACGCCATGTGCCTGTGTGACGGGATCGTGCGGGCCCGGTACCGCGAAGGTGGGAAAGCGCCACAGTTACTCGTGGAGGGCCAGGTCTACGAATACGAGATCGACCTGTGGGTGACCGCCAATGTGTTCAAGAAAGGGCACAGCCTGCGCTTGGAGGTCAGTTCCAGCAATTTCCCCCGCTTCGACCGCAATCCCAATACCGGGCACGAATTCGGCATGGACAGCGAGTTGCGCGCCGCCCGTCAGACCATCCATCACACCCGTGCCTATGCCTCCTACCTGCTCTTGCCGGTGATACCCAGCTAGCCATCAGCTCAGCCGGGCTCCGCCGGTTTGGCCCGCCAGAGGAAAGCGCCGCCGATTACCAGGAGCAGGATCAGGGAGAGGATGGAGAGGCGGGGATTGTGGGTCAGATCCTCGACTACCACCATCAGCATGGGGCCGATAATCGCAGCGGTCTTGCCCAGCATGTTGTAGAAACCGAAGAACTCGGCGGCCTTGTCCACCGGGATCAATTGGGCGAAGTACGAGCGGCTCAGGGCCTGTACGCCGCCCTGCACCAGGCCCACGGCCAGGGCGAGGCAGTAGAACTCCCAGCCCTCGTCCATGTAGTAACTCCACACCGTCACGCCAATATAGACCCCCAACCCCAGAAAGATGCCCAGGCGGGTGCCCACCTTCTTGCCCAGGGCGCCGTAGGCGATGGCTGCGGGAAAACCCACGAACTGGGTGAGCAACAGGGCGGTGAGCAGGTCCTGGTTGCCCAGCCCGATGGTCTTCCCGTAGGACACGGCCATACGGATGATGGTATCCACGGCGTCGATGTAGAACCAGTACCCGACCAGGAAAAGCAGGGCTGGGCGGACCTGGCGCAGGTGGTGAAAGGTGGCGAGAAGCTGACCCCAGCCGGCCCGGACAGCGGGCCACAGCGGCAAGGGCTGGCCCCCGCTGGGTTCCCTCACCCAGAGCAGCATCGGGATGGAGAAGAGCGCCCACCAGGCCGCAACGCTGAGAAAGGATAGCTTTACGGCCTCGGCCTGGTTTTCGAGGCCAAAGGCACCTGGCCACAGCACCATGGCCACATTCAGGGTGAAGAGCAGTCCGCCTCCCAGGTACCCCAGGGAATAGCCCAGGGCGGAAACCGCGTCGAACTGGTCCTTTTTTGCCACCCCCACCAGCAGGGCGTCGTAGAAGGTCAGACTGCCCGAAAAGCCGATGCCGGCCAGCACGTAGAGCAAAAACGCGGCTGGCCAGTCCCCCCGGCCCACCAGGTACAGGCCGCAGGTGGCGACTACCCCCAGCGCCGCGAAGGAAAAGAGGAAGCGCTTTTTGGCGCTGCCCCGGTCGGCGATGGCCCCTAGCAGGGGGGCCATCAGCGCCACAGCCAGGCTGGAAAGGGAGTTGGCCTTGGCCAGCTGCGATTGGCCCCCACCCCAGTAGTCGCTGAAGAAGAGGGGGAAAAAGCCGGCCATCACCGTGGTGGCAAAAGCGGAATTGGCCCAGTCGTAGGCGGCCCAGGCGAGGACCTGGCGGTTGGGTAGCTTCATGGGGTTTCCTCGGGTGGCAGGGTCAGGTACCGGGTCTTGAGTTGATCCAGATCCCCAATGAGTTGGGTCCGCTCTGCAGCCAGGTCCTGGAGCAGGCGTCGGCGTTGGCGCGGGGCCATCCATTTTTCCCACAGCGGCCAGCGCTCCAGGAGGTGCTCCTTGAAATAGAGGGCGAAAAGGCCGCTCAGGGGCAGGGTGAGGCCGTATTCCAGGGCCGGGGTCCAGCCCCAGATCCAGAAAGCCACCCCCATCCGCAGGGCATAGTAGACCGGAAAGGTCACCATCCCGACCGCCAGCTTGACGGTGGCCGCCATTTCTGGTTCGTCGGCATAGGCACGGGCCCAGAGCCGGGGAACGAAGTAGGGCAGGGCGTTGTTGAGAAATCCATAGAGGGCCAGGGGTGAGAGTAGGAGAGTCAGCAAGAAATGCCACAGGGTGGGGGGGCTTGCCCCAGGGGAGAGGGCGTTTGGTGCGAGGTCTAACCGGCGCAACTGGTCGAGGTGGTGGCGCAGCCCGGTGGTGAGCACCTGCACCATATCGGGGCTGGTGCGGGCAAAATATTGGGCAGCCCGGATCAGTTCCTGCCCGGCCAACAGCTGGCGGTGCAGCTCGGCCGACTCGGGGAATTGGGGGAGGATTTCCTCGCGGTATACGGCAACCAAGTCGCGGATGGCCCCTTCGAGATCCGGGTTTTCCAGGTGCAGGATCAGGGGCAGCAGGCGCTGGTAGAGCAGGGAGGTCAGCTGCTGGGCACCGTCGCCGTGATTGGCGCGGTAGGCCTCCAGAAAGTCACTGACCGGCAATGGGGCCCCAAACTGGACAACGACCTCGCTGCGGAACAGGCTCGGATCCGTATAGGTCAGGCCCACGGGGATCAGGCAGATCCCTGCCTGGCCGCCGGCTTCGTCCTCGGCCCTGAGGGCAATACGTGCGGCGCCCGGTTTGAAGGGGCGCAGCTGCATTCCGGCGCGGCTGAGCCCCTCGGGGAAGAGGGCCAGGGCGCCGCCCTTCCTGAGCGTCTGGCAGGCCTCGCGCAGCATGTCTTGGTTGCGCCCGACCTGGTTGCCCGCGTCTTGGCTGCGGGCTACGGGAATGCCCCCCAGTTGACGCAGGCAGAAGGTATAGAAGGCGTTTTTAAAGAGGGTGGTCTTGCCCAGGAAACGCGGGAAGGAGCCAGGGGCGAAGGCCGCCAGCAGCAACACGTCGAGCATGACGTTGGGGTGGTTGGCCACCAGCACCAGAGGCCGGCCCCTGGGCACCTGGTCCCGGCCGCGCACCTCGAGGCGGCGGAAAAAGACCCACAGGGTAAAACGGACGATGGGGTAGAGCAGATAGAGCAGCATCAGAAGACCTGGGAAAAGGTCAGGTAGATCCCCCACTGCCCGCCCGATCTGCCCAGATCGCCGCGGACGATGGTGCTGTGCCAGAAGAATCGCCCCCCCAGTCCGGTCCCGCAATACCAGTGGTGCAGATCCGGGCCGGCAGCGGGTTTGAAGATCTGGCCGGCATCGGCGAAAAGCACCAGCCCGCCCGAAATCTGCTCCTGAGGAAACAGATTTAGGCCCCGCCAGCGCAACTCGGCGTTGCCCAGGAGTCGGGCTCGGCCCCGCACCCTGGAAGCCATCAGCCCGCGTATCGTGTCGCTGCCGCCCAGATCCGGGAAGGCAAAAAAGGGCAGGGCTCCGTAGGCCCAGGCGAAGTTGAAACGGTCGGCAAGGACCAGGCCGGCCGGCAGCGGCACAAAGTAGCGGTGCTCGAAACCCAGCTGGCCGCCGTGGAAGGCGCCTTTGCCTCCAGCATCGAATTCAATCTCCAGTTCGACGAGCTGACCCCGGGTGCTGTTGAGGTAGTCGTCGCGGGTATCGCACCGCAGGGCGCTGCGCAGTTGCAGCAGAGTACCCCCGCTGGCGCCGAGGGGATGCAGCAGGTGCAACAGGCTGCCCTCGATGGCGTTGGCCTCGACCTCGTTGTCGCTGGCCCGCAACTCCAGGCGCAAGCCCCAGGGCGCATGCAGGGAGCGCAGCCACATCAGCCGCAGGCTGCGGTTGAGCTGCCTAAAAGTAGTGCGGTCCACCCTGGCCTGGTGATTTGCGGTACCCAGCAGTTGGTCCACGGCGGGGTCGCGGAGATCGCCGTAGTAATTGGCATGGTGTTCCTTTTCCAGCAACATCTCGATCTCCAGCCGCTGCCCCGGCCGCCACTGGGGTAGATCCAGATAGAGGCGGTGGACCCAGCGGCCACGGGTGGTGAAGAAGAGTTGGGCGCTATAGGCGCGGTTATAGCCGAGGGTCTGGCCCTCGTACCTGAACAGGGAAAACCGCAGTCCATAACCAGTGCCGTAGTCCGAGCTGTAGTTGAGCAGCGGGATGGCAGTGGGTTTCCAGCCCGGTTCTTGGTAGATATTGCTGGCCTCGGCCGGCACGGACGCAATCAAGAGCAGGAGGAAAATGCGCGGCATGGAAGCCTCAGCGCCCACGGCGCAGGAGGTGAAGAGCGGTTCGGGTTCCGGCACCAGGTGGCCCGCACCGGATCAGTGTATTGATCGGGGGGCCAGGTGTCCACCTAGGATGGCGTTGCAACCGGAAATTCTGCGCTTTGCCCACATCCACGCAGTGTTAGCAAGGGACGTGCCGGCGGTCGACTTTCAGGGAAAACAAGGGAGGGCAGCAATTGGACAGGGATTTCCACTTGCGCGACCTTGCATCCTTTTGCACATATTCTGGGGTTCAGCGCTGCGCGCTGGAACCGTGCAACCCCTCACCTGGGAGCAGAAAATGGCCAGACAGTCCAAGGACCAGGCCGGCACCACCTTGGCAGGTCTGCGGCGGGTTATCATCAAAGAGGGGTTGGTTGCCGACTCTCTGGGCTCGATCCGCGGGAACACACCCTGGTGGTCAGCAACCGTCTGGCCCAGACCACCTGCGTTATCTGCTCGATATCGATGGCGAGACGGGCAGAGCGCTGACCGAAGAATTGCGCCGGCTCGCCACCCCGGAAATCTACGAGCTGCTTTTCGAGGACCGCTGTTACACTTATTTCCACGTGGTCCAGTTTCTCTACGAATTCGTCAAACATCACTCTAGTCTGCCGGACCGGCGCTATTTTGCCGCCGGGGTGGGGCGGGGGGCGGGGGCTGGAGGTGGCGCCAGACCGCGAGGTGGTCAGCCTGGTCGAATTGATGACCACCGCGTTGCCGGTTTCGGCCGCTAGTCGCACCATCGGCGTGATGATGCAGATGCTGGGGCCGCTCTTCCTGGACCGGCTCTTCCCGGCTGGTCTCTTCGTGCTGAACATGGAGGTCGGGGACGACACCTTGCGTTTCGAGCTGGTCTACGCAGACGCCCCCCGGGTGCGCGCTGCCTTGCGCCGGTATGGGTTGGACGACGAGCTGGGGAAACTCTTCGTCAATTCGGCCTTGCCCTCTCCGAGACCCTGCTAGAAAGCGAACTCTTCGGCCACGAGAAGGGGGCTTTCACTGGGGCGATCCAGGCCCGGCCCGGGCGCTTCGAGCTGGCGGACGGGGGCACCCTCTTCCTGGACGAGATCGGCGATATCCCCCTTTCCACTCAGGTGAAATTGCTGCGGGTGCTGGAGACCCAGCGTTTCGAGCGGGTGGGGGGGTTGCGGACCATCCAGACGGATGTGCGTTTCGTCGGGGCCACCAACCGCGATCTGGAAGGTTTGATCAGCGAGGGGAAATTGCGGGAGGATTTCTACTTTCGCATCCAGGTGCTGCCCATCCACCTGCCCTTCCTGTGCGAACACCGGGAGGATATCCCCCATCTGGCCCAGCATTTCCTCAAGCGGACCAGCCAGCGCTCTGGCCGGCGGCTGGAGGGGTTTTCCCAGGGGGCAGTGCAGCACCTGCTGCAGCACGACTGGCCGGGCAATATCCGCGAATTGCACAATGTGATCGAGAGAGCCGTGGTCTTATACGGCGACGGGCCGGTGCTGGGGGAATCCCAGATCGCCCAGGCCCTGGGCGGTTCGGGCAGGGTGCGCCCGACCGCCGTGGCCGCCACCCCGGCGCTGAACCGCCGCCAGGAGGTGGTACTGCGCTGTCTCGCCGGCGCCCGGGAGGGCATGGTACTCGAGGAGGTGCTGGCGGCCCTGGCTGCCACCGGGTTGGGTGGGGGCCAATCAGCCCACACGCTGCAAAATGACCTGGGTAAGTTGGCTGAGGCTGGGTATTTGAGCTGGATCAAGCAGGGCAGCGCCCGCTCTTACCGCCTCACCCCGGAGGGGCAGCGCCTCCTCACCTGACCCGCACTCCCTCCTGGAATACCGCCACCACCCGGCTGAAGGCGCTGATATCGCGGGTGGGGTCCCCGTCGAAGGCGGTCAAATCGGCCACCTTGCCCACCTCGATCGTGCCCAGTTCTTTCTCGGCCCCGATGGCAGCGGCGGAGATACGGGTGGCGGCCACCAGCACCTCGGCAGGGGTCAGGCCCGTCTGGTGCAGCAACTGCAAGTCGTAGTCGAGGTGGCCAAAGGCAATAGCCCCGGCCCCAGCGTCGGTGCCGGGCACCAGGCGCTCGCGCATACCCTTGTAGTCCAGCAGCCGGCGCAAGAGGTCCAGGCGCAGCACGGCGCGGGCTTCAAGCTGTTGCAGTTCCCGCTCTTCCGCCGGGCTGAGCAGGGCGCGGCGCTCCCGCAGCATCACTATCCGGCCGTATTTGGTCCAGGCCTGGAGGGTGGGGCTGATCCAGATGCCGGACTCGGCCATCATCTCGGCGATCTCAGGGTCGAAGCGCAGTTCGCCATCGGGGTCGAGGAATTCGGCGTGCTCCATCAGGTCGATGCCCGCCTCCACGGCCCGGCGCATGGAGTCGGTGGCCCGGCAGTGGGCGGCGGTGAGGCGGTGGAAGTAGTGGGCCTCGTGGACGGCGGCACCCAGCTCGGCGGTGGTGTACGAGGCCAGGCCCGGCAGGGTGCCGGCGGTGCCCCCGCCCGAAGCCATGATCTTGATATAATCGGCCCCCTCATGTACCAGACGGCGCACCGAGCGACGGATCTCCTGCTCGCCGTCGGCCACCTCGTTGCACATGTGGAAGTGGCCGCCGGTGCAGGTGATGGGCCGGCCGCTGACCTGTAAACGCGGGCCGGGAATCAAGCCGCGCCGCACCCCTTCCTTGAGGGCAAAACCCACCTGGTTGCGGGCTCCGTGTTCGCGCAGGGTGGTGATGCCGGCGTCGCGGTGGAGCTGCAAATTGCGGGCACCGACCAGCACCATCATCTCGTCGCTCTCGGCAAACATCTCGGCGTACGGGCGGCCGTCCCCGCTCAGGCCCAGGTGGGTGTGGCCGTCGATGAGGCCGGGGGTCAGGCAGACCGGTCCCAGATCGATGATCCGGGTCTCCGGGGGGAAAGCCAACCCGGCACCGAGGGCGGCGATACGGCCGTCCCGTACCAGCACCTCCTGGCCAGGGTGAGCTTGCCCGCCCAGACCGTCGGCGAGTAGGGCGGCGCGGATGAGGGTATGAAGGGTGGCGGGCATAACAGTCCTCCTAAATGGGCCGGGGTGCGTTGCGGTAGATCAACTCGAAAAGCGGAGTTGCCATCAGGGTGGTGATGACGGTCATGGCCACCATCAAGGTGAAGAAGGTGGGGGTGATCAGGCCCTGCTCCAGGCCGATGTTGAGCAAGAGCAACTCCATCATACCCCGGGCATTCATCAGGACCCCAATGGCCAGGGCGTCCCGCGGTTGCTCACCGTGCAGGCGGGCGGCGATCCAGCAGGCCATCCCCTTGCCCAGGCAGGCCAGGACGACAATCAGCAGCAGCATCCCCCACAGGCCCGGGGCAAATACCAGGTCGAGCCGGGTGTGCAGCCCCGAGTAGACAAAGAACAGGGGCACCAGCAGATAGGTGGTCAAGGGAGCGCAACTGCGCTGCAACTCCTCGGTGAGCCGCCCCCGCGGCATAGCCATGCCCAGGACAAAGGCCCCGAACACCGCGTAAATCCGGATATAGTCGGTGAACCACGCCCCGGCCATCAGCAGCACCAGAATCAGGGTCCAATGCGCTCCCTTCAGGGCACCCGTCCCGGCAATGGCGGGTTGCAGCCGCTTCAGCAAGGGCCGGGCGACCCACCAGATCACGGCCGCATAGGCGGCCCCACCGACTAGGGCGCGCAGGGCGATGGCGGTGTCGCCGCCAAAGCTGGCCAGGACCACGGCCAGGATACACCAGGCCGCCGCGTCGTTCAAGCCGCCGGCGGCCAGGGTTAGGGTACCCAGGGCGGTGCCGGTCAGGCCGCGTTCATCGATGATCCGCGCCAGCATGGGGAAGGCGGTGATGGACATGGCGGCCCCGGTGAAGAGCATCGCCTCCCAGGGCTTTATCTGATTAGAGAAGAACGCCGCGTCCCCGGCCAGGAAATAGGCCAGGGCATTGCCCAGGGCAAAGGGAACAAGGATGCCGGCCAGGGACACCGAGGCGGCGCTGCGCAGATGCCGGCGCAACAGACCCAGGTCAAATTCGGTCCCCACCAGGAACATGTAGAGCACCAGGCCCAGTTGGCTGACCGAGTAGATCAGAGAGATAGATTGATCGGGAAAGAGGGCGGCGTGGGCCGAGGGCCAGAGGGCCCCCAACAGGGAGGGGCCTATGAGCACCCCCCCGACCATCTCCCCCACCACCTGGGGCTGGTGAAAACGGCGGATCATCAGACCGACCAGCCGGGTGACGACCAGAATGAAAGATAGTTGGAGGAAGAAGAGGACGGTCAGGTCGTGGTTGGACATGGAGCCGGTTCAACCGCCACCAGTAGGAGGTGCCGCTAATCGCTCGTCCCAGGCCCCCAAGCTGAAATCGCGGGCATCCACCGGGTCGGTGAGCTGGCGGTAGCGCGGACCCCGGGTCCAGTGTTCGCGGCCCTGGAAGAGCGGGCGCAACTGAGGGGGAATCCGGCCGCTGAAGGAAGGACTCAGCTGGCCATCATCCCAATAGGGGAAGAGTGTAGGCCCGTACCCGGTGATCAGGATGGCGCGCTCGCGGGCGGAGCGCACCTCTCCGGTGGCGTGGATGAGGGTCTCGGCGAAAAGCAGGGTAGAGCCGGCCGGCGCCACCACCTGGTGGATGAGGGAGCGGTCCTCGTAAGCCACTTGCACCAACTGCTCGGCGGGCAGGTCCACCTTGTGGCTGCCGGCCACCACCACGGTACCGCCATCGTCTGGACCCAGGTCCGTGAGATTGGTCAAAGTCTTGACAAAGGCACAGTGGAAGAGCCCCTCGTGGGTGTGGCAGAAGAAGGGAATATCCGCTCCCCGGTGGAAACCGTATTTGGGTTCGGGGTCCAGGTTTTTGCCGGGCTCTCGGCGGTTGAGATGGGCGTTCATCTCGGTGATGCGGGCCTCGCTGCCCATGATCTCCTCGGCCATGGACACCAGGCGCGGGTGGGTGGCGTACGCGGTGATTTCCGGATCGGCCTCCAAGACATTGGCCATGAAGTGGTGGTGCTCGCGGTCGGTTAGGAAATAGGCCCCTCCAGATCGAGGCCCCTCGGGACCGCGCTGGGGCAACTGCTGGATGGAGGTGCGCAGACGGTACAGCGCTTCCTTGAGCCGACCTACTTCACCATCGTCGAGCGTGTTCTCGACGATGGTGTACCCGTACAGCTCGAAGTGGTAGCGCTGGGCCGGGGTGAGGGCGGGGAAGGGGCGGTCAAAGGTGGGAGGGCCGGGCGGATTGAGGGCCATGGGGACCATACCTCGGGGTGGCGGTGAAAAAGCGGTCTGAGTATAGGGCGGGCTGCCAGGGAAGGCAAGGCGTTGACGCTTGGGCGGTGAGGGGGTAGATTCACCAAAAATAAGGAGGCTATATGGACATGCCTGCCCAGCTCCAAACCTTGCTGAATCCCCTCTTCACCACGCTGCCCTTCGAACAGGCCATGTCCCAACTGGTGGTCAAGACCCCGGCCGCTCCTGCTCAGGTGGACCTGGTGGAACAACTGGTGCAGGGAGATCTGCCGGCGCCGCTGAAGGCGGCCTTGTGGCTCTATGTGGATGAGCTGGATCGCAGCCACCGTCTATCCCAGCAGCTCGAGGACCAGACCGGCTCCTACTGGCACGGGATCATGCACCGGCGCGAGGGGGATTTCTCCAACAGCCATTACTGGTTCAACAAGGTGGGCCAACACCCGGCCATGGCTGTGATCTCCGGGTACGATCCCCACGCCTTCATCGACGCGGTGAGCCAGGGCGATAACGCGGCGTTGGTGGCGTTGCAGCGCCGGGAATGGGCGACGCTCTTTAGCTGGTGCGCTGCCCACTAGGCCGCCTTGCGAAAAGATGGTGGGCCAGCCTAAATTTGTCCGTCTCCAATTGAGGTAATCCTATTATGGGCAAGACCATCGGCGTGGGTTTGATCGGGGTGGGCACCGTGGGTGGTGGGGTGGTGCGGTTGCTGCAGGATGCGCCCTGTTCGATGCGGCGGCGCACGGGGGCGAGCCTGGCCCTGAAGCGGGTGGTTGTGCGCGACCTGGGCAAGCCCCGCGAGGTGCCGGTGGACGCCAGTTTGTTGACCGGGGACGCCATGGCTCTGATCCGCGATCCCCAGGTGCAGATGGTGGTCGAACTCACCGGGGCGCCCCAGGCCTACGAGTGGATCAGCGAAGCCCTGCGGGCCGGCAAGGATGTGGTGACCGCCAACAAGGCCCTCTTGGCCGAGCGAGGTGATGAGTTGTTCCGGCTGGCCCTCGAAAAAGGCGCAGATTTGATGTTTGAAGCCAGCGTGGCCGGGGGCATCCCCATCATCCGTATGCTGCGCAACGGTCTGGTGGCCAACCGGGTCGAATCCCTGTGCGGCATCCTCAATGGGACCACCAACTACATCCTCACCCAGATGACCCGGGGAGCGGGTGGATACGCCGAGACCCTGCGTCACGCCCAGGAGAAGGGGTACGCCGAGCCAGATCCCACCCTCGATGTCAGCGGCATGGACGCGGCGCAGAAGCTGGCCATTCTCTGTCGCATTGCCTTCCAAACCACCGGCACCGCCAAGCAAATTTTTTGTGAGGGCATCGAGCACATCGAGCCCCAGGATATCGAGTACGCCCGCGAGCTGGGTTATACCATCAAACTGCTGGCCATCGCCAAGCGGCGCGGCGAAGAGGTGGAAGCCAGGGTACATCCGGTCATGGTGCCTTCGGAGGCGCTGATGGCCAATATCCACGATGTGTTCAACGCCATCGAGGTGGTGGGCAGTTCGGTGGGCACCCAGGTCTTCTACGGGCGGGGGGCCGGGCAGATGCCCACGGCCAGCGCGGTGGTGGCCGACATGGTGGAACTGGCCGAGCGGCGCAACTCCGGGGCCGGGCCGGCCATCGGCGACATGATTATCGGCGATGAGGCCACCGCCATCGCCGACATGCGCCAGGTGGAATTGCGCTACTACCTGCGAGCCCTGGCCTGTGACCGACCCGGGGTGCTGGCGCAAATCGCCAGGGTGCTGGCAGAGGAGCGCATCAGCATCGCCTCGGTGATCCAGAAGGAGCGCGATCTACAGGGCGGCACCGTGCCGCTGATCATCGTCACCCACGAAGCGCCCGAAGCGGGCATGCAGCGCGCTTTGGCGGCGCTGGGCCGACTCGACATTCTGGAGGGCCAGGCCCGCGTGATCCGCATCGAGGCCCTGTGAAATACCTGGTCCTGGTACCAGACGGTGCCGCCGATTATCCCATCGAGTCCCTGGGAGGGCAGACCCCGCTGGAAGCGGCCCAAACCCCGCATCTGGACCAGCTGGCCCGCGAAGGCCAGGGCGGTCTGGTGCAGATCATTCCGCCCTCTCGCCCCGCCGGCAGCGACATCGGCAATCTGGAAATCTTCGGCTACGACAGCCGGGTCCATTACACCGGCCGGGCCCCGCTGGAGGCTGCCAGTATGGGCTTGCCCGTGGGCCCGGAGGACATCGTCTACCGCTGCAACACCATCACCCGCGAGGGCGATATCCTGGTCGATTACAGCGCCGGTCATATCTCTACTCCCGAGGCCAAGGAACTGATCGAGATCATAGAGGCCGCCTTGGGCCGGGAAGGGCTGCGTTTCTATCCTGGGGTCGGGTACCGCCATATCGTCGTCTGGAATCAGGGCCCTGAGGGGCTCAAGTCCTTTCCGCCTCACGACATCATGGGGCAGTCTATCGCGGTCCACCTGCCGGCCGGTCCGCGTCAGGAAGAGGTGCGAGAGTTGATGCGGCAAGCCGGGGCCCTGCTAGAACCGGCGGTGGTGAACAAGCGCCGGCGCGAGCAGGGCAAAGGGCAGGGCAACGCCATCTGGTTGTGGGGGGAGGGCCGGCCGCTGCAACTGCCTGGCATGGAGGAGAAATACGGGCTCAAGGGCGGGGTGATCTCGGCGGTGGATCTGGTGCGCGGCATCGGCAGGTCTGCGGGTATGGAGGTGATCGAGGTGCCCGGCATCACCGGGTACCTGGACACCAATTACCAGGGCAAGGCTCAGTATGCGCTCGAAGCGCTCAAAAAACTAGACCTGGTCTACGTACATGTGGAAGCTCCGGACGAGGCCGGCCACAACGGGGACGCCATGGCCAAGAAACAGGCCATCGAGGACTTCGACCGTCAGGTGGTAGGCACTCTCCTCGATGGGCTGGCGCAACTGGGACCCTGCCGTATCCTGGTCAGCCCGGATCACCGCACCCCCATCCGGCTGCGCACCCACAGCCGCGAGCCCGTGCCTTTCTTGTTGTGGGGCAGTGGGGTGAGGACCGACGGCCTGATGGCCTACAACGAGAAGGCGGCCGAGGGCGGTTCGCTGCACCTGGGCCACGGCCATCAGATGATGGATCTACTTACAGGCGAGAAGGCGGGTTAGGTATGGCACTGGTAGTGCAGAAATACGGCGGCACTTCGGTAGCTACCCCGGAACTAATCCGGCGGGTGGCTCAGCGCATCGTCGCCAGGCACAAGAAGGGGGACCGCATGGTGGTGGTGGTCTCGGCCATGGGGGACACCACCGATGACCTGCTGGCCCTGGCCAACAAGGTCAGCAGCCGGCCCCCGGACCGCGAGGTGGACATGCTGCTGGCCTGTGGCGAGCGCATCTCCATGTCACTTTTGGCCATGGCGGTGCAAGATCTGGGGGTGGCAGCCGTATCCCTGACCGGCGGGCAGAGCGGCATCATCACCGATGCAGTACACCGCAAGGCGCGCATCCTAGACCTCAAGCCCGATCGGTTGCTGGAGGAATTACACGAGGATCAGATCCTCATCGTGGCCGGCTTCCAGGGCGTGACCACCGACGCCGAGGAGACCACCCTGGGCCGGGGAGGCTCCAACCTGACCGCCGTGGCCCTGGCCTATGCCCTCAAGGCCGATGTCTGCGAGATGAACACCGATGTGGACGGCATCTACACCGCCGACCCGCGGGTGGTGCCAGAAGCCCGCAAATTAGAAGTAGTCACCCCCGACGAAATGCTCGAACTGGCCAGTGCCGGGGCCAGGGTGCTGCAATCCCGCTCGGTGGAATTCGCCAAAAAATATGGCGTGGTCATCCATGTCCGCTCCAGCTTCAACGAGAACCCCGGCACACTCATCAAGGAGGTAGAGGAGATGGAAGAGGTAGTAGTGCGCGGCATTGCGCACGACCTGGGTGAGGCCAAGATCACCATGCGCCACGTGCCGGACCGCCCCGGCGTCGCCGCCCGGCTCTTCGGCCCCCTGGCCGACAAAAACGTCAATGTGGACATGATTATTCAAAACACCAGCGAAGCTGGCACCACCGACATGTCCTTCACGGTGCAGAAAACAGATCTCGACCGTGCCCTGGAGGTGTGCCAGGGTATTCGCGGGGAATTGGGGGCAGACAACATCGTCGCCGACGCGCAGATTGCCAAGATCTCGGTGGTGGGGGTGGGCATGAGGAGTCACGCCGGGGTGGCCGCGACGATGTTCAAGGCGCTGGCCGCCGCCGATGTGAACATCCACATGATCAGCACCTCGGAGATCAAAATTTCCTGCGTGGTTGGCCAACCAGATGCGGAGAAAGCGGTGCGGGCCCTGCACGCGGCCTTCAACCTGGCCTAAGGCTTTGTTAAAATACAAGCTGACGATTCCTGAGGGGAAGTACCCCTCTAAACCATCAAGTTATTTTTTAACAAAGTCTAAGGGAGCGATTCAGCGGTTCAATGGCAGAGAGGAAACACCGGGGCAGGCCGCAGGACCTGCCCTTTTTCTATGTGCGTCCCTGCACGCAGACATGGTCGATGAAGTGACTATAGAGATCTACGGCCTGGTGCAGTTGTTCGATCTCTACCCATTCGTCCACGGTGTGGGCCTGGGCGATGTCGCCTGGGCCGATCACCACCAGATTTTTCATCCGGGTGGAGAAAGCCAGGCCGTCGGTGCCGTAGGGCACGGTGGCCGAGGCCCGGGTGCCGGTCAGTTTGAGGGCCGTGCGGACCAGAGGGGAATCCGTCGGGGTATACACGGGATTGCCGATGAATTTGACCGCGAGCTTCAGCCCGTATTTCTGGGCAGAGCGGCGGGTGCGCTCGACCAGGTCGTCCACCTGTGCCCCGGGCATGGGGCGATAGCTGATGGTGCATACACTCTGCACCGGGGTGACGTTGGTGGCGATATTGTGGTCGTTGATGCCGATGCTCCATTCGGAATGAGGCGGGGTAAACTCGTCATTGCGGTAGCGCTTGGAGCGGAGCACCAGGTCGTAGATCGCCTTCATCTCCTGCAGGAAGGGGATCATGGCGATATTGGCGTTGGTTCCCTTGAGGGTGCTGGTGTGGGCGGCGCGGCCCTGGGAACGGATTTCCAGGTACAAGGCGCCCTTGTGGGCGTGGACTACCTTCAGCCGGGTGGGTTCGCAGATCAGGCCATATCCGGTGCTGGCCTCCCGGAAAAATTTTGATTTGCGGGTCAGCTCCCAGGCACCCCGGGCAGCAATTTCCTCGTCGGCGGTGATGGCGATATAGAGCGGTGCCTTGAGATCGGCGGCCTTAAAACGGGCGGCGGCGCACAGGGTTGCCGCCAGCGGGCCTTTCATGTCACAGGAACCGCGGCCATAGAGTTTGCCCTGATGGACCCTGCCGGTAAAGGGGTCGCCCTTCCAGCCCTCCGCAGCAGAGGCCGGTACCACGTCGTCGTGGCTCATCAGGGATAACCCGCCTTTACCTTTGCCGAGTTTGGCGATGATAGAGAATTTGGCCACCCCGTTGACGTCGGTATAGGGAAGTTCCTCAATCTCGAACTTGAGGGATTGGAGGATGCCAATGAGGTGCCGGGTCACCGGAACATTGCTGGTGAGACTAACAGAGGGGTAGGCAATGAGGTCCCTGGTGAGTTTGACTACATCGAGTTTCATAGCTAGTCCCACGAGAAGAGTTTGCGTGAGGTTCCGGGTCCAAGATAAACAGGCTCAAAATGGCCGGCAAGCGGAGGGCAAACAGAAAAAGGCCTGCCTCGGGGAGGCAGGCCTTCGGGATATGAGTCGGCAGGTCAGCCCTTGAGAGCGGCGTGGAAGGCGGTCCAGTCGTCTAGCTGGTTGAGGTGGACGGCGTCCTTGACACTGCCGTCATCGGCGATGCTGGCGGCCCTCAGAATCTCCTTGCGGGTGTCGTCCGCGTGGTTGTACCCGGCGATGGCGGCATTGAGGGCGTCGATCTCTGCTTTGGGGATGCTGCCGCCCCGCTGCTGCAGCACCCATTTTTCAAACTGGGGATAGCTGGGCAGGTTCTGGCGGAGATAGGCGAGGGTGGCATCCTTGTTGAGCTTGAGCCCGTCCAGCGTCATCTGGTCGTAGCCGCCGCCGCAGTCGGGGTACCCATCTGCCAGCTGACCCTTGGCGGCCAGCAGCACCTTCTGCCAGAAGCGGGGCAAGTGCAACACGCCCAGAGGACCTTTGGAACCGGAGCTGATCAGGGGAACTGTCTTGGCCATTGTTGCTCTCCTTTAGTGCGGGGTGAAGGAAGGCCAGTAGAATAAATCAAGGGCATCTGCGCGTCAAGCACGACTTGCGTCTGCCTGCCGGGATTGCGATAGTTGCCAGACAAATACGGAGTAAGAGCAATGACCAAAACGAAAGTGGGCATAGGCGTGATCGGCATGGGGTGGATGGGGGCGGTGCACAGCCACGCTTATAAACAGGCAGCGCACCGTTTCCCAGAAGGGGCGCTGGAACCGGAACTGGTGCTCTGCGCCGACGAGGTGGAAGAGCGGGCCAAGGAAGCCCAGGTGCGTTTCGGCTTTGCCGCATCGACCGGGGATTGGCGCCGGGTGGTGGCCGATCCCCGGGTGCAGGTGGTGGATATCGCCGCGCCCAATCACCTGCACCTGGAAATCGCCCTGGCAGCGGCAGCGGCCGGCAAACACATTTTCTGCGAGAAACCCGTGGGCCGCAGTCCCCAGGAGACGGCCCAGATCGCCCGGGCCGCCCGCCAGGCCGGGGTGCTCAGCTGGGTGGGGTACAATTACCGCTGGGCGCCCTTAGTCCAGCACAGCTTGGCTTTGATCCGCGCCGGGAAATTGGGCCGACTCACCCATTACCGCGGTCGTTTCTTCGCCGGGTACGCCAGCAATCCCAAGGGCGTGCTTTCCTGGCGCTTCCAGCGCGAGCAGGCCGGCAGCGGGGTGTTGGGAGATCTGATGTCCCATGTGGTGGACATGGCTCAGATGCTGGTGGGGCCCATCCAGAGTGCGGTGGGCAATGGCGAGTGTTTCATCCCGCAGCGGCCGCTGGCGATTCCGGGGAAGGGCACCCATTTTTCGGTGGGGGGCGACGGCCCTTTGGGCGAGGTCAGCAACGAAGATTATGCCGGGGCCCTGGTGCGTTTTTCCGGCCCAGTCCACGGCTCGCTGGAGGTATGCCGGGTGATCCAGGGGCCGCAATGCCAGATGGCCTTCGAAGTACACGGCACCGAAGGGGCGCTGCGCTGGGATTTCGAGCGTATGAACGAACTGGAGTTCTACACCCCGCAGGCCGGCGGGTACACCCGCATCCTGGGCGGCCCTGAGCACCCCTTCCACGCCCGCTTCAACCCCGGTCCCGGGGTGGGCATGGGGTACGAAGACTTGAAAACGATCGAGGCCCAGCAGTTCCTGGAAAGCCTCGCCCTCAAGCAGCAGGGGCAGCCGGGCCTGGACGAAGCCCTGGCCGTGGCCAGGGTGCTGGCGGCGATGGAGCGCTCATGGGAGACCAGGAGTTGGGAAGAAGTGCGGGCGTTGGAGTGACTGAGCGTCGGGTTGATCGGCACCCGAGCAAAGGGTATGTTGTAAGATCTCCAACTTCTCGGGTAAAGGAGGTCGCGTGAAAGACAAGGTGGAGTTCTTCAGGCAACATGGGTACTGTGTTCTCCCCGAGGTGCTCTCCGGGGAGGAACTGCGGTCACTCAACCAGGCCGTCGACGCCGACCGCCAGCAATACCCTCCACTTTGGATGAGCCGGGGAGAGGGAGGGCGTTTCCAGAGCGTCAGTGTGCTGCTCACTAATCCTGTTTTCGACTGCACCCTCTACCATCCAGGTGTGCTGCCGGTGGTCAGGGAACTGATGGGCGAGGAACTGTGTTTCGAGGAGCACTCGGTCATGGTTCGGGAGGCCTTAGACGGGGAAGTCCCGGAGGCTGTCTGGCACCGCGATACCGCCCACCTGCCCGGCCATCCCCTGGCGCTGCGCAATATCTCCGCCGTCTTTTATCTCACCGACGTGGATGAGCACACTCACTGTTTTGCCGTGGTTCCCGAGGATGCCGAGACCAAACGAAAACTGCCCACGGACCGCGACGGGGGCAGGGGCAGGGAGTTGTACGGCAAAGCGGGCACCGCGATCCTCTTCAACGCCGGCTCCTGCCATGCCGGGGTGGTGAAGCACTCGTCCCGCGACCGACGAACCGCGCACGTGTACTACGGGCACCGTTCCCAGCCCTTCTTGAGCAATTTCAACATCGTGCCCAGACGATTGAGCGATCACCCGGACCCTTCGGTCCGGGGTCTCTTCAGCCGCCCCAATCTCAACACCTCTCTGGTCCAGGAGAACTTTCCTTGAGTCCGTGCCAGCCAATCTTGGTCTTTGCCGCCGACCTGGCCTGCCGGGCCGGAGCCCTGATCGCCGCCGAGCGGGAGCGCGGGGGCCTGACCCTCAGCTACAAGGAGGGGGTGGAACTGCTCACCTCGGCGGACCTGAAGTCCGACGAACTGATCCGCAGCGAACTGACCGCGGCCTTTCCTAGCCACCGCATCCTCTCGGAAGAATCGTCGCCGGCCATGCCGCAGGAGGAGCGCAACCAGGGGCCCCTCTGGATTGTCGATCCCATTGACGGCACGGTGAATTTTGCCTACGGGTTTGCGTCCGTCGCCATTTCCATCGCCTACGCGGAGGATGGGGTGGTGCAGGCCGGGGCGGTCCACAGCCCCTTCCTGCAGGAAACCTACTGCGGCCTCAAGGGCGGAGGGGCCACCCTGAACGGTGTCCCGCTGCGGACTGGCGATTGCACCCAGCTCGAAAGGGCCCTCATCGGCACTGGTTTTCCCTACGAAAGGCAGGATCGCCCCCGCCTGGTCCGTCGGCTGAACCACGTGCTGATGCACTGCCGGGATTTCCGCCGTATTGGTTCGGCCGCCCTGGACCTCTGCTGGGTGGCCGCTGGTCGCCTCGATGGTTTCTACGAGACCCTCAAGCCCTGGGATTTTGCCGCTGCCTGCCTGATCGCCCGGGAGGCCGGGGCGTTGACCGGTCATCTGGGGAAGGTTCCTGAGCACATCCCCCCAGATCTCTGCGGTGAGGACGTGGTGGCCGCCGGACCGGGGATTTACCATGAGCTGGTCGCCCTGCTGCGCGCGGTTCCCCCCGAGGAGGTACAGGTATGAGACGCCACCGCACCATTTATTTCAACGACGCCCGGCACTATTATCTTTTTGTCCACGAGCCGCCCATGCGTCTGGAGGATGCCTGGGCGCCGGTGGATGAGGTGGCCGGAACGGCGGTGGATACCTTCATCTACGGCGTGTCGCGAGGCGACGGGCTCTTCTACCCCTCAAAGGTGGGCCGCCGTTTTGGCGACGACAAGCGGCCTTTTGCCGACCCCTATTATTGGCGGGTCTGGCACAATATGCAGAGTTTGCTGGATCGGGGTCTGGATCCGCTGCAGGTACTGGTGGGCAGGGCGCACCAGAAGGGGCTGGATTTTTTCGCCAGCGTGCGTATGGGAGGGTGGGAGGGGCTGGATCCTAAGTACACCCTGGTCAGTGGCGGCAGGGGATTTGTTCATCCAGAAGTGCGCGCCCATCAACTGGCGGTGCTGGAGGAGTTGCTGACCCGCTATGATGTGGAGGGCGTGGAACTGGACTTTGCCGCCGCGCCGGGGGGCAGTTCCTTCTGGCTGCGGCCCGAGGATGTGGGGGAACACACCGCCACCCTCACCGAATTTGTGCGGCAGGTGGCCCATCTGGCCCAGGGCCTGGGCAAAGAAGTGGGGGCGCGGGTTTATCCCACTGCCGAGCTGAACCTCAAAGCCGGGTTGGCGGTGGACACCTGGCTGCTGGAGGGGTTGGTCGACTACGTGGCCCCGCTGCTCTATGTCTCCATGGTGCTCGACGCAGACCTGCCCATCGATTGGTTGACGCAACATGCACATCAGCGCGAAATCTCAGTGTACCCGGTGCTGCAGCCCTACCGCCACGACGATAGCCGGCGTTTCCACCTGCGGGCCAATGCCACCCCGGCGATGATGCGGGCGGCTGCGGCCAATTACTGGCACCAGGGTGCCGACGGCCTTTATGCCTGGTTCCTCAACTGGCCCTTGGAGGACCAGGAGCGCCGTATCCTCAGCGAACTAGGCGACGAGGAACTGATCCGGGGGAGGGATAAACATTATTTTCTTCGCCGGCGCTGCGCCGAAGCCGGGGATCACGATTATCCGGGGCAGTTGCCCCTGGAAATTCCCGCCGACGATTCCGCCCACTTCCATCCGCTGCACTTCAGCATCGCCGACGACCCAGCTAACGACCGGGTGCAGCGCATCCGCCTGCGCCTTGGCGTGGGCAACCTGGTTTCGGCCCAGGTGCTGGGGCTCAAGCTGAACGGGCGGACTCTAAGCGCGGTGTGCCGCCGCACGCCCTTGCGCCAGGTCGACCCCTATGCGGGGCAGTGGGTGGAATTGGAGCCTGGTCTGGAGCTGTTCAGGCTGGGAGAGAATCTGTTGGAGATCGCCCTGCTGCGCCGGCCCGAGGATCTGGTGGGCGGCTTGGTTGTGGAGGATCTGGAAATCCTGGTCGAATACGGCATCTACCCGCTGACCTCTCTGTTGATCACATAGTGGTTCTGAGGCGTCGTGGAGTGGCCCGCTCCGGCCTTTCCCGATGCCCGGGCCTGCCACCGACGCCCC
>SICG01000107.1 GCA_009691525.1 Candidatus Latescibacterota bacterium | reverse complement strand
CACGAGATTTACGGCGTCGGCGGCAAGCTGATCGATTCGCAGATCACCAGCCGCACCGCCACTTTTATGTTCCTGATCGGGGACCGGTTCTTTGGCACCCTGACCGCGTACGTGGCTGGCAAGGACGCGGGCGGGTACAAGTTCACCAGTTCCCTGCCGGTCCAGGTGCTCAAGGTGTTAGCCCCCAAACTCATGCCCCTGATCGAGCGGGCCTATAAGGAAGAGCCACTGCAGGCTCACGCCAAGCCCGCTCTGCCTTTTCCTCCTGCCCCCGCAGTTCCGCCGGATTCTCTTTAGCCGCTCACAACCTGTGCGCCAAAAAAGCAGCGGCCGGCGGCTCTTTCACGAGCCGCCGGCCGCTGTCGTATAAAGCTGAAGGTGCGCTAGCCGCGCTTGTCGATCGGGGTGTAGACGCGTTGGGTAGGACCGGTGTAGATCTGCCGGGGCCGGTGGATGCGCGACTTGGAGACAAAGCGGCCTTCTTGCCACTGGGCGATCCAGCCGGGCATACGACCGATGGCGAACATCACGGTGAACATCGAGTGGGGAATGCCGATGGCCCGCAGGATCACCCCGCTGTAGAAGTCGACATTGGGGTAGAGCTTGCGCTGGACAAAGTACTCGTCCTGTAGGGCGGTGGCTTCCAATTCTTCAGCCAGCTCCAGCAGGGGGTCTTTCAGGTGGAGCCTGGCCAACACGTTCTCGCAGGTCTTCTTGATGATCCGGGAGCGGGGGTCAAAATTCTTGTAAACCGGATGGCCAAAACCCATCAGGCGGATGCCGTTCTTCTTGTTCTTGACCTGTTGCATGAACTCTTTTACCGACATCCCGGCGGCGCGGATTTCCTCCAGCATGTCTACCACCGCCACATTGGCCCCTCCGTGCAGCGGTCCCCACAGAGCACACACGCCGGCGGCCACCGAGGCGAAGAGGTTGGCGCCGCTGCTGCCCACCATGCGCACGGTGGAGGCGCTGCAGTTCTGCTCGTGGTCGGCGTGTAAGAGCAGGATTAGGTCCAGGGCCTTGACCAGTTCCGGGTCCGGCTCGTACTCCTTGTAGGGCTGGCTGAACATCATGTGCAGGAAGTTGGCCGTGTACTTCTTGTCCGGGTGCGGGTAGATGGTGGGGAAGCCGTTGGCGTGCCGGTAGGAGTAGGCGGCGATGGTGCGCACCTTGGCCATGATGCGGGCTGCGGCCTCCTGAAAGGAATTGTCGTCCTCGATTTCCAGCATCTCGGGGTGGAAACAACTGAGGGCATTGAGCACCGCCGAGAGCACCGCCATGGGCGGGGAATTGGACGGGAAAAGATCGAAGTGGTGGCGGATGTCTTCGTGCAGATTCTGGTGTTTGGTGAGCAGATCGCTAAAGGTGTTGAATTGGTTTTCAGTGGGCAGTTCGCCCCAGATCAGCAGATAGGCGGTCTCGATGAAGCTGCTGTGCTCGGCCATCTGCTCGATGGGGATGCCCCGGTAGCGGAGGATCCCTTCTTCCCCATCGATGAAGGTGATAGCGCTCTGGCAAGAGCCGGTGTTGCGGTAGCCCTCGTCCAGGGTGATGTAGCCGGTCTGGGCGCGCAGGGCGCCGATGTCGAGGGCGCGTTCGTTCTCGGTGCCGACGACGATGGGCAGGTCGATCGCCTTGTCGCCCAGTTGTAGGCGGGCAGTTTCGGGCATCTGCGTTCCTCCTCTTATTTGACCCAGGTCATATCCTCGCCGCGCACTAGGAAGGAGCGCTCGTCCCAGCGCCCCGGCCGCTCCACCGGCCACTGGCCCGATTCCACCGCCACGTCGAGCGGGTTGGCCCGGGTCTGCAGAGGCAGCTTCACCCGCTCGCGCATCCGCGCCGATTCGTACACCCCCATCATGATCTCCAGCGCCGCCCTGCCGTGTTTGGCTTCTCCGCGGTAGTCTTCGATCTTGCCTTCTAACCACTCGCAGATGGCATAGGCCTGGCGCACGAAGGCGTCGCCGTAGCCGACGCGGGTTTTCTCGGTGGGCTCGAACACCTGCCAGCCGGCCTTCTTCGAGGTCATGTATTTGAGGCTGTTGTCGTTGATTTCCATCATGCCTTCGGCGCCGTAAATGGAGCAGTTGATGCCGCCCCAGGTGCCCAGCTCGTTTTCGATAACCCCTTCGACCCCATTGGGGAAACCGATGATACCGCTGCAGCGGTCCTCCACCCGGTGGCCGAAGATATAGTGGTCGGTCTTGCGCTCCACCTGGCCCATCACCCATTCGGCCTGGGGGTCGCCCTGCACATAACGCTGAAAGTCAATGCAGTGAGTGCCCCAGTTGAGCATGCCCTGCAACACGGTGGACCACAGACGGCGCGGCTGGCCAATGGCCCCGTCCAGCAGCAGGCGTCGGGCCTCTTCCCAGGCAGAATAGAAACGCCGCTGGTGGCCGATGGCCAGTTTGACGTTGTTGCGCTGGGCGGCGATGATCATCTGCTCCGCCTCGCCCACCGAGGCGGCCATCGGCTTTTCGCAGAGCACCAGCTTGGGCTGGCGGGCGCAGGCGGCGATGGTCATCTCCGCGTGCTGGGGGTCCCAGGAGCAGACACTGACGATGTCGAGATTTTCTTTGTCGAGCATCTCGCGATAGTCTAAGTAGCGCTTGGCGGGGGGGACACCGAAGTCCTCGCCGTAGGCCTTGAGGGAACCGGGATGGACGTCCCCCAGGGCGACAATCTGGGTGTGCTCGCACTCGCTCCAGCCCCGCCCGTGCTCGCGGGCAATACGACCGCTGGCGATAACGCCGACGCGGTATTTTGCTTTTTTTTGGGAAGAGGCCTTGATGGCGGCAGCTTTGCCGGTGCGGGATTTCTGGGGCACCGCGTGCTCCTTTCGGATAAGGGCAGCAGGGGAAGGGAAATATTTTTTCAGCAGACCAAAATAGTAGACCCCCAGAGAATCCCTGTCAATGCCCCGGCGCAGGGCGGGCGCAGCGAAAGCCGATGGTGTAGTCGAAGCCCTGCCAAGGGTCGTAGGCCAGACGGTTGCTCAGGGCATAGATGTGGGTGTTCTGGTCGGCCAGCGAGCCGCCGCGCAGCACCTTCAGCCCCTCGACGCCAGGGTCGGTATTGCGCGGATCAAGGGGCGGGGCACGCTGGTAGTAGTCGCGTTCGTACCAGTCGTCCACCCACTCCCACACGTTGCCGGCCAGGTCCATGACCCCGTAGGGACTGGCGCCGGCGGGTTTGGTTCCCACCGGCCAGGTGCTGTCCTGGCCGCAGCCGTCGCCCCCATCGTCGATCA
The DNA here is from genome assembly GCA_009691525.1 of Candidatus Latescibacterota bacterium. Taxonomy (GTDB): domain Bacteria; phylum Latescibacterota; class UBA2968; order UBA8231; family UBA8231; genus SICG01. The sequence continues at coordinate 11,961 of SICG01000107.1, read as the reverse complement.
CGGCCCGCTCGCAGGAGGGCTGCTCATCGCCCCAGGGGTAGACCCGGCCGTTGCCGCCGCCGGCCTTTTCCCATTCGGCCTCGGTGGGCAGCCGCTTGCCGGCCCAGCGGCAGTATTGATCGGCCTGGTCCCAGTTCACTGCGTTGACCGGATGGTGATCCCGGTCGGGTTTGTCCCAATTGGTATAGCCCCCTTCAAAGGGCAGGCGGTAGGCCGCCTCGCCGCTGTAGGGCCGGGTACACTGCCCGGCCTCAACGCAGGCGCGATACTGGGCCACACTCACCTCGTATTTGTCGAGGTAATAGGCGCTCAGATAGACCGGGTGCCGGGGGCGTTCGTCGCCCTGGCCCCGATCAAAGCCCATGAGAAATTCGCCGGCGGGGATGAGCACCATCTCGTCGGTGGAGGCCGGGGCCGTGGGGAGGGTGTCGCCCTCGGCGGCTCTGGCCATGCGGTTGCGCACCAGCCAGTCGCTGACCCCCAGCAGGGCGGCTTCCCCGGCAGGGGGTGCCAAGACTGGAGGCGCGGGGGATTGAGGGTCGGCAGAGCGGACGCAACGCAGCCCGATATAAGGGTACCAGCGCAGCGGGCGGAAGCGGTAGCGGTTGGCCGCCCGCAGATCGAGATCGGGATCGACATAGTGCCAGGAATTGCCGCGCAGCCCTTTGTGCGTGGCAGACGCCTGGTTGCGCGGATTGTGTTGGGGGCTGCGGGCATAGTAGTCGGGCTGGTACCAGTCGTCCACCCACTCCCACACATTGCCGGCCAGGTCCCGCGCTCCGTAGACGCTGGTATCGGCCTGGCGCGTGGCCACTGGCCCGGTGCCGTCGTAGCCGCAGCCCAGGCCCAGGCCCGCCCGCATCATCACCGCCCGATCGCAGTTCCCGGCGCCGCCTGGCGGTTCGTCTCCCCAGGGATAGATCCTGCCGGCGCTGCCGCGCGCCGCCTTTTCCCACTCGGCTTCAGTGGGCAGGCGCAGGCCCGCCCACTGACAGTAGCGCTGGGCCTCGTACCAGCTCAGGCAGTTGACCGGGTGGTCGTCGCGCTCTTTTACTCCCCAGTTGCAGGTCTGGCCTTGGGCCGGTTCGAGGCAGGCGCCGGTCTCCACGCAGGCGCGGTACCGGGCCACGGTGACTTCCTGGGCTTCCACGTAGTAGGGGTCTAGAAAGACCCGATGTTCGGGATTTTCGTCCTGGTACAGGGGGCTGCCCATGGTGAACCATCCTCCCGGCACCCCCAAGAGCAGGGAAGTCTGATCGCCGGACAGAGCGAGCAGCATCTGGTCGGGTTCGACCTGGAAGTGGGGGTCAAAGCCGGGGCTGCAGGGGTCTACGCCGGGCAGCGTCAGGGAGCGGATGGCCGGACCCTGCACCTGCACGGTGTACTCTCCGCACCCGCGCGACTCGACAGCCGATTTGAGTGCCCTGGAGGGGACGCCGTCAGTCAGGGTGAGTTTGCGGGTGGCCTGGTACTCGCCGGTCTCCAGATGATACAAATACACGCCGGCCCCGGCCGGCCTCCCCTGGTCGTCGCAGCCATCCCAGACCGGCTGGTGCCGACCTGCCGGTAGCTCTTGGTCCAGCAGCCGGCGCACCGGGCGGCCCAGCGCATCGAAGAGCAGCAGCCTCACCGGGCCGGCCTCAGCCAGGTCAAAGGGCAGGGTGACCGAAGGGTTGAAGGGGTTGGGATAGGCCCAGCGCAGGGCGGTATGGGCCGGCAGCGAGGACCCTTCTTCCACCGCGGTGACGGGTTCGGGAAAGGAGAGGCGGTAGGCCCCGTCGGTGTCGGTCTGCGTTGCGTAGACCGTGCCCGTGGCCTGCGCGACATAACGCACCTGGGCGTAGGGCACAGGTTGGCTGTCCAGGCTGAGAGTGACCGTGCCGGTGAGTTCGGCGCTCAAGGCCGGGGCGCTGAGGAGCAGGAGGAGAAGCGGGAGTTTTGCCATAAGCGCGCTGAGGAAGTGCATGTTGCTTAATATATCATTATGTCGCACGCAAGACAGTTTCGCGGATGGCTGCTCGGGGCGGGCTGGGTGGCGCTGTGGGGTCTGGCCTGGCTCTGCTACCAGGCCTGGGGCCATCAGCTGGTGCAGGGGATGTACGGGCAGACCCTACCGGTGGCCTTCCTGAATCAGCTCATCAAGCGGCAGGGGCTCCATGCGGTTGAATATTATACCTACAAGGCCGATAGGGTCGTGCAGGGCCTGGTCCTGCTGGGGCTGGGCAGCGGCGCGCTGGCTGCAGGATATGGGTGGGCCCGCCGGCGCTGGCCCAGCGCGCTGTGGGCCCAGCCCTTGTGGGGGGCACTCCTGTGCTCGACGCTGGGGTACTGGTTGGTTTATCTGCTCCAGATCCCCTTTTTCCAGCTGCTGCCCCACTGGTTCTGGTCGCTGGGGTTGAAGCCGCTGCCCTGGTGGTGGCTGGGCCTGCCGCTCCTGCCGCTCTCGGGCTGGCTGGTCCGCCAGGTGCTGGGCCAACCGGGTCGGGTGGGGCGCAACCTGCTTCTGCTGATCCTGGGTGGATATCTGTTGCAGCAAGATCTGGCCTGGATGGAGGGCCGCGGCCTGGCTGGCCTGAGCGATCGGCTGGGCGGCCAGGGCGGGCACGGGCGACTGGTCCAGGCGGCGGTGGCCCAGCCCAGCGGCTGGCGGGTGCTCACCCAGTACGAGCAGTTGTTGGAAAGCGGCGAACTGGGTCCCTTTCCGCACACTACCCGGCCGCCCGGACAATTGCTCTTCCTGATGGGGGTGGATCGGCTGGCGGGCCTCCTGAACTTGGAAGCCGCAGACCCGACGCTGCGGCTGGCGCGCCTGGCTGCCTGGATCTTTCCCTGGTGCAGCTACCTAGTGCTCATCCCCCTGTACTACCTGTGCCGCCTCTATATGGACGAAATGGGGGCCTGGATACCGGTCCTGCTCTACCTCTTGGTGCCCAGTACGGCCCTCATCACCCTGCACCTGGACCAGTGCCTGTTCCCGCTGGTGGCCTGGAGCTGCGCGGGGCTATATGCCTGGGGGCTGCGGCGAGGCTGGTGGGGGGCGGCCCTGGGCGCTGGGTTGCTCTTTTATCTGGGGCTCTTTCTGTCTTTTGGACTGGTGGCCCTGGGGGTGGTGCTGGGCGTCCTGCACCTGCAGGCGGCCCGGGAGGCTGGCCGCAGCCTGTGGCGTACCGCCGCGTTGGCCGGGGCGGGTTTTCTGGGACTGGCGCTGGTTTTTTGGGGTTGTTTTGATTACGGCCTGCTGCAGCGCTACAGTCGGGCCATGGACGCCCACCAGCACTTTAAGGGAGTGGAGTGGGGTGTTGGGCAGATCCTCTACTGCGCCTTGCTCAACCTCGTCGAGTTTGGGGTGTGGTGCGGGCTCCCCCTGGTGCTGCTTTGCGCTGCGCAGCTGCGGGCGGTCTGGTCGCGGCGCGGGGGGTGGAACTGGGGAGCGGAGGAGGCCTGGGCCTTGGCGCTGGTGCTGACCCTGGGAGGCCTGGCCCTCTTTGGCAGGACCGCTGGGGAAACGGCGCGGCTGTGGATCTTTCTGCTGCCCCTGGTGCTGGTGGCCGCCACCCAACCTTTGGCCAGGATGGCTGCGCCGGTGCGGGAGCGGGCGGTGGTGCTGGTGGTAGTCTTACAATTGGTCACCGTCGTGGTGCTGAAGCGCTGTCAGGATTTTTTCTAGCTGGAGGCCGGCTGAATTTGTCTGGCCCGGACGCTTTGTCTATATCTCTTAAGAAGAAGGATTCAACACCCCCTCAACACTGTTTTTACCCCAGCGGAAAGAGCGATTCCCATGTCTGCCCCGGTATCGACCCAGAAAGTCCTGGACATCCCCGCCCAGCAGCTGGCCATCCGGCTGTCGCTGGGGGTGGGCTTGCTGATGTTTCTGGGCAAGACTTTCGCCTATTACCTCACAGGTTCGGCCGCCATCTTCTCGGACGCGGCCGAGTCGGTGGTCCATGTGGCGGCGGTGGGTTTTGCGGCCTTCAGCCTCTGGCTCAGCCTGAAGCCGGCCGACGAGAGTCATCCGTACGGCCACGAGAAGATCAACTTCTTCTCGGCCGGTTTCGAAGGGGCGATGATTGTGATCGCCGCGGTGTTCATCGTTTTTTCGGCGATTGGCAAATGGATGGCGGGGTTACACCTGGAAAGGCTGGGAGAGGGCACACTGATCGTCGCCGGGGCGGCCTTGATCAACGGAGTGCTGGGGTGGTATTTGGTCTGGCTGGGCAAGCGGCAGGGGTCGCTGATTCTGGAAGCCAATGGCAAACATGTGCTCAATCGACGTACACCTGCTCTTCCGCGAGGAGGTGTCGCTGCGGCGGGCCCACATCGCCGCCACCCGGCTTGAGGAGCAGATCGCTGCGGCCCTGCAGCCCCAGCAAGTGGTGGTGACTACTCACCTGGAATGCGCCGAAGGGCACGGCAACCACCACCCTCCCCTGATGGGAGGGGCCAGCCGCAAAACGGTCTACCGCATTTCGGCAGAGGATCGGTAGGGCTGACCTTCCCGGGGCGCCGGCTCAGCCGGTCGGCGCCTTGCTCCGACTGACCAGGGCGACCAGGCCGAAGAGGATGCCAAAGACCAGGGTGAAGCGGCCGTTGAGCAGGGCCCCGTCGCTCAGGCCCATCACGCCCATCCCCACCAAAGTGGCGATCAAACCTCCCATGAAGGCGCGTCGGGCCAGGTCGGCGCTGTGCTCAAAGGCGCGGCAGGCCAGACCCCAGATGCGCCAGCCCATCCAGCCAAAGGCCAGCAGCCCCAACAACCCCATCTTGAGCAGCAGGGATAGATATAAACTATCCAGTGACAAGGTAGTCCAGGTCTCGAAGCGCCCCAGCTCCGGATTGAAGTTCAAATACGTCAGGGTGGTGCCCTGGCCGTTGCCGACCAGGGGATGCTGGAAGATCTTCTGCAGCGCGGCGGTGTAACCTAAGAGGCGGCTGGCCACATCGACGCTGAGTTCGTCTGCCACCAAGGTGCGCGAGCGGGCCAGGGCATGGGCGCCGATAGAGGCCCCGGTCAGGCGCTGAAAGAAGAAGGCCGTGCTCACCAGCAGGGCCACGATGCCGAAGGTGGTCAGCAGAGTGCGGCCCAGCCGGCGCTGGGCCAGGGGTTGGCTGAGGTACTGCAGCCATACCGTGGTGATGAGGCCCAAGGCAAAGGCCACCCACATTCCCCGCCGCATGGTCAGCACCAGGGCCAGGCCGGTGGGCAACAAGTACACAAAGAGCAACCAGCGCGGGTACGGGCCGCAGTTGTAGAGGAAGTAGTTGAGGGCGAAGAGCAGTGCGATGGGCAGGATAAGCCCGTGCAGACCAGCCACCCGGGTGAAGTTAGTACCGGTAGAAAGGTCGAGGGCGCCGGCGAATTCGAGGATGTATTCGGCGCTGACTACCAGGCCGGCCAGCAGCAGCACCGGCAGGAAGAGCCGCACCAGGTCGCCCTCTTCGACGAACTGGGTGACCAAAAAAAAGACGGCGTAATAGAGCGGGTAACGCACGTCGCGGACGATCTGCGAGTGGGGGTTGTCCAATAATACCCCGACCAGGGCGGAGAAGAGCGCCACCGCCAGAAAGGCCAGTACCGGCAGATCGGCGGCGGTGAGGCGCAGGGAGAGGCCGCGCCGGTAGCAGAGATCGATCAGGGAAAAGACCATGACGCCCAGGAAGAGTCCCTCCTGGGGGTACAGGCCGCCGGGCAGTTGCAGGTCTAGCAGCACCTCGGCAGGCATCACGATGTTAAAGAAGAAAAGGATGAGCAGGGCGCGCTGCACCGAGAAGAGCGCCAGCCCCAGTCCCAGGACTGCGGCGCTGATAGCCCAGGTGTATTGGCCCAGCCACAACGCCGGCAAGACCACCAGCCCCACCTGGGCCAGGCAGACCAGGGCGATCAGTCTCCAGTTGTCCGGGCGTAACCAGGCTCCTTCAGCAGCCAGGATGTTCATCGCCGGGCTTTGTCTGGACAAGGGATAGGCGTATATGTATTCTCATTTTGTATGTTCCGCGCTCTTTCAGGCCTTCTCGCCTCGCTGCTGGTCGCCGCGGCGCTCGGCGCCGCTCCCCTACAAGTGCTCTCCGCCGGCGAGCAGGGTCTGCGGCTGGTTCTCACCTTGTCTCCGCCCCGGGTACCGGAGGTGGAACTGGAGGGACGCCGCTTTCAGCAGGTGGAACTGCCCCCTGGGTACGCCCGCCTCGCCGAGCCGGGCCAGCCGGCCCTGCCCTTTTTCGCCGCACCTATTGCCGTGCCGCCCGGCGCCCAGGTGCAGGTGGAGGTGGAAGAGGCGCGCTGGCATCGGCTGAGCGGCCTGGAGCTGGCACCGGCCCCACGATATGAGGGGACCAACGAAGACCCCCGGTACGAGACCGATCCCCGGTATTATCTGCACGACACCTTTGCGCCGGCACAACGGTTCAGCATCACCGAGGGCGGGCATTTGCGCGGGGTGCGGACCTGCATGTTACAACTCTACCCTTTCCGCTACAACCCGGTCCGCCGCGAATTGGAATACTGTGCTGAGCTGCGAGTGCGGGTGAAATTTGTGGGGGGCCGGCGGCCCAAGGCCGGCCGCGCTGCCGATACTCCGGCCGCCGCCCCGCTCTACCGGGCCCTGCTCAATCCCGCACAGGCGCCGCGCTGGCGCGAGGAAGCCGGCGCAGCCAAACTCGGCGTTGACAGTGAATGGTACGACCCTGGTCGTCCCTGGGTCAAGGTATACGCCGACGAGGACGCCCTCTTTCGCGTCGATCCGGCCTGGCTCGATTCGCTGGGCGTGGCCTTGGGCACCATCGACCCGCGCACCTTTCAGGTGTTCTATCTAGGTCAGGAGCAAGCCATCCGCGTACACGGCGAGCAGGACGGGTCTTTCGATGCACCAGACTACCTGCTTTTCTTCGGTCAGTACCGGCGCGACGCATACAAGGACTTCGAGAATCTCTACGGCCGGCGCAACACCTACTGGCTGACCTGGGGCGGGGCACCGGGCAAGCGGCTACAGGAGCACAGCGGCGCGCCGGTACACGGGTACCCGGTTTCGCCCTGGAAATGGACCACCGCCCACTTTGAGCAGGACATCCGCTACAATCCCCTGCCGCTGACGCCGCCTGAGCAGGAACTGGAGGTGGACCACTGGTTCTGGGAGGAACCGGTAGCGGTGGTCAAACCCAGCGACGTTCCCAGTTCGCGGATCTACGCGCAGCCACTGCTCCATCGCGCTGAGGGCGAGGAATATACTGCCCACCTGCGCGTGGTCATGCACGGAGTCTCGGACAATATCCACCACACCGGGGTGTTGTTCAACGAACAGCGCATCGACCAGCGCGTCTGGCGGGGACCGGATGAACTGCGCCTCGAGAGCGAGATCCCCAGTGCCTACCTGAAGGACCAGAATCGCCTACGTCTCCAGCTCTTTGCCGATCAGAGTCTCCCGGACCAAGTGTTCTTCAACTGGTTCGAGATCGACTATCGCCGCGCCTACCAGACTTGGATCGGGTACTTCGATTTCACCCAACCACCCGGGGGCCAGTCCTATGTTCTACAAGGGTTGTACCCGCCTGGCATCGAGGTGTGGGACGTGGCCCATGAGTACTATTTCACCGATTTCCAGACCGACTCCACGGCGGCGCGGGGCGCTTTCATCACCTTTGAGGACAATCCCGTGGACTCGGCCCGGTATGTGGCGGCCGACACCCTGGCCGGCATCAAGCGACCCAGAGGCAAGGTGGACCTGTCTTCCTCTTGGCGCACGCCCAACCATCAGGCCGACTACCTGATTATCACCCACGCCGACTTCCTCGAGGCGGCCCAGCGCCTGGCCGCCCACCGCCGCGAGGGCGGGCTGAGCGTTGAGGTCGTGGACGTGGAGGATTTGTACGACGAGTTCTCCTACGGACAGATGACCTCGGAGGTGGTGCGCGACTTCATCACGTACGCGTATCGCTCCTGGGAGCACCCGCCGGTGTACGTGCTGCTGGCCGGCAACACCCACTACGCGTACCGCTCGAGCCGGCCCAGTTTTGTGCCCACCCTCTACTACCATGCGCGCAACCGCGGCGAGGCCGGCAGCGATTACCTCTACAGTTTGCTGGACGGCGATCTGCTGCCCGAGTTGGCGGTGGGCCGGCTCTCCTTCACCAATCCGGAAGAATCCCTCGAGATCGTCGACAAGATCATCCGCTACGACCAGGCCCCCGAGCCGGGCGACTGGCGCAGCAGGGTGATCTATCTGGCCACCTTCCACGAAATAGGGGAATTCGTCCAGACCAACGCCCAGTTGGCCACCCAGTACACCAAAGCGCTGGGGTTGAATGCGGTCGCAATCAACAATCCCGATAATACGCCCATTCCCAACCTCAGCGGCAAACGCTTCCTCGACGAACTCAACCAGGGAGCTTTGCTGGTCAATTTCAGCGGACACGGCAGCATCGGCACCATGCAGTTCTTTTTTTCTACCCAATTTCCCGACTGGGACTATCTCAGCCAGGTGCGCAACGATGGCCGCCTGCCTCTGATGGTGGCCCTCTCCTGTCTCAACGGCCAGTTCGCCGAGCCCTTCAATCTCAGCCTGAGCGAGTCCATGACCCTCAGAAAAGAGGGAGGAGGCATCGCCTATATCTCGGCCAGCGCCCAGGGCCGACCGGCTCAACAGGCGTTGTTGGGCGACCGGCTCTTTGCCCAGTTCTTTCAGGAGGGAGGAACCCTGGAATTCGGCCCGGCGCTGGACATCGCCAAGGTGAAGACCTTGGCCGCCCACCCCAGCTTTGAGGATGTGGCGCTCACCATGCAGCTGCAGGGCGATCCGGCCCAGCGGCTGGCCCTGCCCAGGCAGCCCGATTACGAGGCCCTGGACCTGCGCCTGGACAAAGGAGAGGTGTTCAGCCAGGATACCCTGAAGGTGGAGGCGCTGTTGCGCAACAACACTCGTCTGGGCAGCGACAGTGTGCAGGTGGCGCTGCTGGTGTACCGCCCCCAGGCGGAAGCCCCGCCCGAAACCCTGATCTACCAGAAAGAGGCACCTTTTGCCGGCACCCTCACCCTGGCGGCGAACTGGTCGGTGGGGGCTGGCCCGGGGCCCTATGCGTTTGAACTGCAGGTGGACCCGGCCGGCGCCGTGCCAGAAACTGACGAAGGCAACAACCAATTGCAGCGCCAGGTGGAGGTGCATTCGCCGGTGATTCCCGGGCTGCTCTTCCCCCTGTCCGGCGCGGTGCTTCCGGCCGAGGGCCTGGTGCTGGAAGCGCTGCTGCCCTTGAGCGGGGGGCCCTTCGATTGCGAGTTTGCCCTGTCCGCGGACCCGGCTTTTGCAGACCCGGGTGCGGGGTATTCGGCGTTGGCCACTCCCGTGCAGGGCAAGGCCGGGTACCATCCCCAGGGTCTGAAGGAGGGACAGGGCTATTTCTGGCGGGCGCGGGTGCATTCGGGTGCGGGTCTGGGGCCCTGGAGTGTGATGCGCTCCTTCTGGGTCGAGGCGGGCCAAACCCTGCCCCGGTGGCAGCAGCAGGGTCTCCAGTTTTTGTCCGGAGAGGAACTCGACCTGGAACTCTCCGGCACCGGGATGGTGCTCTCGGCAGCCACCCGTGCCCTGCAGCCGGGGGCTGACACCCGCGAGGCCGGCGTGGCAGTGCAGGGCCTGGAAGGGGCTGGGGTGGTGTGCGCCGACGGGACCTATCTGTACGCCAAACGCTGGTTCAACGATAAGTCCACGGTGTATCCCGGCACGGATTTCTTCACCCGCATCGGCAGCGGCTTCAACGGCACCCAGTTCGGCCAGGTCTACGGGGTACTGGCCGACTCGACCACCGCCGGCATCTCGGCCACCTGCCACAGCGACGGGTACATCTACAGCGAGATGGGCGACCCCTTCTCCCTGGAGCGGCTCTCGATGGCCACCGGCAAGAAGGACACCGTCACCGTGCCCGAGGGCCTGCTGGAATGGAAGAATGGGCAGATCGAGAGCGGCCACGCTTTGATCACCTCGGATGGCCGCTACATCTACAATGTGTCGATGAGTTCCGAGGCCGGCACACGCAACCAGTGGCGGGTGCGGGTCTTCGATCCGGCCCGCAATTGGGCATTGCTGCGGGACTTCACCTCTTCTCCCACGGAGACGGGTTTCACCTTCACCTGGACCGACGGGATCCTGGCCGACGGCGAGCGGCTCTATTTTATCGAGTACCGGGACGGGCGCCGCATCCGTATGGTGGACAGCCGCGATGGCCGCCTGCTGGGCGAGTGGCAGAGCGACCAGGATTCCACCGGCATCATCTCCGGCCAGTACGACTGGGTCAACAACAAGGTCTGGTTGGGAGAGCTGGAGGGTCCGCGGATCTTCAGATATGAGGGGTTGGGCCGGGTCACTCGCGGCCAACTGCTCTCGCCGGCCATCGGACCGGCCGCGGCCTGGCAAGGTTTATCGGTACAGGGCCAGGGGGTGGAGGTGGAGGTGGAGGGCCGCCAGGGGGCAGGGGCTGCGTGGCAGTCTCTCCAAGATGTACCGCCCACTCAGGCTGGCCAATCCACTGACCTGCGCGGGGTGGATGCGGCCAAATACCCGCAGCTGCGCCTGCGGGCGCGCTTGCAGGGGAACGCGGCGCATCTCGACAAATGGTCTTCGGACTTTGCGCCGCAGTCTTCCCTGGGCCTGGCACAGGCCCGGCTGGACTCGGCCGGGAGGGTGGAGGTAGTGGTGCGCAATCTGGGGGTGGTGGAGACCGGAGCGCGGTTGCGCCTGGAGCAGGGGGAACGCCGGACCCGGGTGTGGGAATTGACGCTGACGCCGCTGCAGCGGGGTGAGGCGCGCCTAGTGCGGTTCGACAGCCTGGCTGCCCCGCCGGCAGGGCGGCTCTTCGTCCGCCTGCTTTTGGCCCAGGCCGATGCCGATCCACAGGACGATATGCTGGAGGTCTCCCTGCAGGAGGGGGGGCGGGTCGCCCTGGGATTCAGCACCTGGCCCGGCGGCCGGCCGCTGCTCGACGGCGATCCCTTGGTCAGTGGCGAGGGGCTGTTGGTCCAGGTCGACGGCGAAGGCCATCTGGCCCTGGCGGTGGACGGGGCGCCGGTCCAGCCCGATTCGGTATGGGAGGGGCCGGGGGTGTTGTACCGGCCTTCCCTGAAGCCCGGAGAACACCGGCTGCAGGCCCATGTGCTGCGGGGCGGGCGCGAGGTGGGTTTTGCGGAGTTGCGCTTCCGCCTCAGCGAGGAACTGGTCATCGCCAATGCCCTGCCCTACCCGCAGCCGGTGCGGGAGGGGACCAGCTTCACCTATGTGCTCTCGCACGCAGCCCAGGTGGCCATCGAGATCTACACCCTCAGCGGCCGTCGGGTGCTCAGGCTGGGGCCACTGCCGCAGGAAGCCGGGTTTCAGCAGATGGCATGGGACGGGTGCGACCAGGAGGGCAGCCGGCTGGCCAACGGGGCCTACTTATATCGGATCAGTGCGGAGGGGCCACAGGGCCATGGCGAGTTCCGCGGCCCGCTGAGTGTGGTGCGCTAAAACGTTTCGCGCTCTTACTTTTTCTTGCGGATGGCCTCGATTTTCTGGTCGCGCTCGGCGAAGATCTGCTCGCGCACCCGCTGCATCTCCCCCTGGAACTGCTTGTGGTGTTCGGCGAAGGTCTGAGGCTCCACTTCTTTGGAGAGCTTCTGGATCTTGGCCTTGAGGGAGATCTCCTGCTCGGCCCATTTGGCCTCGTACTGCTTCTTGAGTTGGTCGATGGCAGCGACCTGCTCAGGAGTCAGTTTGACGTAGTCTTTGTCCTGGCCCAATTCGGCGTCGGCCTTTTCCATGGCCAATTCGAGGGCTGATTTCATGATGGTCCTCCGGGGTCATAAAAAAATCCCCGGCCTGTGCAGGCTGGGGATTGGGGTGGAGATGATGTTATTGCTCAGCTCTTGGCGGTGCCGGTGGAGTAAGGGCACTTGGCACTCTCGGCCTTGGTGCAATCGACGGCTTTAGCACTGGTGCTGGTGGCCTCATC
>SICG01000003.1 GCA_009691525.1 Candidatus Latescibacterota bacterium | reverse complement strand
GCGAAAACAGCGCCTGCGCCTCGGTGCCCCTGGCCGAGAGTGTGCGCCGCTATTGGGAGTTGGGCGTGGGTTTCGTGACCCTGACTGACCACGATGTGGTCACCGACCTGGCGGCGATACGGGCGCGTTATCCCGAGCTGGCCTTCCTCCACGGCTTTGAGTACAGCACCCGCGAAAACATCGTCTTTGTCGGGCCGGAGGTGGAGCCCCTCTTCAAACTGCCACTGGAGGAGGCCCTGCAGCGGGCCGGTGCCCTGCTCACGGTGGTCTGCCACCCCCAGCCCTACGCTTCGGGCCGCGAGTACTGGACCCTGGCCAAGCTGGCGGCGCTGGGCACCTGGCCAGACGGCATCGAGGTGTACAACGGCCACTACGGCATCCCCAGCGCCCTGGCCCAAGGCCGCTGGCCGCTCTACACCCCGATCTGGGACGAGTTGCTCAGCGCCGGCCACCGGCTCTGGGGTTTTGCCAACGACGATTTCCACGACCCAGAAGATTTCGACAATGCCTTCAATATGGTGCTGGTCGAGGAGGCGACGCCCAGAGGGGTCGTGGCGGCAGCCAAGCAGGGCCGCAGCTACGCTTCTACCGGACTCTTGCTCAAGGCGGTGACCGTAGAAGAGGACCAGATTTTCGTGGAGACCGACGCGCCCTGCCAGGGCCTCTTCATCGGCCCCGGAGGTGAGCAACTAACAAAGGGCGAGGGCACCCGCTTTGCCTACCGCGCCGGCAGCGAAGCCTACGTGCGCTTTCAGGCCGAAGGGCAGACCGGGCGGCTGTTCTTGCAGCCGATGTTCAGGGAAGAGGGGTGAGGGTACTGTTGTTCTGTTGAAGGGATAGGTGAAGGTTCAGGCCGTCTGGCTCAGCGGCTCCAAGGCGGCGATTTCACGGGCGTTCTTCCCCTGCATGGCCTGCCAAAGATCCCAGTCCTGCTGTAACCCCAGCCAGAAATCAGCCGAAATCCCCAGGACCCGCGCCAGGCGCAGTGCGGTGTCCGTAGTGACGCCGCGCCTGCCCCGGATGATCTCATTGAGCCGGGGAAAAGACACCCCTAGGCGAATAGCAAAAGCCGACTGGCTGACCCCCAAGGGCTTGAGGAAATCCTCCAGCAGCATCTCGCCCGGATGAGTGGGCGGGCGGTGCTTGGGCAGTCGCCGGCTTACCAGGGCCTCGGGCCCGGTGGACGCCCGCGCTGCACCCGGTCGCCTATTGGTAGTTGGTGATCTCAACGTCGTCGGCATAGCCGGCCTCCCAGCGAAAACATACGCGAAGCTGCTCATTGATGCAGATACTGTGCTGTCCCTTCCGGTCCCCCAACAGGCGCTCCAGACGATTGCCCGGAGGAACACCTAGATCGCGCAGATCGCGCACCCGGTTGAGCTGATCTAACTTACGCCGGGCGATAGGCCACAGCGCCGACGAACACCGTTTCCGGGCAACGGAGGTATCTGCTCCATCGAAAATATCTTCAGTGGCGCGATCTCGGAAGGTGCGTATCATGGATACTACTATAACGGTTCCCGATGTACCTGGCCACGGGGAGCTTCGACCTGATGCGCGAAGAGCGCCCGCAATGGTGGCGTGGGCTTCACTCAGCACAGTCCCGGTTCAATAGTCTGGCACGGCCTTTGCGCATTTCCCCATGTGCACACCCGAACACATCGGCCTATCCAGGGCGTTGTTGCACGAAAGGGGTCAATTAGCGGTTTGAGTGGTTGAAAAAGCACAGGCCTTCGGGTAGATCGGATAGGTGCTCCGCTTGCTCAGGCTTTTTCCCCAGGCACCGGCGCCTCGCGGCGGATCAGCTCCCTTTCTTTTAGCTCGTCCCAGAAGGCCGCCGGGATCTTTTCGCTGAGCAGCTCAAAGTTCTCATCCACCCGCGAGGGCTGGCGGGTGCCGGGGATGATGGTGGTGATAGCCGGATGGGCCAAGGCGAACTGCGAGGCCGCGGCTTTGATAGAGACCTGGTGCCGGGCGGCCACCTCTTCGAGCTGCCGCGCCTTCTCGATGATCTGCGGCGGGGCGTCGGCATAGTTGTACTTGCTGCCCGCCTGAGCCCCCTTGGCCAGGATGCCGCTGTTGTAGGTACCCCCGGCCATGATGCCGATCTGCTTCTCCAAGCACAGGGGCAACAACTCGTCCATGGCCTCCTGTTCGAGCAGGCTGTAGCGGCCGGCCAGCAGGAAACAGTCGAAGCGCCCTTCGCGGGCGAAACGGGCCAGCATCTCCCACTGGTTCATGCCGGCGCTCACCGCGCGGATCACCCCCTGGCTGCGCAGCTTGTCGAGAGCCGGATACGCGCCGTTGATGGCCGCCTCGTAGTGGTCGTCCGGGTCGTGGATGTGCAGGATGTCGATGCGATCCACGCCCAGGCGCTGCAGACTGCTCTCAAAGGAGCGCATCACCCCGTCATAGCTGAAATCAAAAACCGGCTGGAAGGGCGGCGGGTTGGCGTAGATCTCCTGGCCCCGCTCCGATCCTTGGGCCGGCACCAGGATGCGCCCCACCTTGGAGGCCAGCACGTAGGAATCGCGCGGCACTCCCTGCAGCGCCCGGCCCAGGCGCTGCTCGCTTTTGCCGGAACCGTAGAGCGGTGCGGTGTCGAAAAGGTTGAGGCCCAAAACCAGCGCGCGCTGCACCACGGCCGTGGCCTGCTCCTCGGGAATATCGCCATACAGGCCGCCCAGGGCCGCGCAGCCCAGGCCCAGGCGGGTCACCTGCAATCCAGTGCGGCCCAGTTCTTTTTTTCCTAGTGGATTCATGTTGTCCTCCGGCGTGAGTATAGGGCACCGGGAAAAGCTCCCGGCGCCGGCGTTCTTTGGGTGCTCAGCCTTTTTCCCTGTGCCCCCCCAGGGTTTGCTCCAATTGCAGGACCAGAGGGTCATCGGGCGCCAGCTCGAAGAGGACATCCAACGCCGCCTCGACGGCTTCTACATTCCCCCGGTGGAGCTGGATGCGCGCCATGGCGACGTTATAGGCTATGAGTTCGGATCGGGCGAATTTCTGGCGTCCCAGCAGCGGCGCGATGAACTCCTCGGCTTCCTCCACCTTGCCGGCCTCTAGGTACAGCAGCGCCAATCCACATCGGGCGGTGGCATAGTCGGGATCGATTTCCAGGGCCTTTTCGAACTGCCGCGCCATCCCCGGCGTATCCCCCCGGTGGCTGCAGATATTGGCCAGGACGGTGTCCGCCATGCGACAGCCCGGGTCCTGTTCCAGGATGCGGTGACACATCGCCTCTGGCTGGTCTAGCCGTTTTTCCTGCGCGGCGACCGCAGCCTCGCCGAGCAATCGGCGGACCTCCGGGCGGTACTCGATTTCTTCCGGCTCATCGGTGATCGCAAAGGTCTTCAGTAGCAAGTCCCGCCACTCTCCCTTGTGCCACAGGCGCACCGGCTGGCCCTCGGGGAACTGTCCTTGATCATTGAGCTCCTTGGCGGCGCGCATGCGTTCCTCGTCCTCGCCGGCCTGGCCCAGGGCAAAACGCTTCAACTCGACAACAGCGCGCTCCGTGCCCAGGGATGAGAGCAGGTAGATGGCGGACGCTGGATCTTCGCCGTGCCACAGGAGCCACCGGGCCACCTCGAACACCGCCGGATGCTGGTTGGCATATGCCCGCATCATCTGGCGCTGGCCCTCGGGATCATCGACAGCCTCCTCGAGCACCTCCATCAACTCGTCCAGGGGTTCGGGATCGAGCCATTCGGAAAAGCTGGTATAGGGAAAGCGGTCGGCCCTTCCCGTGCCGGGCGGGATATCACACTGGTGCACAAGATCAAAACCGCCAGCAGCATCGAACGATAAACGGTCCGCATGATGACCCCTTTGGCAAAAACCACCCGGAAGGTACTACATCCACCCCCGGCTCAACACCCGAGCCCCTCCCTGTGCTTGACCGGGTCCCTCCCCATTGGTTAGATTAACCACGCCACGGCGTGCCTTAGCTCCAAGTCTGTACTATACAAAAGACTTACCCCTTCCGCCTTCCCCTTGTAAGCATGGGTATGAAATTACTGGTCACCGGCGCCCACGGCCTCCTGGGGCGCAGCCTGCTGGAGCCGGACTTTGACGCCGAGATGATCGGCTGCGGCCGTGGGGAAACCCCGGTGGGCAAAGGGGCGTACCACCCGGTCGAACTGACCGATCCTCGGGCAGTTCTTGCCCTGCTGGAAAAGGTGAGGCCCGACTGGGTTATCCACACCGCAGCCCTCACCGATGTGGATCGCTGCGAATCCGATCGACCACTGGCCCTGCAGATCAACTTGGACATTGTCCGCCATTTGGCCTCGGCCTGCCGGCAACTGAACCTGGGCCTGGTCCAGCTCTCCACCGACTATGTCTTCGACGGCCAGAATGGCCCCTATAGCGAGCAGGACCCGACCAACCCGCTCTCTTACTATGGCGCGATCAAGCTGCAGAGCGAAGGGGTGGTGCTACAGGAGGGTCTCAAAGGGCTGGTGCTGCGCACCTTGTGGCTCTATGGGTACCTCCCGGAGACCCGGCGCAACCTGGTGACCTGGCCCCTGGAAGCGCTGGCCCGGGGCGACCAATTGAAGATGGTGGACGACCAGTGGGGCAATCCCACCCACGTCCACGACCTGGCCCAGGTGCTAGTGGAGTTGTGCCGGCGCCAGGTCCAGGGTCTTTTCCACCTGGGCGGGGCCACCTACCTGACCCGCTATCAGCTGACGCAGGAGCTGGCCCGCTTCTTTGGCCTGGACTCCGGCCTGGTGCAGCCCATCTCCACCGCTACCGCCGGTCAGAAAGCACCCCGCCCGCTGCGCTCGGGGCTGCGCACCCAAGCGCTCGAATCCCTGCTGGGCCACACCCCGCTGAGCCTATCCCAGGGCCTGGAACGGCTGGCAGACCAGGAAAATTTCCGCCGCGATTTTCCCAACCTTTTTTGAGCAGGCTGTCCGGGTCATGACCGATACGCCTTTGCGGGTCTCGCTGATCACCCCCACCTACAACGAGTGCGAGAATATCGCCCTGCTGGCCCAGGAGATCTTCCAGGTCCTGGAAAAATTTCCCGACATCGACCTGGAGTTGATCGTGGTGGACGACAATTCCCCCGACGGCACTGGCCAGGCCGCCGAGGCCCTGGCCGCCCAATATCCGGTAAAAGTGGTACACCGTCCCGGCAAGCTGGGCCTGGGCTCGGCGGTGATGGCCGGCTTTGTCCGCTCCGACCGTTCCCTCCTGGGGGTGATCGACGCCGATCTGAGCCACGATCCGGCCATCCTGCCCCAGCTGATCCGCGGCCTGCGCGAATACGACCTGACCTTTGGCAGCCGCTTCGGCGAGACCAGCATCGTCGAAGACTGGGCCTGGCACCGCAAGCTCATCTCAAAGGTGGGAGTGGGGGCTGCCCGGCTGCTGACCGGGGCTGAGGACCCGCTCGCCGGGTATTTCTTTTTGCGCCGCGAGGTGATCGAAGGGTTGCAGCTCACCTCCTCTGGGTACAAGATCTTCCTCGAGATCCTGGTCAAGGGGCACTGGAGTCGGCACATGTCGGTGCCCTTTGTCTTCCGCAACCGCCAGTTCAGCAGCAGCAAACTCAACCTGCGCGAACACCTGCTTTTTGCCAAGCAACTCCTCTACTTCAGCTTCTACCGTTTGTTCAGGAAACGCCGGTCCGGGGACAAGGTCTGATGGATCTGAGCGTGGTGCTGGTCAGCTACAACACCCGCGATCTGCTGGAACAAGCGCTGCGCACCGCCCTGGAAGCAGCCGCCGGCCTGCAGACCGAGGTCTTTGTGGTGGACAACGCCTCGCGCGACGGCAGCGCCGATTTGGTGGCCGAGAAATTTCCCCAGGTCCGGCTAATCCGCAGCCCCCGCAACCTGGGTTTTGCCGGCGGCAACAACCTGGCCCTGCGGCAGGCGCAGGGCCGTCACGTCCTGTTGCTCAACACCGACACGGTGGTGCGCCGCGACACCCTGCGTTGCCTGGTCGACTTCCTCGACGCCCATCCCGATGCCGGGGCCGTGGGCTGCAAGATCCTCAACCCGGACGGCACCCTGCAACTGGCCTGCCGCCGCGGCTTCCCCACCCCGATGGCCGCCTTCTGCAAGGTCTCGGGACTCAGCCGCCTCTTCCCCCGCAGCCGACGCCTGGCCGCCTACAACCTCACCTATCTCGACCCGGAACAGACCAACGAGGTGGACGCCCTCTCCGGCTCGTGTATGATGGTGCGCAAGGCCGCCATGGACCAGGTGGGCCCGCTGGACGAGGACTACTTCATGTACGGGGAGGATCTGGACTGGTGTTACCGCCTGCGCCAGGCCGGCTGGGCAATCTACTATGTACCCCACACCGCCATCGTCCACTTCAAGGGCGAGAGCGGCCGGGCCGAGCAGATGCGGGTGCGCTACCGCTTCTACGAGGCCATGTCCATCTTTGTAGGCAAACACATGCAGCAGCGCTACCGCTTCTTTCCGCTTTGGCTCTTACACGTGGGCATCGTCCTCTACGGTCTGGGCTCCCTGGGGGTGCGCGTGGGCCGGCGCCTGGCCCTACCGGCGCTGGACGGCGTGTTGGTGCTGACCGGGCTCAAGCTGGGCATCGCCCTGCGGTACCACTCCCACCTCACCCCGCTCATCCGCACTCTAGAAAACCTCTGCAACCAGTTGGGCATCGGGGTGCATCCCACCCGCTGGCTCACCCCGCCGCCCTATACCGACCTACAGTGGTTGGTGGTCTACGCCGCCTCGGCCTTTACCTGGCTGCTGTCCTTCTACCTGCTGGGTCTGTACGACCGCCATCGCCTCTCCGCCACCCGCGCTGCCGGGGCGGTGACCGTGGGTTTTGCCGGGGTAGTGGCGGTGGTCTTTTTCTTTAAGGCCTACAACTTTTCGCGACTGGCCGCCGGGGCTGCCTGGCTCTTCAACATCGCCCTGGTGGCCGGCTGGCGTTTGGCCGCCGGGCACCTGGATCAAGCCCGCCGCCTGGGTCGGCGGCGGTTGTTGGTGGTGGGCACCGAACCAGTGGTGGTCCAGTTTCTGGAATACTTGAAAACCCATCCGGAGTGGGAGGTGGTGGGGCTGGTGGGATTGAGCCCGGAATGGCGCGGCCAGCGCCTGGCCGGCAAACAGGTGCTGGGCCTGGTGGAGGAATTGCCCCAGCTGCTGCGGGACTACGAGATCAGTGAGCTGGTCTTCACCGAAAGTACCCTGGCCCATGCCCTGCCCCAGGCCCGGCAGGGCTGGCGGCGGCGCCGGCTGCGCATCCACATGTTGCCCGGGTCTTTTGTCGAACTGGTCGCCAGGCAAGCCCCCGGCGCCCCTGCCGAACTGCCCCTGATCGAGATCTCCACCCGGCGCTAGGGACCGGCATACTACTTGCCGGGAACTGGTCTTTGGGTGTATGTTCTGGCTTTCTGGTGGAAGACGCCTCATGTCACCCCTTAAACGCCTAATTATCGCCGGCTGCGCGGTCCTGGCCATCCTCGGACTGGTGGAATCCCACCACGAGCGTGGGTCTGCAGGCGAGGAGCGCCCGGAGCTGAGGCTGATCGCCGAGGTGCGCGATAAGATCCACCGCTACTACGTAGAGCCCGTGGACAGCCTGCTGGTCATCGAAGGCGCCGTCGATGGCATGGTCGAGGCCGTGGCCCAGGGAGAAGAGGGGATCCAGGACTCCAGCGCCCTTGCCGAGGTGGATAGCTTGTTGCGAGTACACGCCCCACTGAGCAACCGCCGCCAGTTGGAGTTGCTGGCCCACACCCTCGATCAATTGAGCCACAGTCGCCAGATGCCCTACCCGACCGACTCGCTGGCCCGCGCTGCAGTCGGGGGCATGCTAATCGCCCTCGACCCTCACTCCAGCTACCTCGACCCCCAGGAGTCCGAGGAGATGGTGGAGCGTTTCCAGGCCCACTTCGAGGGCATCGGCATCTACTTCGACATCCACCAGGGCCAACTGGTGGTCATCTCCCCCATCGAGGGTTCTCCCTCTTATGGAAAGCTGCGGGCCGGCGACCACATCACGGCCATCGATGGGATCTCCACCGAGGGCATCACCGCCGACCAAGTGATGCAGAAACTGCGCGGCCCCCGCGACACCCAGGTGCGGGTGAGCGTGGCCCGGCCCGGCACCGACGATCAACTCGAAATCACCTTGACCCGCGACCGCATCCCGGTACACAGTGTGCCCTATGCCTTTATGCTGGGCGAAGGGGCTGGTTATATCCGCATCACCCGCTTTGCCGAGCAGACCGGCGAGGAACTGGGTCAGGCCCTGAACCAGCTCAAAGCCCAGGGCATGGAGCGACTGGTGCTGGACCTGCGGGGCAATGGCGGGGGGTTCCTCTCCCAGGCAGTGGAGGTGGCCGACTATTTCCTCGACCGGGGCCAGTTGATCGTCTACACCGAGGGCCGCGAAACCGGATCGCGCCTCGACTACCAGGACCAGAACCCCCTGAAGGACAAGCCCCTCTCCCTGGTGGTAATGATCGACCACGGCAGCGCCAGCGCCTCCGAGATCGTTGCCGGCGCCATCCAAGACCTTGATCTGGGCTTGATCGTGGGTCAGACCAGCTTTGGCAAAGGACTGGTGCAGGAGCAATTTCCCCTCTCCAACAACGGGCTGCTGCTGTTGACCGTAGCGCGCTATTTCACCCCGCTGGGCCGGCTGATCCAACGCCCCTACACCAAGGATGTGGCAGCCTACATCGAAGAGGGCCTGGACACGCTGGACGAAAATGCCGTGGACAGTCTGCACACCGACGCCCAGATCTTCCACACCGCCCAGAGCCGGTCCGTGTACGGGGGGGGCGGCATCACCCCGGACGTGTTCCTCAAAACCACGCCGCTGTCCAGCTTTGCCGAAGACGTGCTCACCGAGGGGGCGGTCTTCGATTTCAGCAGCGGCTGGGTGGGCCGCCACCACGACTGGCCGGCCCGCTTCGAGGACTTCCTCGGCCACTACCAGGTCTCTGGTCAGGCCCTGGCCGAATTTCTCACCTTCCTCAGGGAAAAGAAAAAGATCTCGGTGGAGGACAGCACCTATGCGGCCCACCGGCAGTTTCTTGCGGGCGAATTAAAAGCTGAATTTGCCCGCGGTCTGTGGGGGGACGAAGAGCGCTACCGGGTCCTGGTGGAAAGCGACGAAGAAGTGGAACAGGCCCTCAGGCTCTTTGCCCGAGCCGACGCCCTGCGCCTGGCCCACACCAATCCCTAAGTTGACCTGGGGGGGTATATTTTGTTAGTTTTTGGGCGCGCGCGGCACCAGCGCCCGCTGCGGAGGATAAAAGATGAGTGAACAGCCACTACAGGTAGCAGGTGGCCGAGAGATCGTCCTGCCCATGAGCAAGGCCGTGGAGATCAGCATCCGGAGCCTGAAAATCCGCTTCGGCCGCTCCCTGATCACCACCAGCGGCATCATCCTGGCCATCGCCTTTCTGATGTCCGTGTGGAGCAGCAATGCCCTGATCGGCAGCCTCAAGGAGGCCAACAAGAGCGAGATCAACCTCCTGCTCCAGAAGAACGGCATCGAAACCGGTTCTACCGAGGGAGGCCGGTCCTCGGCCGAAGCCCAGGCTCAGGCCCAAGAGGAGCGCTCCAAGCAGACCTGGCTCATCGGCCTGTCCCTGCTGGTGTGTGTGGTGGGCATCGCCAACGCCATGCTCATGTCGGTGACTGAGCGCTTTCGCGAGATCGGCACCATGAAGTGCCTGGGCGCCCTGGATTCCTTCATCATCAAGCTCTTCCTGCTCGAATCCACCTTCCAGGGCGTGGTCGGCACCAGCATCGGCATTGTCGTCGGCCTGTTGATGACCCTGGGCCTAACCCTGCTGGCTTATGGCAACTACGTGTTCACCTACTTCCCGGTGGGGGAAATCTTGCAGTCGATGTTGACCTCGCTGGTGGCCGGCACCCTGCTCTCGCTGGTGGGGGCCATGCTGCCGGCGTACAAGGCGGCCAAAATGGAGCCCGTCGAAGCCATGCGTTCGGATACCTGAGAGGAGCGGAGGAGATGGCGGAAGAAAAGGCCCAGGCCGAAGAACAGCGCACCGTGGTGCGCACCCAGCAAGTCAAGAAGATCTACCGCATGGGCAATACCGAAGTCCACGCCCTGCGCGGGGTAGATCTGGAAATTTACACCGGCGAGTACCTCTCGCTCATGGGGCCCTCGGGCTCGGGCAAGAGCACCTTGTTCAACATGGTCGGCGGCCTGGACAAACCATCCGAGGGCAAGGTCTACATCGATGAAGTGGACGTGGCCCAGCTCGACGCCTACGAGCTGGCCTGGCTGCGCTGCCGCAAGATCGGCTACATCTTCCAGTCCTTCAACTTGATCCCGGTGATGACCGCTCTGGAGAACGTCACCCTGCCCATGGTTTTTGCCGGCCTGACCAGCGACGAGTCGCGCGACAAAGGCATGGTACTGCTCCAGAAGGTAGGCCTAGGGGATCGGCACTCCCACAAGCCCTACGAGCTTTCGGGTGGCCAGCAACAGCGCGTGGCCGTGGCCCGGGCCCTGGCCAACGATCCGGCCGTGGTGCTGGCCGACGAGCCCACCGCCAACCTGGATCTGCGCACCGGCACCGAGATCATCGAGCTGCTCAAGGAGATGAATGAGACCTCCGGGGTGACCATCATCTCGGCCACCCACGACCACAAGATGCTCAGTATCTCGGACCGGGTGGTGTGGATCAAGGACGGCCAGATAGAACGCGTCGCCCTGCGCAAAGACCTGGACATCGAAGTGGTTCAGGTGGCCGGGGAAGAGCACTAGACAAGACAGGAAGCAGAAACGAAAGCACAACCGGCGGGATTCAGATCCCCGCCGGTTTTTTTGTGCGCGCCCATTTGGTCGAATCACACGCCTCTCTTCGACTTTTTAGTCGAGCACGAGCAGACCGGTATTCCTTTGATGAAACCGGGAACCGTATTAGTTTTGGGATGTTAGCCGGCCTGTCGCCCTGCGTTCTCCCGGCTGGCACCCCTTTTGCCCCATCTCGACCACTGGTCATACATCGAGGAGGTGGCGCCATGAGATTTTGCGGAGTGCTGATGGCGCTGTTGGCCTTGGCCTCCCCAGCTCTAACCCAGCCGGCAGCCTCCCCGCCCCGCCGATCCGCAGGACGCCTCTCACAAAAAAGAGGTGTTCCTCGGCTTTGTCGACGCCAATCGCGATGGCATCAACGACCGGTTCCGCGACGCCGAAGGCGATGGTCGGGACGACGTCAGCGGCAAGCCCTACCCCCACCGCTTTGCTTTTGCCGACCAGAATCAGGACGGGATCAACGATCTGTTTGTCGACCGCGACGGGGACGGGGTCAACGACCTGAATGCCGAATGCGGCCAGAGCGAGGATAGGGGCTGTGCCGAGCTGTGTTCAAGGGTCTCGAGGGTGTTCTTGCGGGAGGTGTGCAACTCGTACCAGGCAAAGCCGCCCAGCGCAGCGATCAGCACCCCAGCCAGGGCAGCCAGGTATCCGGGACGAAAAGGGGTAGGCTTGAGGGCAGGGGAAAGAGGGCGGACCAAAGTTTAAAGGCAGCGCCCCTGATCCTTCAACGCATGATACAGGAGGAAAAGCAGGCGGCTATGGTTGGTGATCTGCCCCCGTCGCCAGCCTGACCGTGACCCAAAGCTGCAGTGGCTGGGGCTGCGCTCCACTTGAGGGCCGCCTTCTTCCACCACTCGGCATCATGCCGCCACCCATACCACCATCCCCTCTGCCCAGGCCCTCCGGTCCCATGCCGCCGCCCGGTCCTCCTGGCATCCGCCCACCGTCTCCCCTCCGGTTCCTCATCGCCCCCCGGTCCGGCAGACTCGTTTCAAAGGCAACACTGAAGGGTTGGCCAGGCTGGGCGCCGATGCCATAGGGATGAGCCTCATCGCGCACGAGGGGAATCTTCAACTCGTAGACCAGTCGGCTCTCGGCCTGCACCACCTTGAGGTCAATGCCTTGGGCATCGGTGTCTTTCATCTGATGGCGTTCGCTCTTGCCAGGCCCGATGATCTCCATCTGGCCCAGCGCGATGGCCGGCGGCGGCTCCTTGGGCTCCCGCTCCATCCGCTCCGCACGGCCGAACTCCTGCTCCTCATCCTCCTCGCCGGCAGCAAAGAGCCGGCCCCCGCCTCCTGTCCCATTCGGAAAGTGGATGCCAAAGGTCCTCCGTTTTCCCCCGCTGACATCGAACCACACCGTGAAGCCGAGCCTCATCACCTGGGCCTGGGTGACCCGGTCGGCCGAGGCGAGGCGGAGATACAGGAACTCCTCGTCGTTGAGCAGACTGACGATGGTATTGCCCTTGGCTACATAGGTCAGCACCCCCTGCCATTCCGTATCCCCGCCATCGACGGTGATCTCCCGGGTCCGCCAACTGCTGTCCATCTCCAGCTTGCCGCATCCGGCAGCCCCGAAGGCCAGTCCCCAACAGAGCACCAGCCGGGCAACCGCACTTTTCATTCAGCGTTTCTCCTTCCAAGCTCACTGCCACCTGGGCCAGGTTGTGGCGGGCCGGCCGAGCACCTTGCCGCGCAGGTCGAGAGGATAGGAACCGTCCGTGGTCGTCGTCAAGGATGGTCCAGTCAGGGTATCGGAGCTGGCACTGCCGCAACCCTCGGCAAGCGCAGCAGCCGCCAGGCTCGCGAAGAGCAGCAGGGCCGCACGCCGCCTCCTTTCGGACGACGAGGGCTCCGCTGGCAGCAAGCTAAGAGCTCTCCTCATTTCGACCAGCTTGTTGTCGTCCAAGACCGCGCTCCTTTTTTTGGTCGCGAACACACCGGGACAGCCTGCTCCTGAAACAGGCTATCCCGGCGCATCGATTACTCGGAGTCCGCGTTCTTGAGCTGGCCCCAGGAGGTCACCTGATCCCCCGCAGCCGGCTCGTCCTCGGCAACCATCTTGGCTAGCGGACGTGGTGCTGGTGCCCGTGGTGCCGGTGGCACCGATGCCCGGAGGCAGTCGCCAAAGGGACCGGCGGCCTTCAAAGTGGCCAGCTTGGTCTTCTGATCGACGGTGAGCAGCGCCTCGAAAGCGGTCTGGAACTCGGCGCGCGCGGCATCGTGCTGGGTGCGGAATTCAGTGCGCAGCGCTTCGAACTGGGTCTGCTGCTTTGTGGTGAGATTCACTACCGGGCCGCCGCGGTGATGACCTCTGCCAACGGGGGCAGCGGCATCCAGCGCGGCCTGCTGCTCGGTGTTGAGCAGCGCTTTGAAGGCAGCCTGCTCCTCGCCGCGCAGGGCTGTTTCTTTTTTATCATAAGTGGCTTTCAGGGCATCGAGCTGAGTCTGCTGTTCAGCGCTCAGCCCCAGCTGGGTGCCCAGACCAACCCGGGCGCCCTTAACCATACCTCTGCCCATGCCTGCCGGGCCCATACCCATGCCCATGCCGCCCTGACGCCCTTGCCGTGGGCACTCGCATTCATGGCAGAGGCTGCGACGACTAGCAGCGCGCCGGTCATGATCCAGGTCTTCTTCATTGCTATTCTCCTTGTTGAGTTGTTTGGGTGCAGGCGTCCTACCGGGGCGTTTGCCTGCCAACCGCCTGACTCTTGCGGCTGGTATCTGGTATAGGGAATAGGAAAGGAGATGCCGTACGGACACCAGGATAACTGCATCTCGCATAATACATTGCCATGAAAAGAGTTATACGCATTGGCCCCGACCCTTCCGGCCCCAAAGGTCGCCGCGAACTCCGACCGAATGGTCGAGAGCACAACCACAGGTAATCATTGTTTTCGTTGAACTTCCCTGCCTGGACCGCTTCCTGCCCCCCTTCGACCAAATGGTCGACCAGCGAAGCCGGATACCGGTTGAGGGAATCGGTGTTGTGGGAGGGGCGACCGCCTTCGCGACCGGGCGCATCCTCAGTTGACCATAGGCTTGAAAAGATCTTTTGTACTTCATGATTCGTACGCCACACCTTTCACCAGGAAATCGTCTATGTCTCGGCTAAAGGACAAAGTCGCCATCCTCACCGGCGCAGCCTCCGGTATAGGCCAGGGCACCGCCGAGTTGTTCGCCGAACACGGCGCCAGGCTGGTGCTGGTCGACCGCGACGAGGCCGGTCTGGCCGAGACCAGCGCGCGGGTGAAACGCGCCGGGGCCGCCGTAGTCGCGGTATGCGGCGACGTCTCGCAATCAACCACTATCCAGCGCGTAGTCACCACCGCCCTGGAAACCTTCGCCCAGATCGACGTGGTCTTCAACAACGCCGGCATCATGCCCTATGGCGACCTGCAGCAGGTCAGCGAAGAGACCTGGGACGAGGTGCAGGCCGTGAACGTCAAGGCCATGTTCCTGATGTGCAAAGCGGTGATACCCCACATGCTCCAGCGCGGCGTTGGCTCCATCATCAACACCTCTTCGGTGATGGCCACCCTGACCGAGCCGGGCTACGAAGCCTACACCACCTCCAAGGCCGGGGTCATCGGGCTGACCAAGGCGCTGGCCGTGTCGTACGCCGAGCAGGGCATCCGCGTCAACGCCCTCTGCCCCGGCTGGGTGGAAACCCCCATGAACCTCAAAGTGGCCGAGGACCTGGGCGGCATGGACAAACTCTACCCAATCGTCAAACGCCAGCAGCCCCTGGGCCGTATGGCCTCCACCCGCGAGGTGGCCTACGCCGTGCTCTTTTTGGCCTCCGACGAGTCCACCGCCGTGACCGGCAGCGCCCTCTATGTGGACGGGGCTACGACCGCCTCGATTTGACCCCGGATCGGGCTCCGGCCTCTAACACCCTCTGCACTTGACAGGGGCAGGGGGGGCTTGTATCTTGACTGCACCAAATTTTCGCGCTGCAGAAAGATCGTGGACATGAAACTTCGCTCTGCCCATAGCAACCGTTGGTGGCGCTCCTGGCCCTATACTTGGAGCATTGCAGGAGTGCGTCCACCCCACAGCGCATAGCAGCCGATTCACCGGAGCAAGCTAAAACCGCGGGCGCACCTAAAGCGCTCGCGGTTTCTTTTTTTGGGAGAGAGTGCCATGCATACCTATCTGACAGCCGGCGGTATCGAAGTCACCTGCGCCGTCGAAGAACTGCCCGTCGCCGGGGCCCTGGACCTCCTCCTGGCACGGCTGGACGCCCACCGGGGCGCAGTTTTTGCCAGCGGCTACGAATATCCGGGGCGGTACAGCCGCTGGGATATCGGCTTCGTCGATCCGCCAGTGGAGGTGGTGGCCCGCGGCCGCGACTTCACCGTGCGCGCCCTCAACCAACGGGGCCGGCCCTTGCTGCAGCTCTTCCGCCAGGGCATCGAGGGCCATGCCCATCTCAGCGCCCTGGAGAACAGCGAGGACGAGTTGCGCGGCCAGGTGGCGCCCATGCCCGCCCATTTTTCCGAGGAAGAGCGCAGCAAGCAGCCCACCATCTTCAGCCTGCTGCGCGCCCTGGTCCGGCAGTTCGGCGCTCCCGGCGAACCCCACCTGGGATTCTACGGGGCCATGGGCTACGACCTGGTTTTCCAGTTCGAACCCATAACCCTGCGCCACCAGCGCCCGGCCCAACACCCCGACCTGCACCTCTTTCTGCCCGACGAGCTGATCGTCGTCGACCATCGCAAGGAGCAGGCCCTCCGTTACCGCTACGACTTCTGCCTCGGCCAACTCTCCACCCATGGTCTGGCCGGCGGCGGTCAGGCCCTGCCGCCGGTGCAGGGCAAACGCAGTGCGCTGGCCAGCGACCACGCCCCTGGCGAGTACGCCGACAAGGTGCGCCGGATCATCGAGGGCACCGGCCGGGGCGATTTCTTCGAGGTAGTGCCCAGCCAGGTGCTCAGCGCCGGTTTTGCCGGAGCGCCCAGCGACCTCTTCGCCAATATCCGCCGCACCAATCCCAGCCCGTACGAGTTCCTCATCAACCTGGGCCACGAGCAGCTGGTGGGTGCCTCGCCCGAGATGTTCGTGCGGGTGGAAGGCACTCAGGTGGAGACCTGCCCCATCGCCGGCACCATCCGGCGCGGGGCTTCGCCCATCGAAGACGCCGACCAGATCCTGACCCTGCTCAACTCGCAGAAGGACGAGGCCGAGTTGACCATGTGTACCGACGTGGACCGCAACGACAAGGCCCGGGTCTGCAAGGCCGGCAGCGTGCGGGTGCTGGGCCGCCGGCTGATCGAGACCTACTCGCGGCTCATCCACACCGTGGATCACGTGGTGGGCGAACTGCGGCCCGGCTTCGACGCCTTCGACGCGCTGCTCTCCCACCTGTGGGCCGTCACCTTGACCGGAGCGCCCAAGCCGGCGGCCATGCAGATGATCGAGACGCTGGAAAACTCCGCCCGCCGCTGGTACGGGGGCTGCGTGGGCATGTTGCGCTTCAACGGAGACATCAACACCGGCATCACCATCCGCACCGTCCACCTGGAGGAGGGCGAGGCCAGGGTGCGGGTGGGGGCCACCATCCTGTGCGATTCAGATCCCGACGAGGAAGAGCGGGAATGCCGCACCAAGGCCGAGGCCTTCACCAACGCGGTGCTGGGGTTGGCTCCCCCGGCCCCGCAAAGTGCGCTCGCGCTGCAGGCCACCGGCACTGGCAAGAAGGTGCTCTTTGTCGACAACCGCGACTCCTTTGTGCACACCCTGGGGGATTACGTGCGCCAGACCGGGGCCGAGGTCACCACCCTGCGGGCCGGCTTTCCCTATCACCTGCTCGACGAGCTGAAACCAGATCTGGTGTTCATCTCGCCGGGGCCGGGCACCCCCGAGGAATTCGGGGTGCCCGAACTGGTGCGCCAGTGTGTGCAGCGCCGACTGCCCGTCTTTGGGGTGTGCCTGGGGCTGCAGGGCATGGTCGAGGCCTTTGGCGGCAAGTTGGGGGTGCTCGGGTACCCCATGCACGGCAAGAGTTCGGTGGTCGAGTGTTCGGGGGAGGGGTTTCTGGAGGGCTTCCCTGCCACCTTCGTGGCCGGCCGCTACCACTCCCTCTTTGCCATCCCCGAGGCCCTGCCCGCCTGCCTCAAGGTGCGGGCCCGCACCGAGGAGGGGGTGATCATGGCCGTGGAACACGAGAGTTATCCAGCGGCAGCGGTGCAGTTCCACCCCGAATCCATCCTCACCCTCAAGGAAAACCTGGGACTCAGACTTATCGCGCGAGTGATAGAAAAACTGGCGAAGGGAGGAACAGAATGATCCGCATCTACGGTATCCGAGAAAAACTGAACCCCATCAAGAGCCGGCTCTCGGACCTCATCAATACCTGCATGGTCGAAGCCCTGAAATTTCCCCCGAACAAAAGGGCGCATCGTTTCTTCCCTCTGGATCGCGAAGACCTCTACTACCCGGAGGGCCGCTCCGACGCCTACACCCTCATCGAGATCGACATGATGGAAGGCCGCTCGGTCGAAGCCAAGAAGAAACTGCTCCACCTGCTCTTCGAGACCATAGAATCCCAGTTGGGCATCGCCCCCGTGGACGTCGAGATCAGCATCCGCGAAAGCCCACCCCACAACTGGGGCTTCCGCGGCCTGACCGGCGACGAAGCCAAATTGGATTACAAGATCAGTGTGTGAAACCTGATCGGGGCCTTTGCCTTGACAAAGAACGAAAGCGACGCCTAGATTCAGCCCGCTTTCGTCCACTATGAGGTGCGTGTGAAAGCCTACGAATTCCCGGAAAAAATTACCGCCGATGGCCAGCTCGATATCCCCGCTGGCTTCAGCGACCAACTGCCGCGAGAAAAGGAGGTCCGGGTGCTCCTCCTGGTTCCCGAGACCGATCAAGACCCGTCTGCCTGGGCGCAATTGACCGCAGAGCAGTTCCTCGCGGGATACAGCGACGCTGATGTCGTGTACGACCGGCTCCCCTGAGAAATGGAACAGTACCATCCCGGTGAGGTCGTTCTCCTCGCCTTTTCTTTCAAGCGATCGGCGTGGTACTGCGCGGGGAGATGACCCCGAGGCCTTTCCCGGGGAGTGGCTGGGCAGGGAAGTCCACGTGGTTGGGGGTTGGGTAGCGGAGCCAGAGCGAGCGAGGGTGAAGGACGCGCCTTGGGAAAGGCCGGAGCGGGTCGCTCCCCGACGACACCTTCAGAGTCAATATGATGGACTACTAGCCCTATCTCTCGGCACAGGAAAATAGCGATGATCAAAGAAGCCATCCAGCAGCTGATCGACCGAAAAGACCTCAGCCGCGAGACGGCCAGGCAGGTCATGGACCAGATCATGAGCGGCCAGACCACCGACGCCCAGATTGCCGGTTTCCTGATCGCCCTGCGCTGCAAGGGCGAAACCGCCGAGGAAATCGCCGGCTGCGCCGAGGCCATGCGCCAGAAGGCCACCCCCATCCACACCAGCCGCCAGCCCCTGATCGACACCTGCGGCACCGGCGGCGATGGGTCGGGCACCTTCAACATCTCCACCACGGTAGCCTTTGTGGCCGCCGGGGCCGGCCTGTGCGTGGCCAAACACGGCAACCGCGCCATGTCGAGCCAGTGCGGCTCGGCCGACGTGCTCCAGGCCCTGGGGGTGAACGTGGAGATCGGCCCCGAGCAGGTGGGCGCCTGCCTCGACGAGGCCGGCATCGGTTTCCTCTTTGCCCCCAAACTCCACGGCGCCATGAAACACGCCATTGGCCCGCGCCGCGAACTGGGCACCCGCACCGTCTTCAACGCCCTGGGACCGCTGACCAATCCGGCCGGAGCCCGCCGCCAGCTCATCGGCGTGTACAGCGGCAGCCTCACCGAGAAGCTGGCCCAGGTGCTCAAGGCCCTGGGTTCGGAACGGGCCTTGGTGGTCCACGGCAGCGATGGCCTCGACGAACTCACCCTCACCGGCCCCTCCCAGGTGGCCGAACTCAAGGCGGGCCAGGTCTCCACCTACCAGGTGCGCCCCGAAGAGTTCGGTCTCAAGACCGCCCCTGCCGCTGCCCTCAAGGGAGGCGACGCCCAGCACAACGCCCAGATCCTGGGTGCAGTGCTCAAAGGTGAAGAAGGCCCGCCGCGCGATATCGTGCTGCTCAACGCCGCCGCTGCCATCGCCGCCGGCGGCCTGGCCGCTGACCTGAATGAGGGTATGGAACTGGCCCGTCAGTCCATCGCCTCCGGCAGGGCGCTGCAGGCCTTGGAAGTCCTCAGGCAGGTGAGCAACCGGTGAACGGCCGCGACGTCCTCCAGGAGATCGCCACCTACAAACGCGAGGTGGTGCAGCGCGACAAACACCTGCACTCCCTAGCCGACCTGCGCCATGCCGCTGCCGACGCCCCGCCGCCCCTCGACTTTGTCGGCGCCCTGAGGGGGAAGGAAGTGGCACTGATCGCCGAAATCAAGAAAGCCTCCCCTTCCAAGGGCCTCATCCGCGCTGACTTCGATCCCGAGCGCATCGCCGCCACCTATGCCGAACACGGGGCGCGGGCGCTTTCGGTGCTGACCGACGAGGCTTATTTTCAAGGGTGCAACGAGTACCTACAGGCGGCCCGCAGGGTGGCCGGGTTGCCCACCCTGCGCAAGGACTTCACCCTGGACCCGTACCAGCTCTACCAGGCCAGGGTGCTGGGCGCCGACGCGGTCTTATTGATCGTGGCGCTGATGGACGGCAGCCAGTTGGAGGATTTCCTCGGTCTGGCCGCCGAGTTGGGTCTGGCCGCCCTGGTGGAGGTACACACCCGCCCCGAGGCCGAGCGCGCCGTGCAGGCAGGGGCCGGATTGGTGGGGGTCAACAACCGCGACCTCAAGACTTTCAAGACCACCCTGGACACCACCTTTGAACTCTTCCCCCTGCTGCCGGAGGGGTGCCTGAAAGTGAGCGAGAGCGGCATCAATACCCGCGCCGATGTGGAGCGACTGCAGGAAGCCGGTGCCGACGCCGTCCTGGTGGGCGAAGCCCTGATGCGGGAGGCGGACATCGGGGCCAAAGTCAGAGAGCTGTTGGGGCGATGAAAAAACGCGTTTTCTCGGGCATCAAGCCTTCGGGCAGCCTGCACCTGGGCAACTACCTGGGGGCCATCCGCAACTGGGTGGCCGACCAGGACAAGTGTGAAAATATCTTCTGTGTGGTGGACCAGCACGCCATCACCGTCGACTACGAGCCGGCTGCCCTGCGGCAGAACGTGCGCGAACTGGTGGGCCTGTACCTGGCCTGCGGCCTCGATCCCGCACCGTGCGCCCTCTTCGTACAGTCCCATGTCCCCGAGCACACCGAGCTGGCCTGGCTCTTCAACTGCGTTACCCCCATGGGCTGGCTGCAGCGCATGACCCAGTTCAAGGAGAAATCGGACGACCTGCGCGAGCAGGTCAGCGCCGGACTCTTCACCTACCCCACCCTGATGGCCGCCGACATCCTGCTCTACCAGACCGAGGAAGTGCCGGTGGGCGACGATCAGAAACAGCATGTAGAACTGGCCCGCGACATCGCCCAGCGCTTCAATCATCTCTTCGGGGAGACCTTTGTGTTGCCCGAGCCGGTGATCCGCAAGGTGGCGGCGCGGGTGATGGGCCTCGACGATCCGAGCAAGAAAATGTCCAAGTCCACCACCAGCGACAGCCACGGCATCGGGCTGCTCGACCCGCCAGCCCTGATCCGCAAGAAGTTGAGCCGGGCCACCACCGACTCGCAGCGCGAGATTGTCTTCGACCGCGAGCGCCCTGGGGTTTTTAACCTGCTCACCATCTTTCAAGCCCTCTCCGGCCAGAGCCAGGAAGAGATCGAGGCCCACTTTGCCGGCAAGGGCTACGCCCAGCTCAAGGGCGACCTGGCCGACCTAGTGGTCGCCACCCTCGAACCCATCCAAGCGCGCTATCGCGAGATCACCAGTGCACCCGAACAAATCGACCAGATCCTGGCCCAGGGCGTGACACGACTGCGCCCCCTGGTCGAGGCGACCATGACCCGGGTGCGCTGCGCCATGGGGCTGAGGTAGGGCCGCCATGGACTTGAGTGAATGGCGGGCCCGCATCGACGCGGTGGATCAGCAACTAGTGGACCTGCTCAACCAGCGCCTGCAGTACGTGCTGGAGATCGGCCGGCTCAAACGCCAACACGGCAGGCCCGTCCAGGACCTCCAGCGGGAACGAGCCATCCTCGAACGGCTCACCGCGTACAACCAGGGGCCCCTCAGCACCCAGACCATCGAGGACCTCTTCAACCGCATCATGCAGGAAGCCCGCAACCTCGAAGAGAGAGAAACACCATAACCACTAGTCTTCAGGAGGACCTAGCCTTCTTCAAGCGCATTGCCATCGTCGGAGTCGGGCTGATCGGCGGCTCCCTGGGCCTGGCCCTCAAGCGGCTGGCCCACCCGGCCCGCCTGGTGGGCGTCAGCCGGCCCGAGACCATCGCCCAGGCCCTCGAACTGGGAGTCATCGATGAGGGCTGGGACTACCCGGACCTGGCCAAGGCCCTGGAAGGGGCCGACCTAGTTGTGCTGTGTACACCCATCCAGCGCATCCTCTCCCTGTTAGAAGAAGTGGGCCGCTGCGCTGCCCCCGGCGCCCTGATCACCGACGTGGGCAGCACCAAGCGCCGCATCGTCGCCCAGGCCGCCGCCCAACTGCGCCCCGATCTTCACTTTGTGGGCGGCCATCCCATGGCCGGCTCCGAAAAGGCCGGGGTCAGCGCCGCCGACCCCTTTCTCTTTCAGAATGCCATCTACATCCTGGTGCCCGGCACTGCAGTGCCCGCTCCACTCTACGGGGCCCTGGTGCAATTGCTTAAGGAAGTGGGCGCCAAGGTGCTGGAACTCGATGCCGAGACCCACGACGAGGTGGTGGCCGCCATCAGCCACCTGCCACAGATGATCGCCACTTCGCTGGTAGAGATGGTGGGCCGGCTCCACGAGGAAAAGGGCTATTTTCTCACCCTGGCCGCCGGCGGCTTCCGCGACCTGACCCGCATCGCCTCCAGCCCGTACGCACCGGTGTGGGAGGACATCTGCCGCACCAACGAGGACCAGATCGGCCGGATGATCGACCAGTACATCGCCGTATTGCAGGACGTGCGCGGTCGTATTGCCGACCCGAGCCTGGGACAGGATTTCGCCTTTGCCAATCACACCCGCAACCGCATCCCGCGCGACGCCAAGGGTTTCATCCACACCCTCTTTGAAATCCTGGTGGTGGCCGAAGACAAGCCGGGAATCATCGGCCAGATCGCCCAGGCGCTGGCGCACGAAAAAATCAATATCAACGACATCGAGGTGATGAAGGTGAGGGAAGGGGAGGGCGGCACCCTGCGCCTGGGATTCGACAGTGAACCGGCCGCCGATCACGCGCTGGCCGTGTTGGCCGGCCTGGGCTACCAGGCCAGGAGGCGCTAGGTGGAACGCATGGTGCGCCCGGCGCGCAAGCTGGCCGGCGAAGCCACCGTCCCCGGCGAACTGGAGAGCGCTTCCCAGGCCCTGGTGCTGGCTGCCTTGGCCCAGGGCGAAAGCCGCATCTCCAATTCGCCCCTCTCCTGCCGGCGGCTGGTGAGGTTGCTGCGCGATCTGGGCATCGCCATCACCGAAGAGCCCGGAGTGCTGGTGGTCCAGGGAAAAGGACGGCTCGGCTTCAGCGCCCCCCGCGACACCGTGAATCTGGAAGGCCTGGGCGACGAAGCCCTGTACTTGCTGGCCCTGCTCTGCGGCCAGGAGTTCAGCACCCGCGTGTATTTGGGTGAGGCGGAGGAAGAGGGCAGGCAACTGCTGGCCCTGATGGCCGCGTCCGGCGCCGAGGTCCACGCCGAGGCGGAAGGCCGGTGGCTGGTGGGCGGCGGGCGTCCCCTGCAGCCCATCACCCACGCGGCAGCCGAACTGGTGCTGGGGATCAAAACCGCCCTGTTGGTGGCCGGCCTCTACACCCAGGGCACCACCACCCTGCGCGAATTGCTCAAGACCGGCGAACGGGCAGAACGCCCCCTGCGCCAGTGGGGTGTTGAGGTGCTGCGCCGCCGGCAGGACAGCGAGGGCGAGTGGGCTCTCTCCATCAACGGCGGGCAGGAACTGAAGGGGCGGGAGTTAGAGATTGCCGGCGACGCGCTTTTGGCCCTGCCTCTGGTAGTGGCGGCCCTGGCGCTGCGGCGTTCGGAGCTGCGCCTTCGCCGGCTGGCCATCCGTTCGGGCCGGCGTTTCTTTTTTGATCTGCTGCGCCAGCTAGGTGCGCCCCTCACCTTCGAGGAGAACGACGACGGCACCACCGACGTGCTGGTGCGCTCGGGCAAACTCAAACCCACCCGCATCGCCGGGCAGCGCGCCGAGAAGCTGCTCGACCAGGTGGCGCTGCTGGCGGTGATGGCCACCCAGAGCGAAGGGGAGTTTGTCATCCGCGACGTCGAGGTGCTGCGCCAGGGCGAATCCGACTACCTGGCCCACCTGGTCCAGCAGCTGCGCTTCATCGAGGCCAAGGTGGGCGAATTTCCCGAAGGCCTGGTCGTCGAGGGCGGGTACCCACTCAAGGGTGCGGCCATCGATACCCGCGGGAATGCCGGCCTGTGTTTTGCCTTTGCGGTGGCCGGACTGTGGGCCGAGGGCGAGATGACCCTCTCTGACACCCAGGGCCTGGAGGAGGTCTTTCCGGCTTTCTTCCCGACTCTGGAAAAACTCCAGGAGCGTAGAAAATGAGGGGATTGATCAGATTGTGCGTGTTGGCCGCCGTGGTGTTGGCCGGCGGAGTGGTGCTGATCCGCTGGCGTTGCGGCGCTACCTGGCGCGAGAGCTGGGGCATCGCCGAGCAGTTCGTCGAGGATCTGCTGCCGTGATCAGCGGCAAGACCCGGGTGCTGGGGATCATCGGCCACCCGGTGGAACACACCTCCTCGCCGGCCATGCACAACGCCGCCATCGCGGCCCTGGGACTGGAGTATGTGTACACCGCCTTCCCGGTGCGCCCCGAGGAATTGGGCCCGGCCATCGCCGGCATGCGCGCCCTGAATTTCCGCGGCCTCAACGTGACTGTGCCCCACAAGGTGGGGGTGATGGCCCTGCTCGACGAGATCTCGCCCGAGGCCCGGGCCATCGGCGCGGTGAACACCATCGACCACCGCGAGGGTCGGCTGATCGGGCACAACACCGATGCTTACGGGGTGATGCAGAGCCTGCGCCTGGACGGGGGCCTGGAAACCCTGCCCTCCCGGGTGGCTCTGCTGGGGGCCGGCGGCGCAGCGCGGGCCATCCTCTACGCCCTGCTGCAACGTCCCGAAGTGGAGCACATCGCCCTGCTCAACCGCACTGCGGAAAAAGCTGCGGCCCTGGCCGCGTCCCTTGATCCAGAGGGAAAACGGGTCCAGCCCGGGGTGTTGGATGCGTCCTCCGGCGAACAAGTGGCCGCCGCCGGCCTGCTGATCAACTCGACCTCCATCGGCATGCACCCTCACCCCGACGCCTCGCCCCTGCCAAACCCCGCCTGCCTGCACACAGGCATGGTGGTGCTAGACATCGTTTACAATCCACTCGAAACCCTGCTGCTGCGCCAGGCCCGCCAGGCCGGCGCCCGCCCGGTGGATGGCCTGGGCATGCTGGCCCGCCAGGGCGCGCGGGCCTTTGCCATCTGGACCGGAGTAGAACCTCCGGTCGAGGTCATGCGGGCTGCGGCGCTAGAACGCTTGGGCAAACCCTCCCCGTTAAAACCGGCAGCCAACTGAGCGGCGGGGAGATGACCCCGAAGGTTTTTCCTGGGGAGCGGTCGGGCGGGGAAGTCCGCGCGGCGTGGTGGAGGGGTAGCGGAGCCAGAGCGAGCGAGGGGGCAGGACGCGCCTTGGGAAAACCGTAGCGGGTCGCTCACCGACGCGCCCTCTGCTGCTCTCGTAATTCAATCACCTCCAACTGGAGACCACACCCCATGTACACCCTTGCCAACCACCAACTCACCGTCTCTGTCCTCGACCCCCTGGCCGACCAGGAGCGCATGGGTCCCCGCTACTGCACCGGCGGGTACATCTTTCAGATAGAGGACCGCAAGCTGGGCGACCTGCTCAGCGGCCCCACCTACCCGGACAGCTTCAATGTCTTCGACGGCCAGGGCATCCCCGACGCCTTCAACCTCAGCCCGCTGCGCGACCCCTATTCGGCCGACCCCACCAGCCTGATCGTCGGCATCGGCCTCTGCGACATGAAAGCCAACAAGGTACTGGAGTTCTGCAAATGGGAGGTGACCCGCCAACCCGACCGGGTGCACATGATCACCGAGCAGCGCTTCCAGAACCACGCCCTGCGCCTGGAACGCACCCTTACCCTGATCGAGCGCACCGTGCGCTCCGAGATTCGGGTGGAGAATCTGGGCCAGGGATTCCTCAACCTGCGCTGGTTTCCCCATCCCTTCTACCCCCATCCCGAAACTGACGAACTCTTCCGGGTCAACTTCCCGGTGTCCTTTGGGGAAAGCCAGGGCTATACCCTGGCCGCCAACGGGTACATCTGCCGCAAAGGCCGGCCCTGGCCCGGAGACTCGGCCAAACTGGACCACGAGGGCGACACCAAACTGGTGATCCAGCAGCGCCACCCCAAACTGGGCATGGTGAGCGCCACCTGCAGCTTTGCCCCCGACTTCTTCCTGATCTGGGGCAACCCTCGCACCTTCTCGTGGGAGCCCTATCTGGAGCGCACCCTGCTGGGCAGCCAGGAGTACGCCTGGTCCATCGATTACGACTTCTGAGGGAGAATATTTGACTTAGTCCAATGCTTAGTCTATATTTCAGCACCACGAGGAAAAACAGATGCCCACCCAGGTAAATATCCACGCCGCCAAGACCCATTTTTCCCAACTGCTCGACCGCGTGAGCAGCGGCGAAGAGATCGTCATCGCCAAGGCTGGCAAGCCCATTGCCCGCCTAGTGCCTCTTGAGAGCCGCAAGCACCAGCGCCGACCGGGAAGCGCCAAAGGCAAGATCTCCATGGCCGAGGACTTTAATGCCCCCTTGCCGGCAGAGGTGCTACAGGTATTCGAGGCATGAACATCCTGCTGGATACCCACGCCTTTCTGTGGTGGATAGACGACTCCCCTCGCCTCTCCGCGACTGCCCGCAAACTCTTAGGCAATACCCGGAACCAGATCTTCCTCAGCGCGGTATCGGGGTGGGAGATCGCTATCAAGGTCGCCCTGGGCAAGCTGACCTTGCCTAAAAACCCGGACCGCTTTGTCCCTGAGCAACTCAAGAAGAACGGCTTTCTCGCCCTTCCAGTAGAGTTGGCCCACACGCTCCATGTACACCGCCTCCCCTTGCATCACCCCGACCCCTTTGACCGGCTCTTGATCGCCCAGGCATTGCTGGAACATACCCCGATCCTCACCGCAGACGAGCAGTTCCACCGCTATAAAGCCGAAGTGCTCTGGTAGTTTGGCGCTGAGGCGAATCTATACAACCCAACCATCTGAGATGGCAGCCTACCCCATGACCCTCCGCAATTTACTTGAATCCCGGCTGGCCCAGGCCCTGCAAAAAGCCGGCGCCCCCCCTGACGCCCCGCCCATGCTGGGCCTGGCCACCCGGCCCGAATTTGGGGACTACCAGGGCAACGGGGTGATGGGGGCCGCCAAGAGAATGGGCCTCAAGCCGCGGCAGCTGGCCGAGCAGGTGGTGGCCGCCCTGGACCTGGGGGACATCGCCGAAAAGGTGGAGATCGCCGGCCCTGGCTTCATCAATATCACCCTGAAAAACGAATGGCTGGCCAGCCACCTAGGCCAGTTGCTGGCCGGCGAACGCCTGGGGGTGGCCCAGGCCGCTGCGCCGCAGACGGTGGTGGTGGACTACTCGCATCCCAATCTTGCCAAGGAAATGCACGTCGGCCACCTGCGCAGTACCATCATCGGCGATGCCCTGGTTCGTATCCTCGAATTCCTGGGGCACCGGGTCATCCGCCACAACCACGTGGGCGACTGGGGCACCCAGTTCGGCATGCTCATCGCCCACCTCGACCACCTGGAGCGGCAGGGCCAGGATCTGTCGGGCCAACTGGCCGACCTGGAGGAATTCTACCGGGCGGCCAAGCAGCGCTTCGACGAGGACCAGGACTTCGCCCGCCTCGCCCGCGAATACGTCGTGCGACTGCAGGGGGGCGATGCCCACTGCCGGCAGGTGTGGCAGCGTTTCATCGACGAGTCCCTGCAGCACTGCGAGCAGGTGTATGCCCGCCTGGGGGTCACCCTGAAGCGGGAGGACGTGCGCCCCGAAAGCGCGTACAACGACGACCTGCCCTGCGTCGTGGAGGATCTAAGAAAGGCCGGCTGGCTGTACGAATCCCAGGGCGCCCAGTGTGTGTTCCTGAAGGAGTCCAAGAACCACAAGGGGGAAGCTACCCTAGATATCATCCCGAAGTCCGACGTAGAACTCCACCTAGCAATCATCGCCCTGGAAGGGGAAGGGAGAGAGCCCACCCCGGTCATCATCCAGAAGTCCGACGGCGGCTACCTCTACGCCACCACCGACCTGGCCGCGGTGCGCTACCGGGCCGGGGAACTCAAGGCCGACCGCATCCTCTACATCGTCGACGCCCGCCAGGACCTGCACCTGCGCCAGGTCTTTGCCGTGGCGCGCGCCGCCGGCTTTGTCCCGGCCAGCTGCTCGCTCGAACATCACGCCTTTGGCACCATGATGGGCAAGGACGGCAAACCCTTCCGCACCCGCCAGGGCGGTACGGTCAAGCTGTTGGAGCTGCTAGACGAGGCCGAGATCCGCGCCCTGGCCCTGGTCACCGAGAAGAACCCCGAACTGCCCGAGGAGGAGCGCCGGCACATCGCCCAGGTGGCGGGCATCGGCAGCGTCAAATACGCCGACCTCTCGCTCAACCGCACCACGGACTATATCTTCGACTGGGACCGGATGCTGGCCCTGGACGGCAATACCGCGCCCTACCTCCAGTACTCCTACGCGCGGGTGCAGAGCCTCTTCCGCAAGAGCGGCCTGGAAAGCCTCGGGACGCAGCCGGCCTTGCACCTGGCCGAAGCGGCGGAGCGTAACTTGGCCCTCAAGCTAGCCCAGTTCACCGAGACGGTGGAGAGTGTGGCCAGGGAGTGTTATCCAAACCTGCTCTGCGCCTATCTCTACAACCTAGCCGAGACCTTCATGCGCTTCTACGAATCCTGCCCAGTGCTCAAGGCCGAGGAACCCACCCGCAGCAGCCGGCTCCTGCTCTGCCAGGGCACCGCCCGCACCATCCAGACCGGCCTGGGCCTCTTGGGCATCGAGACCGTCGAGCGGATGTAGTGGCCAACGCCCCAACGTATGGGGCGTTGCGGAGGAAGGGTCTTTGGGGAAAGGAAACGAGATGACACAGAAAAGACTCGTTTGCGACACCTGCGGCAAGGAGACCAAGCAGTTGCGGCGAGACGTGGTGGACGAGGGATACAACGCGCTGAACAAACCGCCGCTGTGGAACTGCGAGCAGTGTTACGCGCAGAAGCGCGCCAAGCGGCAGGAGCCCCCGTCGCGGTGAAAGGCCCGGTCTTTCTCACTGGCTTCATGGGCACCGGCAAGACCAAAATCGGCCGGCTCCTGGCCCAGCGCCTGGGCCGCGTCTTCGTCGACACCGACCACCTGATCGAGGAGCGGGCCGGCCTGAGCATCCCCCAGATCTTTGCCACCCAGGGGGAGGCGCAGTTCCGCCAGCTCGAGTACCAGTGCCTGGCCGAGGCAGCTGCCCGCCCCGAAGCAGTGATCGCCCTGGGCGGGGGCGCCATCGCCCAAGAGCGCAACTGGGCAGTACTCGGCCTGGCCGGGGGTGTGGTGGTGTGCCTGCAGGCCTCGGTGGACACCATCCTCGAACGAGTCGGCCGCAAGGAAGACCGTCCCCTGCTGGCCGGCCTGAGCCCCCAGGAGAAACGCAGCAAGGTCGAGCGTTTGCTGGCCGAGCGCGCCCCCTTCTACAACCGGGCGGACATCCAGTTCCACACCAGCGACGAGGCGGACCCCGAAACCACCGCCAACCGTCTGGCCCAAACTCTGGAGCAGTGGCATGCAGACCATAGCCCTAGCCCTTGAACCCCATCCCTATGCCATCCACGTAGGACATGGCGTCTTATCGCGCCTGGGGGAATTGTGTCGGGCTGCGGGCCTGGGCCGGCAGGTGGCGCTGATCACCGACCACACCGTGGCCGGCCTGCACCTGGCCCCGGCCGCCGCCAGCTTGCGGGAGGCCGGCTTCGAGGTCACCGAGGTGCGCTTTGCCGGCACCGACGCCGCCAAAAACCTGCGCACTGCCGAGAAGATCTTCGGGCAATTGATTCAGGCCGGCCTGGATCGCACCGCCTGGGTGCTGGCCCTGGGAGGAGGCGTGGTGGGGGATCTGGCCGGCTTTGTGGCCGCCACCTTTCTGCGCGGCATCCCCTTTGTCCAGGTGCCCACCACCATTGTCTCCCAGGTGGACGCCAGCATCGGCGGCAAAACCGGGGTCAACCACGCCCTGGGCAAGAACATGATCGGCGCCTTCCACCAGCCCCGCCTGGTGTGCATCGACACGGCGCTCTTGCACACTCTGCCGCGCCGCGAGCTGGTGGCCGGCATGGCCGAGGTGGTCAAACACGCCCTGATCCGCGATCCGGAACTCTTCGCCTTCCTGGAGCGCCATATCGAGCAGGTAGTCGGCCTGGAGCTGGACCCCGACGAGCTGGACTGGCTCATCGCCGGCAATGCGCGCATCAAGGCCGAGGTGGTGGCCGCCGACGAAAAGGAGGGTGAATTGCGAGCCATTCTCAACTACGGCCACACCATCGGCCACGCCATCGAATCGGCCAGCCAGTACGGATACTTGCACGGGGAGGCGGTGATCCTGGGCATGGTCGGGGCCGGCGAACTGGCGGTGCAGCGCGGCATGTGGGACCCCGTTGAGCGGGAGCGCCAGGACCTACTGCTGGTACGGCTGGGTATACCCTCCGGCCTGAGCCGGCTCAACACCGACCTCATTGTCGAGCGCACCCGCGCCGACAAGAAACGTCTCGAAGGCCGGCACCGCTTTGTCCTGCCCCGCCGCATCGGCCAGGTGGAGATCGTCGACGGGGTCAGCGACGCACAGGTGCGCGCCGCTGTCGAATATGTGCAAACCCGGCACCCCTAAGCCCTGAAGGAGCAGGTCATGACAGAGATGGACGAAGAAGACCCCTTCAAAACCGCGTACGAATGTTTCGTCGAAGAGTTGGACACCATCATCGGCAAAGAAACGGTACTCAAATACCTGCAACTCGACCTTACCCCCGACGTCTTTGTCGACGCCGATGTGTGCGAGATGGCGCTGGTCGCCGCCGAGTTGTTGCTGCGCGCCGGGGGCGAAGGTATCGGCGAGATTCCCGAAGAGGCCGAGCAGGCCGCGCGCCAGTGGAAGTTCTCCTACGCCCCCGCAGACTACCTGGCGGCGGCCAGAACCGTGGTCAAGCTGGGGCAGACGGGTTCGGAGCTGGATCTGGCCATGGAAGCCGATGGGGAAGAAGGGTACCAGGCCTGGAAGGATTACCTCGATGAGCTGGGCGGGGCCTTAACCGCCAGAGCCGGCGGCGGCTGAACCCATGACCCAGACCAAACCCTATAAGGTCCACCTGGTCAACCTCGGTTGTCCCAAGAACCTGGTGGACTCGGAAAAGATGAGCGGCCTGCTCCAGGGCAACGGCTACGAGCTGACCTCAGACCCGCACGAAGCCGACGTGGTGGTGGTGAACACCTGCGGCTTCATTGGCCCGGCCAAGGAGGAGTCCATCCAGGCCATCCTCGAAGCCCACCGCCTCAAGGCCGAGGGCCGCGTCCAGGCGGTGATCGCCACCGGCTGTCTGGCCCAGCGCTACCAGGAAGAGTTGCAGATCGAGTTGCCCGAGGCCGACCAGATCCTGCCCCTGGCCGAAGAAGCCAACATCGCCGCGCACGTGGACCGCGCCCTAGGCAGGACTCGGGATTCCTATATCGAGAG
Source organism: Candidatus Latescibacterota bacterium (assembly GCA_009691525.1). Classification (GTDB taxonomy): domain Bacteria; phylum Latescibacterota; class UBA2968; order UBA8231; family UBA8231; genus SICG01. The sequence continues at coordinate 29,886 of SICG01000003.1, read as the reverse complement.
CACCCCCCGCCTGCAACTGACCCCGCGCCACTGGGCTTATTTGCGCATCTCCGACGGCTGCGACCACCAGTGCGCCTTTTGCGCCATCCCCGCCATCCGCGGCAAACACCACAGCGAGCCGGTGGATAAACTGGTGGAGGAAGCCCGGCACCTGGCCGAGAGGGGCGTGCGCGAGCTGGTGCTGATCTCCCAGGATTCGGTGCGCTATGGGGCCGACCTGTACGGGCGGGCCCAACTGGTGCCGCTCATGGAAAAGTTGGGCACCATCGAGGGCATCGAGTGGCTGAGGCTGATGTACACCTATCCGGCCTTCTGGACCGAAGAGATGATCACCCTCTTCGCCGATCATCCCAAGGTCTGCAAGTACATCGACATGCCCCTGCAGCACATCGCCGACCCGGTGCTGCGCCGCATGAAGCGGGCCACCACCCGCCAGAAAACCCTCGACCTGCTTGACGAGCTGCGCGGGCGCATCCCCGGCGTGGGGCTGCGCTCCTCCTTCATCGTCGGTTTTCCGGGGGAGAGCGAGGCGCAGTTCGAGGAGTTGCTGGCCTTTGTCGCGCAAACCCGCTTCGACTACGCCACTGCCTTCCTCTACTCTCCCGAAGAAGGCACCAGCGCGTATCTGTTGGAGGGAGAAGTAGAGGAAGAGGTCGTGGCCGAGCGCTACCGCCGCATCTCCGCATTGCAGGAGCACATCTCCGGCGAACTCAACCACGGCCTGGTGGGCACCCGCCAGCAGGTAATGGTGGACGAGCGCACCCCCGAGGGCCAGCACCTGGGCCGCATGGAGCGGGACGCCCCCGAAATCGACGGCCAGGTGCTTATCGAGGGTCCGGTCGAGGTGGGACAGTTCGCCCAGGTGGAGATCACCGGCGCCGCCCCCTACGAACTGAGCGCCCGCGCTCTGCAATCAGCCCCGTGAACTTGCCCAAAAAAAGACCCGCCGAAATCGGACTGAGCGAGACCGAGCTGGCCATCCGCTGGCAGGATGGCAGCGAGAGCCGCTACTCCCTGGAAGCGCTGCGCCGCAACTGTCCCTGCGCCCTGTGCCGCGCCCTGCGCGAAGAGCCCGGGGTGCAGACCCCGCCCCCGCCGGGCCCCCTTGAGTTGCCCATGCTCAGCGACGCGGCCGCCACCGCCACCGCCCAAGCCTCCGGCTGGGAGTTGGTGGGCCGCTACGGCCTGCGCATCACCTGGGCCGACGGCCACGACCACGGCATCTACACCTTCGAACTCCTGCGCGAGCAGGGCTAAGCCTCAATCAAAGAAATCCCCGTCTTCCTCCCGCAGATATTTCCGCGCCGCCTTCTCGTTCAGCTCGATGCCCATGCCCGGGCGGTCCCACACCTGGATGTAGCTATCCTTGACGATGGGATCGGGCACACCATCGACGATATCGTACCACCACTCGGGCCGGCCCGTGGGGTACTCGAAGGCGATGTAGTTCTGCGGCATGGCCGCTGCCACCTGCACCAGGGCCGCCAGGCCCAGCAAACCGTTGCCAATGCCGTGGGGGGCCATCAGGACCCCGTGTAAGTCGGCGTATTCGGCGATCCACTTGAGTTCGGCGATGCCGCCCACATCGCAAGGATCTGGCCCCACAATGCTCACCGCCCGTTTCTCGATCAACTCCTGAAAGTTCTGCCGCAGGTAGATCTGCTCGCCGGTGTGGATCGGCGTGGTGGTGCTGCGGGTGACCTCACGGTACAGATCGGCCTGCACGTACGGGGTGTAGTCGCCCGTGAGCATGTCCTCCAGCCACATCACATTGAAGGGCTCCACCGCCTTGGCCAGGCGGATGGCATCTGGCACGGTCCAACCCGGACCGCAATCCAGGGCCAATCCCACCTCGTCCCCCAGCACCTTTTTCATCGCCTCGACACAGGCGACCACGTGTTTGAGCCCCCGTTCGGTGAGCAGGCCACGGCTGGCGTACGGACTGCCACTGCGCACCTCTCCGTACATGTAGTTGGGCACTTCCTGGGGCATCTGGCTGTGGAAGGCGATGCCCTGCTTGATGATGCTGAACTTTTCCGGACTCGCCTTCATCTTGGCCACGTTCTCGGCATGGGCCTGGGGCGAGGAATCGGCCAGGGGGAAACGCACCGCACCGTTGTAGACCAGCACCTTGTCGCGGATCTTGCCGCCCAACAGCTTGTACACCGGCAGGCCCGCCGCCTTGCCGGCCAGATCCCACAGGGCCATCTCGATGGCGCTCACCGCGCTGCCCCAGGGCTTGAAGCTGCCCAGCTTGCGGATCTTGAGCATCACCCGCTCCACGTCGGTGGGGTCTTCTCCGAGGATGAACTGCTTGTAGTAAAGCACATGGGGTTTGAGGTAGGGCTTGCTGGCCTCCACCTCTCCATAGCCGCTGAGGCCCTGGTCGGTGACGATGCGCACCACGGGGTTTTGGCCGAAGATGGCGCACTTCAGATCGGTGATCTTCATCGGAACTGACCTCTCTTTGAGGTGAACGGGCAAAGGCTCATTGGGCGACGGCCTCAGATTAGGCACACCCCGAGGCCAGGTCAAGTTCCCCCTTGGCATTGTTCGACAGACCATCTTATATTGCGCCCGCCCATTCGACGACTTTTTCAATGGAGGACCCCGTCATGAAGCATCTCGTCCTGCTCTTGCTCAGCCTCAGTCTGTGCTCCTGGACCGCCGCCCAGGAGCCGCCGGTCAACCGCATCCCGGTGGACGACGCCACCTTTGCCCAGTACGCCGAGCAGTACGAATACGACCACCCCCTACCCTTACACGCCAAGGTGCTGGACACTCGCATTTACAACGGCCGCGAACTGCCCTACGCCGTGGACAAGGTCAACTTCCGCAGCGTCCACGACGCGGTGGTCACCGGCTTCTTCGCCCATCCCCGCGACAGCACCTCTACCCGCTACCCGGCGGTAATCTTGTTACACGGCGACAACCACTCCCAAGGCACCAACCACATCTGGGGCAATTCCTGGGTGGATATTCTGGGGAAAGAGAAGATCTGCGCCCTGGCCATTGATGCCTACGGATACGGTGAGCGCATGGGACCCGAGCAAAACACGGACAAGGGGCAGTACGAATGGCGCGACGTGACTACCCAGCAGGTCATCGACACCCGCCGGGCCATCGACTACCTGTATTCGCGGCCTGAGGTGGACACTACCCGGATCGCCCTGATGGGCGAGAGCATGGGGGGCATGATCGGCATCCGGGTGGCGGGGCTTGAAAAGCGCTTTGCGGCGGTGGTGCTCATCGTCATGGGTTCTGAAGTGTGGGAGGGTGGCACCGACGACAAGTTCTGGGGTTTTTCCCACACCCTCAACTTCGCCCCCCGGATCAGCGCCCCAGTGCTGATGGTCAACGCCACCCAGGACCAGTACTTCAGCCGGCAGTCCTCCGAGGATGTCTTTGCCCTGCTGCGCGACAACCCCAAACAACAAGTCTGGCAGGAATGCGAGCACGTGATCCTGGTGGAGGACCAGAAGAAGATCATCCTGCCCTGGCTGAAGAAGTACCACCGGTAGAATCCGGCGGCGCTCTTCAGCCGCCAGCAGGGGGATGCCCTTTGCGAAGGGCGCCCAGCAGCCCGGTGGTCGAGTACCCCTCGGCAAAGGGCAGGATGCGGATCTGGCCGCCGCCCTGGCGGATCACCTCGGCCTCGGGCAGGGCCTCGGCGGTGTAGTCGCCCCCCTTGCAGTGGATATCGGGCCGGAGCAGGGCCAAGAGATCGTTGGCCAGGGGCTGGGAGAAGACCACCACGTGGTCCACGCAGCGCAGCGCAGCCAGCATCGCCGCCCGGTCCTCCTGGCCCAGCAGGGGCCGGCCCGGCCCCTTGAGCTGGCGCACCGATTCGTCGCTGTTGAGCCCCACGATCAGCACCTCGCCCTGGGCTCTGGCCTGCTGCAGAAAACGCACATGCCCCGGGTGCAGGAGATCGAAGCAGCCGTTGGTGCTGATCACCACCCGCCCCTCCTCCCGCCAGCCCTGTCTGGCTGACAGGAGTTCGTCTAGAGGCTGCGGCCCAGAGGGTGTCCAGACAAAGGCAGCGGTCATCCTACTTCATCCTATAGAAGAGCCGCAGGAGCAGGGGATAGAGCCGGCCCCGCAATGGCCCGTAGTGCTTGCGCATGAAGATACCCTGGCTCTGGCGCATCCAGGTCTTGCGCTGGCATGGGTCTACCGGCGCCTTGTTGTGATAATGGAAAAGCTCAGACTGCGGGATGTAGCGGACTTTGAATCCCGCCTGCCGCGCCCGGTAACACAGGTCCACATCCTCGTAGTACATAAAGAAGTGCTCCCCGTCCCAGCCGCCAGCTCGGCTCAAGGTCTCGCGGCGTATCCACAGGGCCGCGCCGGTCACCCAATCCACATTGCGCTGGTCTTCGTACCCGCGATAGTGCCGCTGGGAATAGTGGTCCAGTGCGGGCTGGAACAGGGGCAAAGATTGGAGGAGGCGGTCCAGAAAGATACTGACCAGGGTGGGGAAACGGCCCACCGAGCGCTCCACCTCGCCTTCTCCATCGAGCAGCCGGCTGCCAAAGACCCCGCATTCGGGATGCCGCGCCACCACCTCGAGCATGGCCCGCAGGCTGCCGGGCGGCACCTCAGTGTCGGGATTGAGGAAGAGCAGCAGCGGGGCGCTGCTGGCCAGGGCGCCGATCTGGTTGTTGGCGGCAAAGCCCAGGCGCTGCGCATTGCACAAGAGCTTCACCTCGGGGAATTGCTCCCGCACCAGTTCCCCGCTGCCATCGTCCGAGCAGTTCTCGACCACGATGACCTCGGCCGCCACCTCGGAGTGGGCGTGCAGCGATCCCAGGCACTGCCCCAGCCATTGCCGGGCATTGTGGCTGACAATAATGATGGAAAGTTCGGGGGTCATGCGCGCCGCTCCGCCAGCAGCCGGCGCACCTGGGCCACACTCTCGGCGATCTGCCGCCGCTCCAGCAATCCCACCACCCCGGCGTAGATCCCCACCATCAGCGCACTGCGCAGCACAAAGTCCACCAGGGCCTGGCCCTGGGCAATAGTGGCATAGCCCATCCCGGCACTGGCAGCCAACCCCAGCCCCAGCAGCGGAGCGCCAAAGATTTTGGGCCACGACACATTGACGTAGCGCCGCACGCCCCAGAACAAACTGAGCAACCCGGTGGCCGCCACCGCGCCCATACCGTAGGCCACCCCCTGCACCCCCCACCCTGCGGCCATCGCCGGCACCAGCACTGCGGCCACCAGCGCCTGCAATCCCATGAGCCAGGCGCTCAGCCGCGTGCCACCCACGGCCCAGAGCAAGCCGAAACAGTCATCCATGAGCGGCCGCAAAAAGGCATACCCCGCCAGCCAGGTAATCATCGACGCCGAGCCCTCCCACTTTGGCGTCAGCGCCAGTACCTCGCGGGCATTGAACACCAGCACCAGGGCCAGGGGCCAGGCGATCCACACCTCCAGGCTGATCATGCGCGAGAACACCTCGCTCAGGCGCGGGCGGTCGTGCTGGTAGCGCGAGTACAGGGTGCTGGTGTAGTTGAAGATGATGTGGGTGAGGATCGCCGTGGGGATCTGCACCCAGAACCAGGCGTGTTCGTATAGCGCCACCTCGTCTCCGCCCACCATCAGGCCCACTATTAGCTTGTCGTACCACAACACAAAGGTCTGCAGCATCCAACCCACCCAGATCCATACCCCATATCCCAGCAGGCGCCGCTTCCAGACCGGGTCCAGCTGCAGGCGGCCAAAACCCTGGGGCCGGCTCAGGCCCACGGCCCCGGCGTAGAAACAGGTATAGACCAGGCTGAACACCGAATAGGTGCTCCAGCCGCCCAGGATCAGGCTCCACACCCCCCAGCCGGCCCAGGCCGCCGCCAGGGCGCAGACCAGGGACAACACCGTGCCCAGGCCGTGAAAGAGGGAGAGCCGGCCGAACTCGAAGTCCAGGCGCAGAAGACCTTCGGCGGTCAGGGTGAGGTTGCGCAAAAAGAAGAGCGCCGAGAAAACGCAGGCCACCAGTGTGGCCGCGCCGGTGAACTTCTGGGGCCACAGGGCGTGCAGCACCCCCATCGCCAACAACGCCAGGAGCAGGGTCAGGCCGCAGACGATCAGGTTGAGGGTGAAGTGGGTCTGGACGAAGGTGCGGCTCTTTTCCTGGAAATGCAGCAGGGCGTACATCAGCCCGAACTCGCGCGGGCTGGCCAGCAGGGTGAAAAGGGTCACCCCCAGCACCGCGTCCTCAAAGGGCGAGGTCGTCAGCTGGTTTTTGATCAGGATGGTGAGGACTACGCTGGCCAGGCGGGCCAGGTACCCGCTGCCCAGGGTGTAGAGAAACCCCTTGAGGAGTTTCTGCGGGGTACTCATGCGGGGGAGACGGCGCGCCCCCTCCGCCAATCCCAGACCCCCACCCCGACCACCACCAGCAGGCTCCACCAGGCGGCCCAGCGCGAGAGGGACACGGCCCGCGAATGGTATCGCAACTCCACCTGGTGCTCACCTGCCGGCAGGTACACCGCCTGCCACACGTAGTCGGCACGCAGGATCTCAGCCGGCTGGCCGTCGACGGTGGCCTGCCAGTTGGGGAAGAAGTTCTCGGCGATCAGCAGCAGGCGTGCGCCATTGGCCCGGGTCTTGAGCGATACCTGGCCCCCGGCCAGATCGTAGACCTGCCGCTCCACCTGGTCCTGGGCCGGGTTGCCCTCACCGCCCAGACTGCCGGGCGGTTCCTTTTCGAGCAGCACCGTGCGCCGCAGATCCACCTTGCCTGCCTTGAGCAGTTCGAGGGCCTCGTCATGGCTGGACACCACCTGCGCTCCCGGCACCAGGCTATGCCAGGGCAGAGCCGTGGGGTTGTCGTAGAGCAGGTACTGTTCGCCTTTGAAGGCCAGGGGGAAGGAGGGCGAATTCAACTCGATGCCACCGGGAGCGGCGATGTACCGGGCACTCAGCAGATTCAGCAGCGGATGCATGGCCTCCAGCAGTTGCTCATCGCTGTAGGGCACCTGTTGGCCGCGATAGTACTTGGTGCCCAGATAGGAACTGATCGGGGCGATTTCCTGCAAGAGCCGGTCGTAGCGCTGTAGGGTGAAATCGTGGAAACCGCTCACGCCGGGAATGCCGTAGAGGTGGTATCCCGACTGATCAAGCACGCTGTAGTCGGGCAGGGGGAAAACCCGCCACAGCTGGTTATCCCGCTTGATGAACTCCACCGTGCGCAGGTTCTCTTTGCGGATGTCGGTGTGGCGGACCGGGTCCTCGTACTTGAGAAAGACCCGGTCGACGCGCCAGGTGTCCACCAGGGTCAGGCCGATGAGTCCGGCCAGCAGCCAGCCAGTGGCCAGCCGCCCCTGGGTGCACAGATAGAGCAGGCCTGTGCCCACCCCGGCCACCGCGGCCACGATCAGGCTGCCGCGCGACAACCAGTCGAGCCCGGCTTCGAGGATCTGGCTTTTGTGCGGGGCGATGTCGCCGTAGAAAAGCGAGATCCACACGCCCGTCAGCGCGCCGGGGGCCAGGGCCAGCAGCAGGGTCAGCCCGGTCAATGCTCCGCCGCAGATCAGCAGGCGCCGGTCCAGGCCCGCCTCTCCTTCGAACAGGCGGTGCAGGCTGTGGGCCGCCAGCACACAGGCGGGAAAAGCAAAGAGAAAGGCGATCATGCCCGGGGTGCGCAGCACCTTGGCACCGGGGGCCAACTGGTAGAAGAGCCAGTGTACCGGGGTATGCGGTCCCAGCGCGTACCCCAGGGCAAAGAGAAAGAGCAAACCCATGAAGACCAGGCGCGACTGCTCCTTGAGCCGGGGCAGGGCCAGGAGCGCCAGCAAGAGCACCAGGATGCCAAAGTACTCGGAGTTGTATTTGCCAGCATTGCGACCCCAATAATAATTCTCTGCCTTGCCAGGGTCGCCAAAGCCGCCGAACTCAGGCACCACCAGCGAGCCCACCTCCTCCGGGTGTAAGGCCCAGCTGCGGGCGAATTCGAGCTGCTCCTCGGGGCTGCGGCCCTGCTCGCCGGCGGCACGTTTGGACTCACCGCGGGTATAAAAGAAAGAGGGGAAGAGACCCTCGGCACCCACGCCCAATCCCAGGACCACGGCCATGGCAAAGAGGCCGGTGCGCTGGGCCAGGACTGGCTTTGGAGTGCCGGCCCGGTGGAGTTGGTAGAGTTTGAAGAGCAGATAGAACCCTGAGCCCCACAGGGCGTAGTAGAGCATCTGCAGATGCGGCGAATAGATGCCGGCAGCCACCAGTAGGGCCAGGCCGGCAAAGTAGAGCGGCCGCCCCTCGTCCATGCCCCGTTCGATCATCAGGCCCATCAGCGGAAAGAGGGCGATTACCGCCATCTTGGCATAGTGCCCGGCATAGGGAAAGGCCAGGAAGGTGGGCGCCGACATGTACGCCACCCCGGCCCAGATCGCCGCGCTGCGGCTGATCCCCAGTTGGCGCAGGTACAGGTACATGGCCAGGCCGGCCAGGAACACCGTCAGGATATAGCGCCAGCCGATATGGCGCTGAAAGGTGGTAAACAGGTACACAGGAAAGGTGGGGAAGTACTGCCAGCGCAGGCCCTCCCCCTCAGGGAAGCCGCCCATACGCTCGCTCCACATGGGCTGGGACAACTCCCCCAACTTGGCGCTCAGCGAGCTTTCCCCCCGGTGGTAGTCGGTGCCGACATCGCTGCCAAAGACGATCTTGCCCGAGAAGAGGAACTCGGAGAAGTAGACCAGGCTCAGCAGCAGAAAGAGGGCCGCCGGGAACCAGGGGTGGTGCCACAGGGCAGTGCCCGAAACCGTCGCCGCTGCACTGGGGGGGGCCGGCTGCCCCGGCGCTCTCTTGGCCATCTCAGTTGTCCTCTTGGCTGTTCGCTGCCGCCATACTCAAATAGACTGCTTCCTGGTCGCGGCCGATCTGGTCCCAGTCGAAACGCCGCGCCCATTCCCGCCCCTGCCGGCCTAAGCGCTGCCGCAACTCGGGCTGGTCGAGCAACTGCCGCATGCCCTGGGCCAGGGCCTCGGGCTGGCCGGCTTCCACCAGCAATCCCGTCTCCCCCTCGCGCACGGCGTCGCGCAGGCCGCTGACCCTCGTGCCCAGCACCGCCTTGCCAGCGGCCTGGGCCTCCACCGCGGCGATGCCCCAGCCCTCATAGCGCGAGGGCATACACAGGAAGAGGGCCTGCCGCAAAAGTTCGCCCTTCTGCACCTCATCCACCGCGCCCAGCAACTCTACCCGATCCTCAATGCCAGCCTGGCGCACCAGTTGCCGCACCTGATCTACGGCACGAGGAGCCCCGCGCCCAGCCATCTTGAGCTGGATCTGGGGATACTGCGGAGCCACCCGCGCAAAGGCCGCGATGAGCGTGTCCAGTCCCTTGGTGTGTACATCCATGCGGCCAAAGTAGAGCAGGTAGGACTTTTCTTCGGGCTGTAAATCGAAATAGAGGGCATCCACCCCGGTGTACACGCAGTCCACTTGCACTGGCCGGCCCTTCAGGCGGCGGCGCACCTCTTCCTGCACGCTGGGGGAGATGGTCACCAGGTGCCGGTACCCCCGCAGGGTGAGCACTTCGGCGGCCCAGGCGATGCCGCCCACCAGCGGGTGTTTGACCAAGGCGTGAGCCCCGACAAAGTGGTAGAAAAAAAGCAAGCCCCGGCGCCGCAGCCGCACCGCAGGCCACAGCGGAGCAAAGGCCGAAAACTCGTGGACCCACACATCCCATTCCTGCCGCCGCAGACAGGCCAGGGCTTCCCGACAGTAGCTGAGGCGGCTGCGCATATAACTGGCATCGCTGCCCACCCGCAGGAAACGCACCCCCTCCTCCACCTCTTCGCGCGCTGCGCCGGGGAAATTGCCGGTGACCACCGTGATCTGATGCCGCCCGGCCAGCCGGCGGTAGATCTCTCGGGCCCGCAGCGCACCCCCACCCGCCAGCCAGGGGTTCTTGACGTCGTCGTAGATCAGGTGACAGATCTTCAAGAGAAGGACACCGGTCTTGAGAGGCTGAAGGGCTGGAGATTCAACCGCTGCTCATCCACCTCGGGGTCAGGCCGCGCCAATTTCAATAAACTCGCTTTCTGACAAGGGCACCGGTGATGCGGGCTGTAGCTTCTTTGTTTGTCATTCGGGTTACTATTCCACCGGAGCTAGCAAGCGCTGTAAAGGTTATCTTTCAACAGTGCTCGTACCAATTTCCTGAACGCTGACTTGGGGCAGGGACGCGTACTTAGCAGCGTGTCCTATGGTCACGCTCACCAAGTTGCCCTCCTTGTCCAGGTCCACAGGAAACTTCCCCATCAATCAGCGAGTTCTGTCTCGGTGACAAAAGCCTGGAGCACTTCCGACTGGTCTTCGAGAGCCTCCTGACCGAAGCTCTCGATATGGAAGGCAATAGCTGACTTAGCATCGGCCACGGCTTCATCGGGCGTGTCGCCCTGACCCACTACTACCCCTGCCAATCCTATGTGGATAGGCGACGAATCCATCCAAATGCTCCTCAACTACAATCTTAAAGCGCCGCATTATCTCACCTCGTGTCAGTCAACGGTAGATTTCAGTATCTGCCGCCTACAACACCCCCTTGGTAGACGGAATGCCCTGCTCCCCCGGCCGCTGGGCCACGGCCTGGGCCAGGGCGCGACCGCAGGCTTTGAAGAGGGCCTCGATGCCGTGGTGGTCGTCGCTGCCTCTCAACAGATCCAGGTGCAGATTCATGCGGGCCTGGTCGGCCAGGGCGCGCATGAACTCGCGCACCAGGCCCACGGGCAGGCCGCCCACCTGTAGGCCGTGGAAAGCAGCCTGCAGCGCCAGGTAGGGCCGGCCCGACAGATCAATCACCGCCCGGGCCAGAGCTTCGTCCATGGGCACGTAGCTGTGGCCAAAGCGCTGGATGCCGGCCTTGTCCCCCAGAGCCAGGGCCAGGGCCTGTCCCAGGCAGATGCCCACATCCTCCACGGTGTGGTGGGCGTCCACCTGTATGTCACCCCGGCATGTGAGTTTCAGGTCGAAGAGCCCGTGGCGGGCAAAGGCGGTGAGCATGTGGTCGAAGAAGCCGATGCCGGTGTCGATCTGGAGTTGCCCGCTCCCGTCCAGGCACAACTCCACTTCGATATCGGTCTCACTGGTGCGGCGCTGCACGCGCCCGATGCGCTGGCTCATGGCTTGCTCCTGTAGTCCTCTAGGCGGAGGCGCACGGCCTCGGCGTGGGCTTCAAAACCTTCGGCCTGCGCCAGGCGGACGATCTGGTCGCCCACCTCAGCTAGCCGGCCGGCGGTGTAGGCCACGATGGTGGTGGTCTTGAGAAAATCCCCCACTCCCATTGAAGAAGCAAAGCGGGCCGCCCCGTTGGTGGGCAACACGTGGTTGGTGCCGGCAAAGTAATCGCCCACCGGCTCGGTGGAGGCTGGTCCCAGGAAGAGGGCACCGGCGTTCTTGATCTGATCTACCCAGCTCCAGGGGTCCTGCACCAGCAGTTCAGCGTGTTCGGGGGCCAGGCGGTTGAGTAATTCGATGCCGGTCTGTAGATCGGGCACCACTACCACAGCCCCGAAATTCTCCAGCGCCTGCCGGGCCGCTTCGGCGCGGGGCAGGCGGGCCAGTTGGTCCTCGACCGCTCGCTGCACACAGGTAGCCACTTCCGCCGAAGGGGTGATGCACACCACCGCCTCGAAGCCGCTGCCGTGTTCGGCCTGGGAGAGCAGGTCTGCGGCCACATATCGCGGGTCGGCCTGCTCGTCGGCCAGCACCACCAGCTCCGAGGGACCGGGGATCATCTCAATGCCCACCACCCCGTACACTTGTTGTTTGGCTGCCACCGTGTACAGACTGCCCGGCCCGACGATCTTGTCCACGCCTTTGATGGTGGCCGTGCCATAGGCCATGGCCCCCACCGCCTGGGCCCCGCCCACGCCGTAGACCTCGGTGAGGCCCAGCAACTGCGCTGTGGCCAGGATGGTGGGATGGGGCCGGCCATCGGCCTGCGGGGGCGAGACCACACACAGCTCCGGCACGCCGGCCACCTGGGCGGGGATGGCCGCCATCAGCAGGCTGGAGAAGAGCGGGGCCTGGCCACCCGGCACACAGATGCCCACCCGGCCGATGGGCAGCACCTTCTTGCCCAGGATCACCCCGTCGCCGTCCTCCATGAACCACGAGTTGACGCGCTGGCGCTCGTGGAAGGCGCGGATATTGGCCGCTGCTGCCTCGATGGCCTGGCGCAATTGCGGGTCCATGGCCGCCAGGGCTGCCGCCAGGGCCACCGCCGGCACGCGGAACTGCTCGGGCCGCAACCGCACCCGGTCGAATTTCTCGGTGAATTCGGCCAGGGCCTCGTCCCCGCTCGTGCGCACCGCTTCCAGCACCTGGCGCACCAACTCTTCGACTTCGGCGGGCACACCGCTGCGCCGGCCGAGGATGGCCTGAAGCTTGGCCGGCAGGGGCGCGGCCGGATAGGAGAGGATCTCGATCACGCTCAGTACACCACCTTGTTGAGCGGGTACTCGATGATGCCCTCGGCGCCGCTGCGCTTGAGCTGGGGGATCAGGTCGCGCACCACCTTCTCGTCGGTGATGATCTCTAGGGCCACCCAGTCGGGGTCGGACTGACCCGAAACCGTGGGGGTGTGCAGGGCCGGCAACTGGGCCATCACCGCGTCGAGCTTGCTGCGCGGCACGTTCATCTTGAGGCCCACCTTGGCCTCGGCCTCCAGGGCCCCCTTGAGCAGCAGGAAAAGATTCTGGGCCTTCTCCCTTTTCCAGGGATCGGCCCAGGCTTCCTGGTTGGCGATGAAGCGGGTGGTGGACTCGTAGATGGTATCGACGATGCGCAGGCGATTGGCCCGCAGCGAAGAACCGGTCTCGGTGACATCCACAATCGCGTCAACCAGACCGGGGATGCGCGCCTTCACCTCGGTGGTGCCCCAGGAGAACTCCACCTCGGCCTGGACGCCTCGCTCGGCCAGGAAGCGTTTGGTGCCTTCCACCAACTCGGTGGCGATGCGTTTGCCCTGAAGATCCTCCACCTTCTGGATCGGCGATTCTTCGGCCACGGCGATTACCCAGCGCACTGGCCGCGAGGTGCTCTTGCTGTAGATCATTTCGCCCAGTTCGACCACCTGGGCGTTGTTTTCCAGGATCATGTCCTTGCCAGTCAGGCCCACGTCCACCACCCCGCGTTCCACATACTTGGCGACCTCCTGGGCGCGGAACATCAAACCCTTGAGTTCGGGATCGTCGATGTCGGGCACATAGGAACGGGAGGGCAGGCGCACATTGTATCCCGCCTTGGCGAAGAGCTTGAAAGTGGCCTCCTGGAGACTGCCAGAAGGAAAAGCGATTTTCAACACGTTCATGACATCACTTCTGCGAGAGGGGAGCGTCGATTAAAAAGAGTCTTTAAAGATAAAGAACCTCACGGGCTCCCGTCCATTTCGCCCGCCTCTTGTTTGCGGCAGCGCTCCAACGCCGAACGGGCCACCAGGGCCCAGCCCGAAAGGCTGTAGTCTTCGCTGAGGCGCTGGTAGTAGGGCAGGGCCTGGGCGCAGCCGCCGGCCTGTTCGCCCAGTTCGGCCAGTCGCCCCAGGGCTTCGTCGGCTAGTTCGTGGTCGGGATGTTTGGCCACCAACTGTTTCAACCGCTCCACCGCGCCCTTGTTATCCCCCTGTTGCTCGGCCACCCGCGCCAGATAGAAGATCCCCTGGGCTTCGGGGTCCTCTCCTTGGATCAGCAGTTGGGAGAACAACTGGGCGGCCTCGGCCGGATGGCCCTGCTGCAGCTGAAAGCGGCCCTGGCGCAAATAGGCTTCGGCGGTGCGGTGGTTCCAGGGCAGGTGGGTGATCTGCTGGTACAGCTCCTGGGCCAGGGTATCGGCAGAGATGCGCTCGGCCTGGCCCGCCTGGGCAAAGAGCCCTTCGGCCTCGCCCAGAAAACGGGCCTCCCCGGTGAAGTATTCCCCCAGCTTGAGGGTGTCGGCAAAAATCAGGAAGAGCCCCACCGGACTGTTGAGTCGGCCCAGGGTTTGGGGGGCCAGTTCGCCGACTGACAACTGGATGTGCGCTGCGTCCACCTCGATCTCGTCCCAGGACGGGTCCACACTCATCCAATAGCCTACGTACACCTCGGCCCACAGATGGGGGATAAGAGCCCCCGAAGGCGAGGCCACCAGACCGGCGCAGGCCCGGGCCGGGATGCCGGCGGCCCGGCACAGCGAGATGAAGAGCACGGTGTACTCGCTGCAGGTGCCCTCCATCTCCGCCAGGATCTCAGCCGTGGATTTGAAACGCACGGCGGTTTCTCCGGGGGTCATCCGGTCATAGACCCAGCGTTGCAGGCGCAGCACCACCTGCCAGGCATCGCGCTCCTGCCCCCGCAACTCTATGGCCAGTTCCCGGATGCGGGGATCGTCCGACTGGATGTAGAGCGAAGGCTGGAGGAAAGGCGCCAGCTCCGGTTTGAGGATGGGCAGCCGGACCGCATCCCGGTGGCGGTCTTCCTGCCGCTGCACCGCCAGACGCACTTTGCCGTCCATGCCCTCCACCACCTGCTGGCGCTCGTCCTGGACCAACAGCGAGCCCAGCAGATGGGAGGGCAGTTCCAGGACCAGCCGCTCGACCTTGGCGGGGGCCGGCACCGGATAGTCGAGGTAGGTTTCCTTGACCGGCCCAGGCATGCCCCAGGCACAGGCCCGGGCCGCGTCTACCCGCGCTTCTTCATCACCCGTCAACGGCACCTGGCGGTGTACCTGCCGGCCCTGCGCATCCAGCCAGCAGAGCACGTCGCCGCCCCCAGGTTCGGACCCCAAGCGCGCCAAGAGCAGGGCCTCGCCTTCGCCCGCTTCAAAGTCTACATAGAGCGTGCCGGTGGTCTCGGAGGTGGGGTCGAAGATGCGCAGGGAATCCTGCCGGCCCACCTGGGCCCGGCCCTCCCGGACCAACTTGAGCAGGGCCACCTCGGCCAGCACCGCCCCGGTTTCGGTGGTCACCTGGCGCGGTACCGTCTGCCCACCTAGATGCTGCTCCAGGCGCACCTGGTCCCCATCCCAGGCGCCCACTACTTCTAGTAGCTGGCCCTCTTCGCGGCGCCGTGCCACAAAGGCCAGGGGCCGGTATCCCAGGTCGGTCCACAGTTCAAAGCGCCGGCGCACAAAACCTCCGGCCCAGGACACTTCCTCTTCCAAAAAGTGCCAGCCCACGGTCTCCTGGAAGCGGTCGGAGCGCAGCGTCTGGTGTTTGTACCCGGTCTTGGCGCCCCGCGCGAAGACCGCCTGCCAGTTCTCCCACGCCGCCTCCTGGGTCGGAGGCATGGGTGGGGGTACGCGAAAAGCGTAGAGGTATCCATCCACCGCGCCGGCAAAGAGCCAGGGACCCGCCGCTTGCAGATAAAGCCCGCCTCTGGCCAAGATCTGTTGCCGCCACAATAGCCGCCCGGTGCGCGGCTCCAGGGCCAGAATCTGCCCCTGGTCGGTGGCCACCAGCACCTCGCCGGCTGGACCCAGGGCCAGCGGGCCAGCACCCTTGGCCTCGAGCGCGAAGCGCCACCTCACCTCGCCCCGGGACGGCTCCAGGCCGTAGACCCAGCCATTGCCGGCCAGGCAGACCAGCCGATCCTGGGTCCAGACTGGATCGGTCTGTAACGGGGCACCCAGGCGCTGCTGCCAGAGAGAGGCCAGGCTCTGCCGGCGATACGCCCGCACATAACCATCTTCGCAACCCACCACCAGCCGGTCTTCGGCGCCCACCGGCCCGACCACCACTGGCGACTGGGTGTCGGCCTGGCCCAGCCGAACGCCGCTGGCCAGGTCTAGGGATAAGAGTTGGCCCGAACGGGCCGCCGTGTAGAACTGCCCCTGGCTGGCCCAGGGTTTGGAGGGCAGGGAATCCCCGGTGTAGAGCCGCCAGGCCTCTTTCCCATCAACCGCAGCAAGGGCGTAGAGCCAGCCATCGGCGCTGCCCAGAAAACAGCGACCCGCCTCGACCACCGCGCCGGCCTCGCCCCAGCCCTGCCGCTGGGCGCTCCACAGGGGCACCCCGGCGCTGGCCTCCAGCAATTCCACCCGCCCCCAGACATCGGCCACCAGCACCTGACCACCGGCCAGGATCAGGGGACGGCGCAAAGGGCCGTATCCGCGCCGTTGCCACACCTGCGTCCCGTCCTGCAGGCGAAGCGCACTCACCAGGCCCTCGCCCTCGCCCGCATAGATCAGCGAATCCCCCAGGGCCAGGGCCGTGGCCGGGGTGCGGGTGAAGTGTTTCCACTGCAGGGTGTAGGGAAAAGAATCCTGGGCCGCGCCGATTCCACTTGTCAATAAGAGTACCCCCAAGAGTATCGCCCAACAAAGGCCCCCGGTCATTCACTTACCTCCTCGTGATGAGCGTCCGCCCGCACTACCACCGCCTCGCTGCCAAAAGGATAGACATACCCCCAGAACAGGGCCCCGGCCAGCACCACGGCCAGATAGTACCCCAACAGGCGTCTGCCGAAAACCGCCCCCAGCGCCGCCAGGGTGGGAAATTTGGTGGCCGGGCCGGCGATAAAAAAGGCCAGCGCCACCCCCTGGCTCATCCCCATCTCCATCATGGTTTGGACAATGGGGATGGTCCCGCCGCCGCAGGCGTAGAGCGGCACCCCCATGCCCACAGCCAGGGGTACCCCCCACCGGCTGCCTGGCCCCAACCACTGGCGCACCAGTTCGGCTGAGAGGACGGTCTTGGTGAGGGCGGCGATGAAGATCCCAAGGGCGAAGAACTTGCCGATGAAGACCAGATCCTTGCCCAGACGGCGGCCCAGGGTCTTCAATTCCGCCACCAGGGGGCGGTCCTGCCCACCCGCCCTTGCCGGGTCCGGTGCCGGGTCAAGGGCCACTCCGGAGAAATCGAGCAGCCCCCGCCGCAGGGCCACCTGAGCGCCCAGTCCAGCGGCTATGCCCAGGCTCAAGGCGGTGAGCACCCGGGCCAACGCCATCTCCCAGCCCAGGACACCGGCGGTATATAAAAATAGAGTGGGATTCATCAGGGGGGAGGCCACCAGGAAGGCCACCAAGGGTGCGGCCGGAGCGCCGGCGGCCAACAGGCTGCCCACCACGGGAATGGCGGCAAAGGTGCACAGCGGCGAAACCAGGGCCAGGATTGCGGCGACCAAGATGGACCCGCGCCGGGACAGCGCCCGGCCCACCTGGCCCCGGGGCAGAAAACGCCAGGCCAGGGTGCTGAGGACGGCCCCGATCATTACAAAGTACCACATCTGCCCCACCAAGTCCCAGCACACGAACAGGATACGACCGGTATAGGTGTCCTGAAAGGCGCTTTGCACCACGCCCAGCAGACGCAGGAGGGGACGCCACAGGGTTTCCAGCATGGTTAGAGTGTATGGGCAAGGGCTGGTTGTGACAATATATCTACATTGATAATCAGCTATTCCAACATATATTTATACCCAATTACCCCGATCTTAGGAGGCGCGCATTGGTCCGATTTTTCTGGCTCTGCTCACTGCTGCTCCTGCCGGCCCGCTGGGCCCAGACCCAGACCCCGGAGGCCGCCGAACATTACCGGGCTGGCTACCAGTTGCTCCAGGCTCAGAACTTCCGCAACGCCGCCCTCGAATTCGAACGCGCCGTGACCACCGACTCCACCTATGGCGACGCCTTTTATGCCCTGGGCAAAGCCTACAAAGCCCTGGGAAACTACAACAAGGCCGTCAGGGCTCTGGAGGCAGCTGGTCGCCAGACCCTCTCCCAGCCCAGCGCCAAAGACCGGCTGCCCGCCGAACTTTCCGAGGCCTACCAGAAGTCTGCCGCCAAACTCTTCGAACAGCGCAACTACCAGGAGGCCATCTCCGGTTTCGAGAAGTCCCTGGCCATCAACCCCAAGAACGCCAAGGCCCACTACGGCCTGGGGGTGTGCTACGGTCGCATGCGCAACACCGAAGCGGCCCGCCAGGCCTACACCAAGGCCATCGAGGTGGACCCTACCTACGCCAAGGCGTACAAAGCCCTGGGAGACCTCCAGCGGCAGAGCCGCAACTACGGCCCGGCAGCCGAGGCGTACCAAAAAGCCATCTCGGTAGATTCGACCCTGTCGGAGGCCTGGGGCGGCTGGGCCCGGTCCCAGATCGACAACCAGGACCCGGAGGGGGCCCTGAAAACCCTGGAAAAGGCCGTGGCGGTTGATCCTAAATACGGAGAAGGGTATTTGTTGATGGGTGCCACCCTCAACGAACTGGGCCGGCAGCAGGAGGCCATCGAGCCACTGCGCCGGGCCGTGGATCTTGAGAACAAGGACCCCGAAGCCCACTTCCGGCTGGCCGAGGCCTATTACGCCCTGGGCGACTATGCCAATGCCGTGGACGCGGCACAGGGTGCCCTGCAGCACCAGAAGGACTACCACCCGGCCGAGGTGGTGCTGGCCGACGCCTACCTCAAAACGGGCCAGAAAGAGCAGGCCCGCCTCTGGTACCAAGGGGCCCTCGTAGACAGCCGCTTCAAGGAATATTGCGCCCACCAACTCGAAGAAATCGCCAAACCCCAACAGCCCTGAACTGCCGTGCCCTTGCTGGTCGCCACCCATAACGCCGGAAAACTGCGCGAGTTCCGCCAACTGCTGGCCCCCCTCGAACTGGTATCGGCCCTCGAACTGGTCCCAGGATTGACCGTAGAGGAGACCGGGGAGACTTATTCTGAAAACGCCCTGCTCAAAGCCCGCGCTTTTGCCCGGGTCTCCGGTCTGATCGCCCTGGCCGACGACTCGGGCCTCGAGGTCGATGCCCTGGGCGGAGCGCCGGGGGTGCTCTCGGCCCGGTACGGAAGCCCCGGCCTGGACGACCAGGGCCGCTGCCGGCTGCTGCTCGAAGCGCTGCGGCCCTTTCCCGAGCCTGAACGGCGCACCGCGCGTTTCCGCTGCTGCCTGGTGGCCTGGGCCCCCGACGGCCGCCACTGCCAGGCCGATGGGGCCTGCGAGGGCATCATCGCCCAAAGCCCGGTCGGCGAGGATGGCTTTGGCTACGACCCGCTCTTCTGGGTTCCCGAACACCGGCAGACCATGGCTCAGCTACCCCCGCAACTGAAAAACCAGCTCAGCCACCGCGCCCGCGCCCTGCGCACCCTGCACCCCCTCCTCTTCCAGACCTTTCCCGAGTTGGCTTGACCCTGTTCACCCCCGCCCCTATTCTCTTTTGAACACCCTCTCCATATCGCCTTTCCTCACCATTCCGGAGTCTTGTTGCCATGCGCTACGGACATTTGGCCTGGCCCGACATCAAGAACATCGACAAGGACAAGATCGTCATCCTGCCTCTGGGCTCCTGCGAACAGCACGGCCCGCACATGCCCATCCTCACCGACACCCTCATCGTCACCGCCTTTGCCGAGGAAGTCGAAAGGACGATGGGGGAGGAGGTCCTGCTCCTGCCCACCCTGTGGGCGGGCATGTCGGACCACCACCTGAATTTCGCCGGCACCGTCACCTTCAACCCCGAACTCTACACCCGCATCCTCATCCGCGCCGTCGAGACCCTGATCAAACACGGCTTCCGCAAGATCTTTCTGCTCAACGGCCACGGCGGCAACCAGGTGCCGGCCAACCAGGCCCTGGTCGAGCTGTACAGCCGCGGGCACGAGCGCCGCGACCTGTGGGTGGGTTTTGCCAGCTACTGGAGCCTGGGCCAGCCCACCATCAAAAAGGCCAGCACCACCGGAATCGACGGCATCAAGTTCGAGAGCCCCATGCTAACCCACGCCGACGAATGGGAGTACTCTCTGGGCCTGCACCTCTTTCCCGAATTGTGCCATCCAGACCGGGTCAAGGCCGTGCCCACTCCTTTCAAGACCGCCTATTACGACGTGGACCAGTCCATCCAGACCATCAGCCTCTCCACGCCCTTCACCGCCTTCCTGGCCACCGGCGCGGCCAACCGGCCCCAGCTGGCCAGCCCCGAGAAAGGCAAGGCCCTGTACCAGGGCATTATGGGAGATCTGCTGGACTTCTTCGCCACCTACAAGACCTGGAAAGAGCACCCCTCCAATCAGGACATGGGGATTTTCTAGACGCCTATGTTCGGACCCTTCACCCTCTACATCCGCCCGTACTACCGGCACCTGCTGGCCGGCCTGCTGATGATCCTGCTGGCCCAAGCCGCTGCCGCTCTGATCCCCTTGCTCACCGGCCAAGCGGTCAGTGCCATTGACCCGCTGGCCCCCCAGCCCCTGGACCGGCTGGGCCTGATCCATGGATATGTGCTGCAGATCGGTGGCCTGGCTCTGGGGGTGGCGGTCTGCAACCACTTCATGCGCCGGCTCACCGGCGGGGCCTCGGCCCGCATCGAGTACGACATCCGCAAACAGTACTTCGCCCACCTGCTCAAGATGCCCCTCTCCTTCTACCAACAGCAGAGCACCGGCGATCTGATGTCGCGGGCCACCAACGACCTCAACGCCGTGCGTATCTTTTTCACCTATGGATTGCGCTCCCTGGCCGAGGCCCTGACCATCTTCTTTTTTAGCGTCGCCATGATGACCTCCATCGACTGGAAGTTGGCCCTGGTGGTGCTGATCCCCATGCCCATTTTCAGCCTGCTGATCATTCGTATGGCCTCCCTGGTCCACCACCGGTTCCGGGTCATTCAGGACTTCTTCGGCGAAATCAGCACCTTCATCCAGGAAAACGTCGCCGGCATTCGTATCGTCAAGGCCTATGCCCAGGGCCCCTCACAACTGGCCACCTTCGACGAACTCAACCAGGAATATCTTCAAAAGAACTACCACCTGACCCGCACCCACGCGGTCTACCACCCCATGTCGGCGGTCATCTCTTCGGTGGGGTTGGGGCTGATCTTGTGGTTCGGGGGTAAACAGGTCATTGCCGGCACCCTGTCCATCGGCGATTTTGTGGCCTTCAACGGGTACCTGACCATGCTGATCCGACCCCTCTCCTTCATCGGCTGGGTCATCGACCGCTTCCAGCGCTCGCTGGTGGCCATGCGCCGCATCAACGAGATCATGGAGGTGCAGCCCGAGATCCGCGACCGCGCCCCGGCGCTGCTGCTGAAGGAGAAACACGTCGAAGGCCACATCCACTTCCGCAACCTGAACTTCTCCTACGGCGACAGCCAGATCCTGCACGGCATTAATCTCGACATTCCCGCCGGCGCCACCCTGGGTGTGGTGGGGCGAGTGGGCACCGGCAAAACCACCCTGGCCCGGCTCATCCCGCGCCTGATCGAAGCCGGCCCCGGCCAACTCTTCATCGACGGGACTCCGGTGGAAGAGTGGCCGCTAGAAGAACTGCGCCAATCCATCGGCTACGTCTCGCAGAGCCCTTTTCTCTTCTCCGATACCATCCGTGCCAATGTGGCGTACGGAGCCCCCGGCGCCAGCGAAGAACAGGTATTGCTGGCCGCCGAGCAGGCCCAGTTGCGCCAGGACGTGGAAGCCTTCCCCGAGGGCTTTGGTACCCTGATCGGCGAGCGGGGGGTCACTTTATCGGGCGGCCAGAAACAACGGGCCACCTTGGGCCGCGCCCTGATCTTACAACCGCGTATCCTGATCCTCGACGACGCCCTCTCGGCCGTGGATACCCACACCGAGGAGGCCATCCTGGGCCATTTGCGCCAGGTGATGAAAGGCCGCACCACCCTGCTCATCGCCCACCGCATCTCCACCCTGCGCGAAGCCGATCACATCGTGGTCTTCGACGAGGGCCGTATCAGCGAACAGGGCAACCACGAAGACCTGGTGGCGCTGGGGGGGCTCTACGCCGACCTCTTCCGCCGGCAGCAGCTGGCCGCCGAGTTGGAAACCCTGTGAGCGGAACCACTCATCAAGAAGAAGAGGTCCAGGAGCGCCCCTTCGACCGCCGGCTGCTCTTGCGCCTGCTGGTGTACCTGCGCCCGTACAAGGCGCGGGTGGGGGCGGCCCTGGCCCTGATCCTGGTCTCGGCCATCTCCGGCCAGCTAGGCCCCCGCCTCACCCAGATCGCCGTGGACGAACACCTGCTCAAGGGCGACCTGGAGGGCCTCTCCTGGATCATCCTGCTCTTCTTTGGCAGCCTCGCCCTCCAGTACCTGGCCCAGTACGGGCAGACCATGGTCACCGAACTTACCGGCCAGTTCGCCATGCGCGATTTGCGGCGGCAGATCTTCGTACATCTGCAACATCTGCCCATGCGTTACTTCGACCGCACGCCCGTGGGCCGCATCATGACCCGCACCACCAACGACGTGGAGGCTCTCAACGAGTTCTTCACCGATGGGGTGGTCTCGGTCTTTCTGGATCTGTTCACCCTGGTGGCCATCCTCTTCTTTATGGCCGGCATGGACTGGCAGCTCACCCTGATTTCCTGTGGGGTGATCCCCGCCCTGTGTGTACTCACCTTCTACACCCAGGACCGGGCCATGCGGGCCTACCGCGAATTGCGCTTCCGCCTGGCCCGGCTCAATGCCTACCTGCAGGAGAACATCGCCGGCATGGAGGTGGTGCAGCTCTTCAACCGCCAGGAGCGCAACCAGCAGGACTTCGACCGCGAGCACCTGCCCTATCGCCGGGCCGAGGAGCGGGAGATCCGTTATTACGCGATCTTTTTCCCCTTTAGTGAGCTGATCGGCACCCTGGGTGTGGGCCTGGTCATCTGGTGGGGGGCCGGCGCGGTTTTCGACCACCGCATCGAACTGGGAGTGCTGGTGGCCTTCCTCCAGTACGTGCTTCGCTTCTTCCGCCCCATCATGGACATCAACGACCGCTACACCCTGCTGCTGGGGGCCATGGCTTCCTCGGAGCGCATCTTCACCCTGCTCGACACCCCCACCGAGTCGCAGGGCGGCCCGCCAGAGCTCGACGGGGTCGAGAAAAAGGGGGGGGTCATCGAGTTCGAGGGGGTGAGCTTCAAGTACAATCCCGAGGCCGCTGACTATATCCTCAAGAATGTGTCCTTCCGCCTGGAGGCCGGCCACAGCCTGGCTCTGGTGGGGGCCACTGGCTCGGGCAAGACCACCATCGTCAATCTGCTGTGCCGCTTCTACGATATCCAGGAGGGGACCGTCCGGGTGGATGGCCGCGAGGTGCGGGAGTGGCACGTGGATGACCTGCGCCGGCGCATCGGCATCGTGCAGCAGGACGTGTTCCTGTTTTCGGGGGATATCCAGGGCAATATCCGGCTGGGGAACCGGAGCATCTCCGACCAGCAGGTGGAGCAGGCCGCCCGCCACGTCAATGCCGAGCGTTTCATCCGCCGGCTGCCCCAGGGCTTTGCCCAGGCCGTGGCCGAGCGCGGGTCCACTCTCTCATCGGGCGAGCGCCAGTTGCTCTCCTTTGCCCGGGCTCTGGCCTTTGATCCGCAGATTTTGGTGCTGGACGAAGCCACCTCCAACATCGACACCGAGACCGAGCAACTCATCCAGGACGCCATCGCCAAGCTGATGAAGGGCCGCACCTCCATCGTCATCGCCCACCGCCTCTCCACCATCCGCCACGCCGACCAGATCATCGTGTTGCACCACGGCCAGGTGCGCGAGCAGGGCCGGCACGAGGAGCTGATCAAACTGGGCGGCATCTACAGCCGGTTGTACCAGCTCAGCTATGGGATGGGGGAGGAAGGGGAGGGGTAATTCTTCCTTCTTGAACCTCGGAGCATATTGACCCATCTTTAGGGAAGACCATCTTCTGCCCTGAGAGGTATCCCATGTCGTCACTGCAGAAAGACATCGAAATCCATCTGCCCTTCGAAAAACTGACCGAGGCTCTTTTCCACTTAGCACCAGAAGACCTGGTCGAAGTGAAAAAGCGCATAGACGAGCGACTGCAAAGCACTCTTGTGCCAGCGACCACTTCGCCTGAAGAGGAAGAATTCTGGAGCACCAGCCTGGGGCAGTTGATCCTCGCGGAGACGGATGATGGCATCTCTCTGGAAGAGGTGCTAAAGGCTACCTCACGGATCAAAAACTCCCTCTCTGCAGAAGCCATTGGCGAACGAAACGAATAGACAGTGGGCGTTTACTTTTTTGACACTAGTGCCCTGGTCAATTACTACCACCTCGAAACAGGCAGATCCAAAGTTGTTGCCCTTCTAGAAAACCCCACACACAGCAATTTTATTTCTCGCCTCACCTTGGTCGAACTGCACTCAGTACTCGCCCGCAAGGTCCGCACCAACGAGTTGACTGAAGAAGGGTTTCACACCGTTCGCCGGCTCTTCTACGCAGATCTTCGTGCACGTAAGGTGCGCATCACTCCCTTGGAACAAGGCCACCACCTGCAGGCCATCCTGCTGATGATGAAGCATGGGTTATCCCACAACCTGCGCACCCTGGATGCCCTACAACTGGCCACCACCCTCGAATTTCACCAGAAAACCCCGCTCGACCACTTCGTCTGCGCCGATGCCGCGCTGTGCCAAATCGCCCACCGAGAAAGACTTGCCGTCCTCAATCCCGAAGACTGAAGCAGGGTTGGAGTGAGGCACTGATCAAGCTGGGCGGCATCTACAGCCGGCTCTACCAGTTCAACTACGGGATGGGGGGGGAGGGGGAGTTCTTTCTTGAACCTCGAAGAGTATTGGCCCATCTGTTCGGAGAGCCTCGGAATCAGGCTCCTTGGCGTCTACACTACTCTCAGTTTGTAACAACTGCCAGCGCCTTGTCTCCTCATCATACTTTGCCCCGATGTTATCTAGTGGGTTGTGTATCTTGGTTTTCGGAATCTCTCTGCCCATCAAAACACGGCGCATCGGGGTTCAGTGTGGGTGGGCACAAGATATAGTGGTTGAGGTATTGTGGGCGCGGGGGTAGAGGTCCAGACCGCCACAGTGGAAGTAGATGGCCTTCTTGAAATGCTCGCGATTGCGAAAGCCACAGGCCATACGTTTGAGTTTCTCTATCTGGGTATTGAGGCTCTCGCTGAGGGCGTTGGTGAAACGATGGACCAAGTAGGTGAGCAGATTGGGCAGATGACGTTTCAGGGTCTTGGCTACTTTGATGATGGGCTCCAAGCGCGAGTGGGTCGCCCAAAAGTACCAACGCTGGAAGAAGCGCTGTGCCCAGCCAACCCGGGCGCAAGCCCAGCATAATCAACCGTTATGAAACGGAAAACCCGCAGCGTCGAAGAGGTCGTTCGCATTCTACGCCAAGTCGCTGGCGTGGTTTGCCGAACAAGCCATGCCGGTGGCCTAACCCTCCTGGCCTGTTAGTCTCGTTTTGATGGGTTCCAGGGTCGGGGGAGTGCCCCGGAGACGCTTCGCGCTGGGGTTCGACGAGTGAGGAATTGAATCCTCCTGGAGGGCTGAGCTATGAGACCCGTCAGGGCCACCCGCCGCCCGTCTTTACCCACTACCTTTGCGACTCTCAACGCCCTGCACCCTCTGCGGCCGATCCGCGACGCGGTGGACTACGACAATGCCGTTGAGATCCTGGACCGCCTGGCCGTGCTCGACCGGCGCACCGCCGACCAGGAGGACTACCTTGAAACCCTGGCGACCCTGGTGGGCAAGTACGACGAGGAACATTATGCAGCGGATCTCTCTCAGCTTTCTCCGCTCGCTTCCCTTCAGCATCTCATGGAGCATCAGGGAATGAATGGCTCCCCGCTGGGCGAGCTACTGGGCAACAATCGCTCGCTGGGAGGGAAGATCCTCCGGGGGGAGCGGCAACTGAGCAAGACTCATATCCGCATTCTGTCAGAGGGGTTCAAAGTGAACCCGGCCTTATTTCTGTAGGGAAAAACGCCAGTCCCTCTGCTTCAGGCCCCTTCTTCCCAGCAGTCCATCAGCGTGCTGAAGATCAGCAGCCCAGCCACCAGCCCCACCACCACACCCAGCATAAATCGCGTCATAAAACGCCGCCTTCCCCTTCGACATCCGGCCGGAGCGGGCTGCCATCGTCGGGCCGCTCGCCGCGCCTGATGCCTTCCTGCATGATCCGGCGCAATTCCGTCTCCTGGAGCCGCAACTCAGCCTTGAGTCCGTCGACCTGGTCCTGCAGATCCCGCACCTTGACCTCAGCGGCCAGCCCCTGCTCCTGGCCGGCCCGCAGCCGGATGTGGACTTCCTCGCCCAGGTCGGCCAGGGCGGCCCGCAGCCTGCGGCGGGTGGCAGCCATGTCGGCCCGCACCCCCAGGGCCTGGCCCAGCACCCGGCCCCGCTCGGCCACATTGGCCAGCCGGCCCCGGAGCATATCAGCTATTTGCGTCTTTGTCGCCATCGCGCGTCCCTTTCTGTCGCTTTTCCATCAATTCCTCAACCGCCTGGATCACCTGATCCTTAGTTTCGCCGGCCTGCCGGGTGATTTTGCGCCGGGTGATATCGCCCCGGTGGGGGGCCAGGAGTAATCCCAGGGCCCCACCGATGGCCAGGCCAGCCAGACACCCGGCCATAAAACTGAGTACCTGTTCGGTGTCGGAATCTGCGTTATTCCTCAGGTGGTAGCCCATCGTTTACTCCTCCAGCATAGGTCCCACTCGCCGATTCGAGGGGGCATATATATAATAACATCAATATCGATTTGAACCATAGCCCCCGGATCGCTATTATTATAGACTCCCTCTCCCAGCACCCCCTACCGGCGAGGTCAGACGCGCCATGGCCAAGGTTCTCACCGCCCTTTCGCACAGCCTCAAGGAATTCCGCCTCCTGCCCGGGTACACCCCCACCGACAGCACGGCCCCCAAGGTCTCGCTGAGCACCCGCTTCTGCCGCCAGGGAGATGGCTTTCTCCAGCTCTACACGCCCTTCCTGAGCGCCGCCATGCAGGCGGTGACCGGCACCGAGATGGCCATCGGCATCGCCCAACTGGGCGGCATCGGCATCCTGCCAGTTAGCCAGACCCTCGACGAGCAGTGCGCCAAAATCGACCGGGTCAAACGTTTCAAAGCCGGCTTCCAGACCAGTATCCTCACGCTCTCGCCGACCCAGCGCATCGGCGAGGTCATGGAGATCATGGCGGATACGGGGTATTCCACCTTCCCGGTGACCCAGAGCGGCGACTTCCACGACCGACTCATCGGCATCCTCACCGACAAGGACTTCGACGCCCGCCGCGACCACGAGTGTACGGTGGCTGACCGCATGAAAACCGACGTGCAGGCCGGGGTCGAGCTCAAAGACCTGAAGGAAGCCAACGAGCTGATGATCAAATATGGCCGTGGCTTCCTGCCCATCCTCTCCAAGGACGGAGTGCTGCAGGCAGTGGTCTTTAAGAAAGACCTCGACAAACACCTCCTGCATCCCAACGAATCCATCGACCTGCAAAAACGCCTGCTGGTGGGGGCCGCGGTCTCTACCCATCCCGAAGACCAGCAACGGGTCCGCGCCCTGGTCGAACACGAAGTAGACGTGTTGGTCATCGACGCCTCGGATGGGCACACCCAGTTCCAGCGACAGATGATCGAGTGGATCAAGGCCAACTTCCAGGTCCCGGTAGTGGGCGGCAACGTGGTCACCGCCGAGGGCTTCCGCTTTCTGGTGGAGGCCGGCGCCGACGCGGTCAAGGTCGGCATGGGCATCGGCTCGGGCTGCACCACCTCCGAGATCAAAGCCACCGGCCGCGGCCAGGGCACGGCGCTGATGGATATCGCCCAGGCCCGCGACGAACTGGCCAGCCGGCAGGGGACCTATGTCCCCATGATCGCCGACGGCGGCATCAGCGGCCCCGCCGAGATGGCCGTGGCCCTGGCCCTGGGCGCCGATGCCATCATGATGGGCAACTTCTTCGCCCGCTATACCGAGAGCGCCGGAAATCTGGTCCGAAATGCCGCCGGCGAGGTGGTCAAGGAGTATTGGATGGAAGGCAGCATGCGGGCCCGCAATTTCCGGCGCTACGCTCACCTCAAGGATCTGCTCTTCGAGGAGGGAATCGCCGGGTACGTGCCACACCTGGGCTCCATCTACGAGAAATTCCCCGTGGTGCTCCAGATCCTCAGCGCCACCCTGGCCACGGCCGGCTGCCGCACCATCGAGGAACTGCATCAGAAAGCAGTGCTCGAAATGCTCTCCCCCTCGGCCATGCTCGACAGCAAGGTCCACGACATGGTGCCCATGAACATCGACCAGCAAATCCTCTGAGGAGCACCCATGAAAATCGGCTACTCGACCTGGGGCATGCCCACCCTGCCCATCGACACCGCCCTCGAGCATCTCAAGAAGCTGGGCTTCGAAGGGGTTGAGCCCACGGTCATCCCCGGCTGGTCCACCGAGCTGGACACCCTGGACAAGGCAGAGCGCCGGCGCATCCGCCAGCTCTTCGACCAGCACGGGCTGGAGATGCCGGCGGTGGCCGGCCACCGCTCCCTCATCGAAGAAGACCCCCAGGCCCACACCGAGAACTGGCGGCGGCTGACCGGTGCTCTCGATTTGTGCGCCGAATGGGCCGGTCCCGAAGGCTTACCTTGCTTGGACACCACCCTGGGCGGGGGGCCAGACGACTGGGCGCCCAAGCGCGAATTGATCCTGGAGCGGCTGGGCAAACTGGTCGAGTACGCCGCCGGGCGCGGGGTAGTGGTGGCCATCGAGCCCCATGTCTCCTCCTCCCTCGACTTGCCCGACAAGGCACTGTGGTTGTTGGCGCAGATCAACTCCCCGTATTTCAAACTCAACTTCGACATCAGCCACTTTGAGGTGATGGGCCTGCCCACCGCCCCCACCGTGGCCGCCCTGGCACCCCACGCAGCCCACACCCACGTCAAGGATCAGCGCGGGGTGGTGCCCGACTTCGAGTTCCTCATCCCTGGAGAGGGGCCTTTCGACTTTGTCACTTATCTGCGCGAGATGAAAAAGGCCGGGTACACCGGCCACATCACCGCCGAGGTGAGCATCATGGTGCAGCGCCGGCCCAACTACGACCCCTTGGCCGCCGCCACCCTCACCTATCAAACCCTGGAGCGGGCCTTCCGCCAGGCCGGACTGAGGCCCTGACCCATGTTGAGTGAGACAGAAATAGAAGCGTTCCACCACGAGGGCTTCCTGGTCTTCGAGCGCTTGCTCAATCCCGAGCGGCTGGCACATTACCGGATTCTTTTCGACGCCCTGGTAGAACGCGGCCGGGGGTTGGCAGCGTCGGTGCCGCACTTCTCCCTCGAACTGGACCAGGAGGAAAAACCCATCCCGGGCATGTTACACAAGGTCCAGGGGGTGTGCCAGGTTGAACCGCGCCTGCTGGAACTGGCCGGCGAGCCGGCCATCACCGACCGGGTCGCCATGCTGCTGGGCCCCGATCTAGACCTCTTCGGCACCAAGTTCTTTCCCAAGTTGCCCGGCGGGGGCAGCTCCACCCACTGGCACCAGGACAACTACTACTTCGGCACCGTCTCTGAGCAGGTCCTCTCCTGCGGCATCTACTTGGAGGACGCCGACCGCAGCAACGGCTGCCTGCGAGTGGTGCCCGGCAGCCACCTGAAGGGCCTAGTCGAACACCAGCGCGATCCGCGCACCCACGGCAGCTGGTGCCAGGTAGAGGACGAAGTGGCCCTCGACCTGCCCGTGCCGGCCGGCACCGTGGTCCTCTTCTCGGCGAATCTGTTGCACGGGGCCAACGACAACTTGCACAGCCAGCGCACACGCTACAGCACCGCCTGGCACTATGTGCCGGGTACCTTGCACCTGGAGCAATTCCCGCGCG
Source organism: Candidatus Latescibacterota bacterium (assembly GCA_009691525.1). Lineage (GTDB taxonomy): Bacteria > Latescibacterota > UBA2968 > UBA8231 > UBA8231 > SICG01. Next base: position 328 of record SICG01000003.1, on the reverse strand, counting down.
GGGTCTACCCAGACCGGCACACGGTGCGCGGCCACTGAACTGGGCGGCCGCCTTACCGGAGAAAACACATGCACAGCAGATCCCCGCTCGGAGCCCTGGTCCTGACCGCCGCGTTCCTGAGCTGCAATTCCACCGTCGGCGAAGGCACCAAGTCCAGCGGTTCGCCCCAGCTGGATGGCCCCCACGTCAAAACCCTCCAGCTGCTCAAGGGGGAGGCTGGGGACGCCCTTTCCCTCCAGCTCCAGGCCGGGGGCATGTCCGGGGTTCGGCAGTTCGAATTCAATGTCGCCCTGGAACCGGCCGAAGCCTTCGACCTGAGTTCGGCCTC
>SICG01000106.1 GCA_009691525.1 Candidatus Latescibacterota bacterium | reverse complement strand
CCTGGTGACCGACGGGCCCCTCGACGCGTACACCTCTTTTGGCGGCGGGTTTAGCCAGGAGGAACTGGAATGGGAGGCCAGACAGTTCAAGGCCCGCCTCGCCCCGCTGCTGGTGGGGGTGGACGCCTTCGACCGGGAGTTCATCTGGCGGCGTACTCGCCCATCACCCCCATCTTCGAGATGGCCCCCTCGGAGGTGTACTGGTCGCCCCTGCGCCAGGCTCTGCAGGGACTCTTCTTCCCCATCGTCGACGGGGCCGTGGCCCTGCCCGAGCGGCCCGGCATCGGCATCGAGTTGCCCGCCGAGTTGGTGGAGCACTTCATTCTCGCTCCCGAAAAAGGCTGGCGCTACCATGAAGACCAGGACTGACCTATTCACACAGAAGGATTGCTTGTGAAGATCACCGACATCGAAATGATCCCCATCGCCATGCCCCTGGCGCAACGCTATGCAGGCCACCACGGTCGGATGCGCATGTACGACATCGACCAGCACCTCGTCGTCAAGGTCCACACCGACAATGGACTGGTGGGGTACGGCGACTACGAGGACGATCCCAATCCTCCGCCCCAAGCCCTGGTGCAGTCCCTCATCGGCCGCAACCCCTTCGACTTCATCAACAACAATTTCCACCTCGGCCTGGGCATGGCCCTCTACGACGTGATGGGCAAGTACCTGGAAGTGCCGGCGTACAAGCTGATGGGGCAGAAGGTGCGGGATGCCGTGGCCGTGGCGGCCTGGACGCGGCCCTGTGGGCCGGAGGTCTTCGCCGAGGAGATCCAGCGGGCTGTAGCGCAGGGTCACACCATTTTCAAGATGCACTCCGACGCCCGCTACGACGTGATCGAACAGACCCGGGTGGCCGCAGAGGTGGCGCCTCCCGGCTTCAAGCTGCACTGGGATTTCAACCACAACCGCACCCTGGGCACCGTGCTGCCCATCGTCGCCGAGTTGGAGCGCAACCATCCCATCGTCGGCTTCATCGAAGACCCCCTGCCCTGGACGGATATCGCCGGCTGGCGGACCCTGCGCGAGCGGACCCAAATTCCCTTGATCATGCATGTCCCGCCCCTGGGCGGCATCCAGGAGGTCATCTACGGGGTGGCCGACATCTACATGATCGGGGGCCGTATCGGCGACACCCTGATCTCTGGTTTTGCCTACGGCAAGGCCAATATCCAGACCCTCCTCCAGCAATCGGGCAATACGCTGATGAAAGCCCTGACCTTGCACCAGGCCGCGGTGCTGCCCACGGCCACGGCCCACATCATCACCATCGACGACCAGTTCGACGAGGACTTCACCCGGGAGCGCATCCCGGTGATTGCGGGTTTTTCCCGCGTCCCCGAAGGCCCTGGGTTGGGGGTGGAGGTGGACGAGGAGGCCCTGGCGCGCTTTGCGGTGCGCCGGCACATCGAGAATCCTTCCTTCATCGGGGTGCTGCACCTGCCCGGAGGCTACAAATTGTACACGCAGGGCAATCCGAACGTGCCGGGCCTGACCGGCAAGGAAGAGGGCGCCATCTATGGCATCGACTACGTGTACTGGGAGGAGGACGGTTCTGCGGAATTCGCGCGCGTCCGGGAGCAGCTGCAGCGGGAAGGGGCCTTTGTGGAGAAAGCATGAGTTTCTCACCGCACAGAGAAGGGAGAACACCATTGAAGCGAGCAGGGAGTGAGGCACAGACAAACTGGCAGGCCGGCATTGCCCGGCGGGTGATCACGCCCCAGACCCCGGTGTGGTTGGCCGGGTACGGCACCCGCCGCGCCCCAGAGGGAAAGCTGCACGAGCTGTGGGTCAAGGTGCTGGCTTTGGAGGATACCAAAGGGAAGCGGGTGGTGTTGGTCACCACCGACCACATGGGCATGTCCAAGACCGTGTACGAGCGCCTGTACGCCAAGGTCCAACATCGCTTCGGGCTGGCGCGGGCGGACTTCATGCTCACCTTCTCCCACAACCACTGCGGCCCCATCCTCGAGGACGACCTGGTCGATTACTATCCCCTCGACGAGGAGCAGCGCCAACTGGTGGCCGAATACTCCGCCTGGTTCGAGGACCAGACCGTGGAGACTGTGGGCGAGGCCCTGGCCGATTTGCAGCCGGCGCAACTGGAGCGCGGCGAGGGCAAATGCACCTTTGCCGTGAACCGGCGCGAGAACCCCGAGGCCGAGGTGCCGCGGATGTTGGCCGAGGGTGTTCCCTTCAAGGGGGTTGTGGACCACTACGTGCCGGTGCTGGCCATCCGGGGAGAGGAGGGCGAACTGCGCGGGGTGTTGTTTGGCTATGCCTGCCACCCGACCACTCTCAACTTTACCCAGTGGTGCGGCGACTATCCGGGTTTTGCCCAGCTCGACCTCGAGGCGCGGTTTCCGGAGACGGCGGCGATGTTCTTCAACACCTGCGGGGCGGACCAGAACGCCCTGCCGCGCCGCCAGGTGGCGTTGTGCGAGAAGTATGGGAGGATGCTGGCCGAGTCCGTGGGCGAGGTGCTGGCGGGACCGATGCAGCCGGTGGCCGGCGGTCTGCGGACCGCCTTCGAGTTTGTGGACCTCGACTACGACGAACTCGTGACTCCCCAGACCCTGAAACCGGTGGCCGAGGGCCCCAGCGCCTTACACGCCCGCTGGGCGCAGCGCATGCTGGGGCTGATCGAGGCGGGTGTGGAGCTGCCCACCTCGTACCCGTACCCGGTGCAGGTGTGGAAGCTGGGCGGGGAGTTGCTGCTCATCGCCCTGGGCGCTGAGGCGGTGGTAGACTATTCCCTGCGTTTTCGCCACGAGTTCGGGGCGCGGGCCTGGGTGTGCGGGTACACCAATGACATGGCCGCATACATGCCTTCGCGGCGGGTATGGGAGGAGGGCGGGTACGAAGGCGGTCCCCACCTGGACGAGTACGGGAGGCCGGCTTGGCGCTGGGCCGGGGATGTGGAGGACCGCATCGCCGGGGCGGTGTACCGGGTGGTGAAACAGGTAGGAGGATGAGATGCGCTATGTCGAACGCTTCGACGATGGACCGGGCGGCTGGTACGGGTGGATCAGCAATGTGGCCGGCCCCAAACCCCTGGAAGTCCGCGACAGTTGCGTCCTGAGTCGCAGCCCCTGGTGGATCGACTACAACCACGCCCCGCCCGGGGCCGGGTATCTGAATCTGCTCTACATGCTCAATACTGGCGGCAGACCCGGCGAACACCAGCGCGAGGTGGAGGGGGAGAACCGCTTTATCAAGGGGGGATACCCCACCGACTTCACCGACGCCCGTTTCACCCTGCGCCTCAAAGGCGAGTTGGAGGCCCGTGGCGCGCAACTGGTGCTGCTCTGCCAGGCCGTGCAGGAGGGCATCTGTTCGGGGTGGCTGCTCACTGGCCAGCCCTTTCGCGTCAAGCCCGAGTGGAGCGAGCAGACCGTGACCCTGGTGCCCGACCCGGCCCAGTGGACCTGCCTGGGCTCGCGCCACGACCGGGCCGATTACTACGGGGTGATCCCGCTGGAACAGGTGCTGCGCCAGGTGAACACCGATATCCTGCTGGTGCTGCATCCCCTCGATGTCGTGCCCATGGGGCCCTTGCAGGGCGACCCGCATCACCTGCGGCCGGAGCGCGACTATCCGGTCTGGCGCTCGCGCCTGCCCGAGGGGTACGTGTTGCTCGACGAGGTGCGCATCGATTTTGCCTGAGCCGGGGCGTGGGTGGGCTGCTAGTGCGGGCTCATCCAGATGGGCTGCTGTGCTAAACAGACAGGGTGTACGGCCTGGCACACAGCAGGTCCCCCCTCCCCAGCCTCAGGTGCCGTGTTCGGTCCCTCGACAGTTCAAGCCTGCTATAGGATTAGAGCGAATTTTGGGTGATTGCGGCAGATGGTGCTGGATTTGCTAGAGCGCGGGTAGGGATTCGCCAAGAGTTGAGGATTTTGGATCAGGAGGGAGCTATGATACAGAGACGCAAGACCTGGTGCGCGGTGGTCCTGGTGGCCGCGCTGAGTCTGTTGCTGTGGGGGTGTGACGGGGGGGAGAAGAAGGCCGCCTTGAATTACGAGGACCTGCCAGAAGGCAAGGCAGAGGAGCAGGCCGCTGCCACGGCCAAGAGCCTGGAGGCCCAGGGGGAGATGGAGCGGGTGCTCACCGATATCCGCGGCGCGGATGAGGTCCAACTCGACCAGATCGATTTCAGCAAGGCAGACCAGTTCTACCAGGAAGCCATCGCCGAGGACCCCAAAAACACCGAGGCCCAGTTCGGGGCGGCCCTGACGCATCTGTTGACCCTGACCAACAACACCGAACTCCAGTCGGTGCAGGACTCGCTCAACACCTACATGGAAAACGGCGAGAAGGACCAGGTGGTATTTGTCGGCGGGATCAGCGCGGGAAACGCCGCCAAGGTCGTCGGCAAACTGCCCCTGATGCAGGCCAAGATGGTGGTGCTCGCCCTGGATGATCGCCTTACTGCCAGCGACATGCAGAAGGCCATCGAGGAGGAGGTCATCCCGGCCATCGACTATTCCCTGGAAAGACTCCACCTCGTCGAGGGCGATTCGAGTTTCACCTTCACCTTGACGCCAGAGATGCTGGGCGACGAGCAGGAGAATCCCAGGGAGATCGATCTGGGCGAGGCTTTCATGCTGGATGCCCAGTTGCGGCTGCTCAAGGGGGTCTTGTTAGTGGCCACGGCCTACGACTTCGACCTCGACGAAGAGGGCAGCTACGCTTTCCTCGATGATGATACCGACGAAAATGTGCTGCGTCAGTTGGAACGGCTGGACAAGACCGGTTCCTTCCTGACGCTCAAGTCGGCCGGCCGAATGCAGGAGGCCAAGGCTTCGATCCTGTCGGCCATCGACAAGATGGAGCAGGGGCTCGCCGCGGTCCGGCAGGAGGTGGATGACCAGGAGAACGATGTCATCCGCAAGGAGGACATCAGCGACCTGGACGAGGAACTCGACCTGTCTGACCAGGAGGATCTGCCGATGTTTTTCCGCGACATCCGCACCTCCGACGACGCCCTGCGCAAGGCGCGCGAGGCCTTGGAAAGCCAGGTGAGCATTGAGGCGGACTTCGACGGCCATGAGGAAACGCCGAAATCGACCATCGTCTTCGAGTTGGGCAGATTCTTCGATAACCCGATCCGCGATTTCCGCACGCTTCTGCCTTACCACGAGTGGCACCGGGAGTTGCTCAACAACCGCGATTTCACCGATGAGCTAGTGCTGACCGATGACCAGGGCCAACGCCTGGGGGCCTCGCCCTCGCTGATCTTCCCCGATCCCTCCTTTGGTGGCATTCTGAGCAATATCGCCACCAGCCAGGAGTTGCTGGAGCTCTTTGGCATCAGGGCAGAGCATCTCAACGAAAAAGACCTGCTCCATGAAATGGGCTTCCTCTCGGCCCGGGACGGGGGCATCATCGTGACCAATAACACTGCGGTCGAAATCGAAGTCGTCTACTCTACCAACCGGTCAGCGGAGCAACCCATACCGGTGCCTCCGGATAAGAACAGGGATGGCAAGACCATCTCCGCGTCAGAGGACCAGCACGTACCGGTGGCTCCAGGTGAGACCAAGGATGTGGTGCGAGCGGTGCTGGGCAAGGCCTTGGACGGGAATGAGTACTATGCGCTGCGGGTGCTAGCCGGCGGTCGGGTCGTCTATGAGGGCAGCGAGTGGGGGTACTACGTGGATGGGGATGTTTACATCGCCGTGGCCAGCGACCAGCTCAGCGTGGACAGGGTAGATGGGCAGCTGCGCTACGAGATTCCCAGTGACCCCTATGTGCGCGAAACCTATCCCATCGAGCCGGCGATCCGCTAGCGGGAAGATCCGGGGGAATAGACCAGGGACAGGTGGTGTTGCTGGCCCCCCTTGTCGCGTCCCTCAAAGGTCCGGTGGGCAGGGGACACCCGCAGCGGGATGAGTTGGACCAGACTGTAGTGCAGGCCCCAGCTCGAAGGGCAGTAGGTCGCCGCCAGGCTGAAGTCCATGGCCTCGACCCGGAGGTCAGCCCGTGCCTGATGGGTCTCTGGGAAGAGCAAACTGCCGAAATCGAATTTGCTGCGCTCCCTGGAGGTCGCCGCGTACGCTCCTTTCAGACGGAAAAGATGGGCTTCGGTTTCCAACTCTCCGTCGCGGAAGGGCTGGAGCAGGCGCAGGGCCAGGCCGGCCAGGTCGAAGTTGGCATCGCCCCAGAATGACCAGTCTTTGCCCCCCAGCAGGGAGGCCAGGCTGGAGATGAAGGGCCAGCTTTCGAGCTGACCCCGCTGCACCTCCCCGGTGCCGCGGTTGAAGAGCACCCCCCAGTCGAGGCGTTTTCCCGTGGCTGCCGTGTACCGCAGCCACAGCGCGCCGGTCCGGTCGCGGTATCCGAGCTGGCTGCGCAGGAAGGGACTCTCTTCCAGATGTCCCTGCGCCTTGCCGGCCAGGCGCCGGTAGCGCAGATCCCCCAGCAGGAACAGGCGTTCGCTGATCCTGCCCTGCCACGACCCTTGGAGCGCGTACCAGTTTCCCCGCAGATCGAGGATGTATCCCCCTTCCTCCTCGGAAGGGGCCCAGGTGCCTCCCTGGCCAGCAAGGTCCAGCGTTAGGCGTTCGGCCAAGGTCCCTTTTAGGGCACCGCCCCATTCGAGACGCGGCGCCTGCTGGTGCAGCTCAACTTGTTCGTCTCCGTACCCGATCTCATAGCGCTGCTGGGCGAAGGTGCGTCCGCCATAGACCGCGGTGGTCCACGCCTCGCCTAGCCGGTAGCGGGCGCCCGCTCTTCCCTGCAGCCTCGCTGACCAGGGCTCGGAGCGTCCCGCGATCCCCAGGTCCAGCCTCTTGCCCAGCGAGGTGCTGTAGGTCATTTCTAGGTGATTCTGTCGCTGGGGCTGAGCCGCGATCTGGCTATTGGTGAAGCCCAGGCGGAAACCGGTCCCGGTGCGCCGGACCCCAAGCTGCAAGGAGCCATTTGCCAAGGGGATGAGCTGGTTGCCCGCAAAGATCCAGGTGGCGCTCTGGCGGGCTGAGGAGCGGACCAGCAGATGGTGGCTCAGGTCGATGGTCGTTTGGGGCGTTTGCGGTTGACTTGTCCGCGCCGGGTTGGCCAGCTCTAGCTGGGTTGAGTCGCCGATGACCCAGAGGGAGCGCAGGTTCGCCAAAGGGGTGGCGTTGGCCTGCCTGCCAAGGGTTAGACTCAGGAGCAGGGCTGCGAGCCAACCAAAAACGGCAGATGACATGTTTCCCTGTGGGGGTGCGCGCTGGAAGGGGGTGTAGGCAGGAGTAATGATAAGGGGCTGTCAGGGAATGTGAAAGTGAACCAGCCAGTGCCGCAGTTGTCGCCCATCCCACCGCCCTGTCCCAAGGCTTCCTGCATTGACCGGGGGTGGGTTTTTTTATAGTACTTCAGCGGGCAGTTGCCAAACATCCGGAGAGGAGACCCATGACAGAAAAAGGAAAACTGCGCAGCGCCGGCTGGCTCGAGCGCCAGGACATGGCCGGCTTTGTGGCGCGGGGTTGGCTCAAGAACCAGGGCCATCCCGAACAGATGTTCGCGGGCAAGCCGGTGATCGGCATCTGCAATACTTGGTCCGACCTCAATCCCTGCAACGCCAGCCTGCGCATCCTGGCCGAGCAGGTGAAGCGGGGGGTGTATGAGGCGGGCGGGTTTCCCCTCGAATTCCCAGTGACCTCGATGGGCGAGACCCTGATGAAACCCACCACCATGCTCTACCGCAACCTGGCCAGCATGGATGTGGAGGAGACCCTGCGCGCCAACCCGCTCGACGGGGTGGTGCTCCTGACCGGGTGTGACAAGACCACGCCGGCCTGCCTGATGGGGGCCTGCAGCGTGGATCTGCCCACCATCGCCCTGACCAGCGGGCCCATGCTCAACGGCAAGTTCCGGGGCCGCGACATCGGCTCGGGCACCGATGTGTATCGCTTCACCGCTGAATTGCGGGCCGGCAGCATGACCCAGACCGAATACCTGGAGGCCGAGGGCTCCATCTCGCGCAGTGAGGGGCACTGCATGACCATGGGCACGGCCTCGACCATGGCCTGCATGGTGGAATCCCTGGGCCTGACTCTGCCCAGCGGCGCGGCCATCCCGGCAGCGGACTCGCGGCGCCGCCGGCTGGGGCATCTGGTCGGCAACCGCATCGTCGAGATGGTGCGCGAGGATCTGCGGCTCTCCAAGGTCCTGACCCGCAGCGCCTTTGAGAATGCCATCAAGGTCAACGCCGCCATCGGCGGTTCCACCAATTTCGTCATCCACCTGCTGGCCATCGCCGGCCGCGTCGGCGTGCCCCTGAGCCTGGACGACTTTGACCGGCTGGGCAGCCAGTTGCCCCTGCTGGTCAACCTCATGCCCTCGGGGAAGTATTTGATGGAGGACTTCTTCTATGCCGGGGGTTTGCCGGCGCTGATCGAGGAGCTGAAGGGGCATCTGGACCTGCGGGCACTGACGGTGACCGGTGCTTCCATCGGCGAGAACACCAAGGGGGCGCAGTGCTATAACCGGGAGGTGATCGCCAGTGCGGATCGGCCCTTCAAGGAGACGGCCGGGATCGCGGTGCTGCGCGGCAATCTCTGCCCGGACGGGGCGATCATCAAACCCTCGGCTGCCTCACCCCAGTTGATGAAACACCGGGGCCGGGCCGTGGTCTTCGCGGACATCGAGGACTACAAGGCCCGCATTGACGACCCGCAATTGGACGTGGATGAAAGCTGCGTGTTGGTGCTCAAGGGCATCGGCCCCCGGGGTTTCCCCGGCATGCCCGAGGCCGGGAAATTCAACCTGCCCAAAAAGCTACTGGAAAAAGGGGTGCGCGACATGGTCTGCATCTCGGACGGGCGCATGAGCGGCACGGCCTATGGCACCATCGTCCTACACGTGGTGCCCGAGGCGGCGGTAGGCGGGCCTCTGGCCCTGGTGCAGGAGGGGGATTTCATCGAGCTGGATGTGGCGGCCCGGCGTTTGCACCTGGAGGTAGCGGATGCCGAGTTGGAGCGAAGGCGCAGGGCGTGGACCCCGCCGTCTCCGCGGGTGGAGCGCGGTTACGCACGCTTGTACATCGACCATGTATTACAGGCTGACCGGGGCGCAGACCTGGACTTTCTGGTGGGCGGGTCCGGGTCCGAGGTGTACCGGGAATATCGCTGAGGACGAACAGATGACCACTGCTGCCGAGTTCCATCACACCCATCCCATCTGCGACCTCCTGGGCCTCAACCTGACCCATCCGCGTTTCCTGCTCGACCACCTCGATCTGGGCCAGCGCCAGGATACCTCCTGCCGGGGGGACTTCGTCAAGCTGAAGGAGTGGGGGATCGCGGTGCTGATGTGCAAGGGCGGACCGGCCCAGTACGACGGCAACTTTGCGTACCTGTGGAAGAGCCAGCCCGAAAGGCGCGAAGGGCGTCCCAACCCCGAGGAGATGTTCCTGTCCGGGGCGATCAAGAATACCACCCAGTTGGTGCTGGCGGTGCTCGACCGTTTCCTCGGAGACGTGGAAGCCCACCCCGACAAGGTGCTGCTGGTGCGGCGGGCCGGGGACCTGGACCGGGCGCGGGCCGAGGGCAAACTGGCCCTGCTGATGGGGGCCAACCGCAGCGACTGGTTCGGCGACAGTCCGGGGGTGCTGCGCATGTTTGCCCGTCTGGGATTGCGCATGATCACCCTGGGGCAGAGCGGCCGGGAGCTGGGGTACGATGGCAGCGATGAGGTGCGCTCTGGCGGGCGCATGACCGCCCTGGGGGTCCGTCTGATCGCCGAGATGAACCAGGCCGGCATACTCATCGACCTGGCCCATACCAACGAGATCTGCGCCTTCGACATCATCGAAAACTCGGCCAGCCCGGTGATCGATTCCCACTCCAATCCGCGCGCCCTGGAGGAGTCGCTGCGCAACACCACTGACGCGGTGATGAAGGCGCTGGCGGCCCGGGGCGGAATGCTGGGCATCATGCCCCCGATCGGCCGCCCGCCGGGGGAGCGGCCCTACGAGGGGGTGCCGGCGGATCAACTAAACAAAACGATCACCTATATCCGCTATGCGGTGGAGATGATGGGCATCGAGGCAGTGGGCATCGGCACCCACTTCAACAGCGCGGTGCTGCCCTATCTCACCGAGGGCCTGCTCAAAGCCGGCTTCTCCGAGGCGGACACGGCGCGGATCATGGGTGGCAATTATCTGCGGTTGCTGCGCCAGGTGCTGCCGGAATAGCGGAGTACAGCAAGCGGCGGGGAGATGACCCCACAGGGTTTTCCCGGGGAGTGGTCGGGCAGGGAAGTCCGCGAGGTAGGATGGTGGGGTAGCGGAGCCAGAGCGAGCGAGGGGGCAGGACGCGCCTGGGGAAAGACCGGAGTGGGTCACTCCCCGACGCCAGGACCTGATTTGGAGCATACCGAGATGGCCGCATGGCAGTGTGTGTTGGAATTGGACGAGCAACGCCGCATCGTTTCCGGCAGCGCTGAGGCCCTGGGTGCGGCCATCGGCCGGGGGGCGGATCTGCGCATCGGCACCTGCTTCCGGCACAACGAACACATCGATACCGCTTCGGCCAACCCCGAACTGATCGAGGAGGTGGCCGAGTTCCGCGTCACCTATCTGATGGACGGCCCCTGGGCCGCCGGCATCATGACCCTGCGCCAGCCCGTCGGCCTGCCCGACAGCTTTGGCCCGCGACCCTCCATGTCCTTCTTCCTCTACAACCAGGACGGCACCCAGGCCATCGCCCGGCCCCATCTGGATGGGCAGATGGCTGCCGGACCGCGTGGGTCTTCGTCGGTGGCGGATCACCCGGACATGCCCAGGTACCACCAGTTCGACAACGGGGATGCCCTCACCAATGCCCCCAGCCACAACTTTGTCTACGATTTCGGGCATTTCCGGTTTCTCGTGCGCGACGAATGGCGAGAGGTGTGCGCCACCGCGGCGGACGGGCAGGTGGTTTCGGGCTCGGTGGCCGCGTTGGCCGAGGCTTTCACCAGCGGCTGCGAGGTCAAGGTGGGGATCAGCGGATTGTGCGGCGACCTGGGGGAGGGTCCGACACACGAGGTCTTCGTACAGACCCATTCGGGGTACTACTACACGGAGCAAGGTTTGTTCATCGCCGGGACGCATCCCCTGGTGCGGGTGGCCCCCTCCATCCCGCTGCGATACGGCAGCGGCAACTGGGATTTTGGCTGGCTGTTGGTGCGCACCGATGGACAGGTAAAGGGGATGATCTGCGATCCGTACACCCTCGCCTTCAGCCGGCCCGGGTGGCGCTGCCCGTTGCGGTGGTTTGTCAGGTGAGGGGGCACAAGCGGCGGGGAGATGACCCCGTAGGACTTTCCCGGGGAACGGTTGGGTGGGAAGTCCGCGTGGTTGGGGGCCGGGTAGCGGAGCCAGAGCGAGCGAGGGGGCGCAACACCATATAGATGGTGTTGCGGGGGCCGGGCTGTCGGGCGGCCCCGCGCCAGCGGCGCAGCACCCCATACGTTGGGGTGCTGCGGGACGCGCCGTGGGAAAGGCCGGAGGGGGTCGCTCCCCGCCGAGCAACACGCAAACGGTCCCCCTGGCGCAGCCAGGTAGAATGTTTAATTTGGGCCACCACATGACTGGCGAGAGCGCTTACCACGCCGAGGGGGATTAGCCGATGGAGCAGTTCGCGGCCCAGGACAGCCAGCCGGCGCGCCGGGGGAACTGAAATGGAGTGGTGCCGGCGACATCCCGGGTGGGCAGTCTTTGCCGCGGCGATGGGCGTGCGGCTGCTCTATCTCTTTGAGATCGAAGGCAGCCCGCTTTTCAGTCACCCGGTGGTGGATGCGGAGACCTATGCCCATCAGGCGGCTGAACTGGCCGCGGGCAACTGGCTGGGCAGGGGGGAAGGGCCCTTCTGGCAGCCGCCCCTCTACCCCTATTTCCTCGGGGTTGTCAAGACCCTTTTCCCCCAAGCCTTCTGGTACGCCGCCCGCCTGATCCAGGGTGCGTTGGGCGCCCTCAGTTGTGCCCTGGTCGTCGGCCTGGGGCGGCGTTTTTTCACCCCGGGTATTGGCCTGGCCGCCGGGCTTGCCGCCGCCCTGTACGGCCCGCTGATCTTCTACGACGGGGAACTGTTGCCGGCCACCCTGGTTATCTGCCTCAACCTGCTGGCCCTGGGGTTGCTGGCTCGGGGCGGGGGGCGCTGGCACTGGCTGGGGACCGGAGTGGTGCTCGGCCTGGCCGGGCTGGCTGCGGCCCAGAGCTTGGTCTTCGCCGCGGTGGCGGCTGGCTGGTCCTATCAGCAGGGTTGGAAGCAGGGCAGGGCTCTGGCGCTAGAGCGGGCCGGGCTCCTCGCGCTTGGGGTGGTCCTGGTCCTGGCCCCGGTCAGCCTGCGCAACTACCTGATAGGTGGGGACGCAGTGCTGATCTCCTACAACGGCGGGGTGAATTTCTACCTGGGGAACAACCCCGAGTACGAACGCACCGTCAACGTGCGGCCCGGTTGGGAGTGGGATGATCTGGTGGGTATGCCGCTCGAGGCGGGTATAACCCAGCCCTCGCAGAAGGCGGCCTTCTTCTACGCCAAGTCGTGGGAGTACATCCACGGCCAGCCCTTCGATTACCTGGGGCTGCTGGCGCGCAAGGCCTGGACCTTCTGGCAGGGCGACGAGTTGGGCCGCAACCAGGACATCTACTACTGGCGCAAGTACTCGGTGCTGCTGCGGGGGTTGCTGTGGAAGGTGGGCCTGGCTTTCCCGTTCGGCGTGGTTGCCCCCCTGGCCCTGCTGGGCCTGGGCCTGACTCTGCGCCGGCGGGAGGCGATGCTGCCCTTGCTCTTTGTGGCCGCCCACTTCGCGGTGGTCATCGCCTTTTTCGTCGCGGACCGCTACCGCCTGCCCGCCGTGCCGGTGCTGCTGCTCTTCGCCGCCCAGGGGGCCTGGTGGCTGTGGGGGAACCGCCGCCGACGGCAGGGTGGACTGGTCCTGGCCGGGGTGACCCTGTTGTTCCTGCTGTGCAACTGGGGCCTGCCGCCCATGCAGATGGGGGGGGATGCGGCCATCCACTACAACCTGGGCAAGGCCTACGCCCAAGAGCAGCGGGCCCCTGAGGCGCGGGCCGAGTACGCCGAGGCAGTGCGCCTGGATTCGACCTACTGGCAGGCCTGGCTCAACCTGGGCTCGATGGAAGGGGTCGCCGGCCGGATGGCAGAGGCGGCCGGGATCTTCGAGCGGGTAGCCCGCGCCAGGCCCGGCCAGTTGGAGGCCTGGATGAATCTGGCCCATGCCCGCCTGGCCCTGCAGCAGGGCCAGGCGGCGGAGAAGGCCTACGCGGAGGCGCTCAAGCTGCCCTCCCCCCACCGGCCCCAGATCTACCTGGAACTGATGGGCCTCCACCTGCAGGCCGGGGAGTTCAGCCAGGCCGGGGAGGTGATGGCGCAGGCGCAGCGGGACTATCCCCAGGATGCTGCGCGTATCCGCCAAGTCTACGAACAGATGAAAGCGAGGATACTGGGAGGAAAATGACGGATACCGGGCCATGAAGGGACTACGCGCCAAATCCCCCTTCACCTGGAAGGGCATGCTGGTCGGCGCGATCTTTTCCTTCTTCATCGGGGTGGGTGCGCCCTATGGCGAGATCATGCTGCAGGGCTCGTACATGGCCCTCAACAGCTCGTCGCCGGCGGCGATCTTCTCCTTCTTCCTGATCACCCTTTTCCTCAACGTGCTGCTGGCCCTGATCCGGCGGCATTTCGCCCTGAGCAAGGCCGATCTGGTGATGGTCTACGTCATGCTGTTGATGGCGGTGACCGTGCCCACCCAGTCCTTTGTCAGCTACCTGATCCCGGTCATCGGCGGCCTGCTCTACTACGCCTCGTCCGAGAACAACTGGGGCGAGATCTTTGTGCCCTACGTGGAGCCCTGGCTGGCCCCCCTCGATTACAAGCTGGTCAAGGATCTGCACGAGGGCCTGCCGCCCGGGGAGAGTATCCCTTGGGGTGGGTGGGTGGAGATCCTGGGGGCGTGGTACGTGTTCTTCATTGTTCTCAGTTTCATGATGATCTGTATGGCCACCATCCTCCACCGCCAGTGGTCGGCCAACGAGCGGCTGGCCTACCCGATGGTGCAGTTGCCCATGCGGATGATCGAGGAAGGGGAAGGGCTGCTGGGCGTCGTGGGGCCCTTCTTCCGCAGCCGGGCGATGTGGCTGGGCTTTGCCCTGCCCTTCGTGTTATTCTCGATGACTGGCCTGCACCACTATTTTCCCTTCGTGCCCGCGGTGCCTTTCTTCATCGACACGGTGTGGTGGTTCAACCGCTCGGTGTGGGAAATCTTCGCGCTCAGCTACGCCTGGGTGGGCTTCTTCTATCTGGTCAACCTCGACATCACCTTCAGCATCTGGTTTTTTCACCTGTTGACCAAGGTTGAGGAGGGGATCTTCAACCTGGTTGGGTTTTCCAGCACCGAGAAGTTGAGCCTTTACTCCTTCTCCCAAACCGCGGACCTGACCCATCAGTCGGTGGGGGCCTGCCTGGTCTTCGTGGGCTTCACCCTGTGGATGGCACGGGCGCATTTGCGGGACGTGTGGCGCAAGGCCTGGAACAATGATCCAGGAGTAGATGATGCGGGGGAGCTGATCCCCTACCGGGTGGCGGCGATCGGTTTCCTGGTCAGTCTGTTCATGGTGGGGTTCTGGCTTTGGCTTTCGGGCATCCCATTGGTGGTGCTGCCCATCTTCCTGGCCGCCTGCCTGGTGTTCTACATCCTGGTCACCCGGGCGGTGACCACGGCCGGCGTGGCCACTGCCCGCGCCCCGGAGGTAGCGGCCTTTTTCGTGATCTCCGGTTGGGGCACCTCGCTGATCGGCGCCAAGGGATTGGTGGCGCTGACCTTCACCTATGTGTGGCAGTCGGAGATGCGGCTCTTCCCGCTGATCGGCTGCGCCAACGCCCTCAAACTGGCGGAGATCATCCCCGGCCCCAAACGCCGACTTTTCTGGGCCATGTGGGTGGCCCTGCTCTGCAGCCTGGCAGGAGCCACCTGGATCGTGCTGACCATCTGCTACCGCGATGGGGGCATCAACCTGCATCCATTCTTCATGACTGGCCAGGCCGTGCGCACCTTTACGGACATGGCCCGCCCCCTGCTCAATCCCACCCCGCCGGACCTGCGCGGCTGGGTTTTCACCGGCATTGGCGGGGTGATCGACGGCCTGCTCCTGTGGGGCCAGCACCGCTTCCACTGGTGGCCCCTGCATCCCCTGGGATTCGTCATCAGTGTGGGCTGGCTGACCAGCCAGATGTGGTTTTCGTGTTTCGTCTCCTGGTTGCTCAAACTGCTCACTCTCAAATACGGGGGGATCAAGCTCTACACTGCGGCCAAGCCCTTTTTCCTGGGGATGATTCTGGGAGAAGCTACTGCCGGCGGGGTGTGGCTCTTCATCGATTGGCTCAACGGCGAGACCGGGAACATGATCACCGCCATGTGAGGGGGACTCAGTGCTGCCAGCTTAGGGCTCTTCCAGCTTGAGAAACTGATCGGCGGCCACCTCGCCCAGCTGCTGGATCTGGCCGTCGGGCCAGCGCACCTCCACCCGGGCGTGGGTGTTTGCTCCCAGTCCGAAATGGAGGCGGGGGTCGTGGCTGGCCAGGTAGCTGCCCCCGGAATGGCGCTCGCGCACCTGCCGCAC
>SICG01000105.1 GCA_009691525.1 Candidatus Latescibacterota bacterium | reverse complement strand
GGGACTTCTGCCCCTCCGCCCTCTTCTGGGTAGAACCGCATCAGCTTGAGGTCTTGCAAGCCGATAGCAAAAGGCCCTTCGCCCAGTTTCCCGGTAAAGGCGGCCCCAACCCGCAACTGGTAAATCCGGTCGGTTTCCCCGCCCAGGCGCACCGTGCTGGCGTCCACTGTTCCCTGCAGGGTTTTCCCGGACCAGAAAGTGAGGATGATGGACCGGAACTCGGTGCCCGGATCCCGCTCTTCGGGGAATTCGATCTTGGCAAGTTTGGCCAGATCTATGGAGCGCTGCTTGCGACCCTGGGAAAAGTCCAGGCGGAGCTGGCCGCGGTAGCGCAACTGGTGGACCTCGAAGCGCCGGCCCTCCAGGTCGATCACCGTCACCTTGAGCTTGGGCTCTTTGGTCGGGGCCAGAGAATCGGCATGGGAGAGAATCACTTCCGTCACATCGCTGAGCAGGATGAAAAAGGGGCCCAGGTCCGTCACCCCGCTCAGGCGGTTGGAAATCTGGCCACTGCCCAGGGCATCCTGGCTGGGAGAGATCCCCGACCCTCCGGTGAAGATCCTGCCAGTTTCCGTGCCGCCATTGCGCCAAGTTATGGAGATCTGCTGTTCCTCGTCTTCGCGCTCCCCGTCCAGCCGGAAACGGGCGATATCGGCCAGTTGGGCCGTGTGCGACTGGTCGTCGACAAAATACTCCAGTTCGGGACGGCCGTGATAACTCAGCTTGCTCACCTGGTGCTGGTTGCCCATCCGGTCGACGACCGTGGCGCGCAAAGGAGCATTTTCTCCCCAAGCCGCTGCTGTGCATAGGGTTGCCAACAGTATTCCGCTGTGTAAGACCCGCTTAGCCATAGAGACCCCCTCGGTTATTGCTGCCCGCCGCTCTGGTCCGAACCCGAGCCAGGTTGGTCGGGCTCCGAGGTTCCGATCGCCAGGTTCAGGGGGGTGATGCGGCCAAAGACCACCTCTACCGGCCGGATCTCGTCTAGACCTGCCTGCGAATTCTCCATCCTGATCTTGTACACATTTTCGGGAACGATGAAGTGCTTGACCTCGGTCGAGGTCATGCCCCGGCCCAGGACCGTGCGCATGTTGTAGTCCATGATCAGGAAGGGCATCTGCGTGCCGACGCCGAACTGATCACCCCCGGAAAAAATGATCTGGAAGCGCCCCACCGACACATGTTGGTACACCTCCTGCCCCATCTTCACCTCCACCCCCTTCAGTTCCACATTCTTCTTGATGTCGGTGTTGACTACCACCGTATAGATCCCCGGCGCCAGATCCACCGAGAGCCCGAATTCCTGGCTGCCGCTCTCGTAGGCGCCCGGCGAACTGCCCGCCATACGCGGGGTGGCCTCGTAGACTGTCTCCTCGGTCTCCTGATCGAGCACATAGAAATTGAGCTGGTTGATGCCGCCGGCATCGAGGATGAGCCGGCCCTTGCCCTCGGGGATGGGCGGGGGCAGGTACTGGCTGCCGCCCGTGGTCGCACATCCGGAGGTCAACGTCCAGGCGATGGTCCAACCCGCCAAACACCAAAACAGTCTGCTCCCGCGCACCGGAAAACTCTCCTTTCCACAGCGGGCCTAACCCGCTCTGTGCCAAATGCGAAAAGACAGCGCAACGACTCGTGCCGCATACGCTCAACCTAACCTGCTTTATACCCTTATACAATAATAGTTCCGTGCTGTCAATCTATTCGGCCGGTGCCAGTCTCACCAGTACAAAGTCGCGGTCTGGACCCTGGTATCCGGCCAGCATGCGCCGAAACTCCCGCTCGTCGTGCCAGGCGCGGGGGTAGGCGCCGGGGAAACTCACCCCCCGCCGCAGCAACTCTGCCCAGAAGGGCCGGTTCTGGAGGGCAAAGCCGCCGGCCACCACCAGGAAATCCGCCCCATGGGCGGCCAGGCTGTCCAGGGTGGCCCCCGAAAATTCGCTTGGGGTGATCTGCCAACCCTTGCGCCGGCAGTAGTAGAGCATGGTGGGACTCTGGGCCCGGTGCGGAGCTGCGACATTTTCGTCCACCTCTCCCACCACCAGCAGGGCGGTGGACGGCAACTTCTGGTCGATGAACTGCCCGGTCTCATGGCAGGCCTGGTAGTAGCGGTACACATTGTTGGCCGGCCGGTACAGGCCAGGGGCCACCCAGGCGCTGTACCCGGCTAAGAGCAGCACTGCCATCCCCGCCAGCACCGGGCGGGGCCGGCTTCCTTCCAGCAGAGGCGCCAGCCCCCGTGCGGCCAACACCGCACCCAAGGGCACAAAAGGCATCTGATAGTAGACGAGGCGGTAGTTGCCCTCGGGGATCAACACCAGGTAGAGCAATAGCCCGCCACCCCAGGCCCAGAGGACCCAGTCCCCGCGCCGGCCCCAGGCGGGCCGCACCCCCGCCAGGATCAGCACCAAGCCAACCGGAGTGAAGGTCTGGTGGCCTAAGCGGCGCAGCAGCACCAAGTAGAAATCGCTGTCGGCCAGCAGACCCTGAGCCCACTTGTCGTATCCCTGGCTGCCCCAAATCCCAAAAGTCAGTCCGGTTTGCAGAAAAAGCTGGTGGGCATGCCAATACCAAGCTGCCGGCGGGACCAGCACCAGGGCCAGATACCCCCACAGGGCCGGGCGGCGCAGAAAGGCCCAACCCCAGCGGGCCCAGGCCAGGGCCACCAGCGGGAATCCCAGGTACAGGGTGGGGATCTTGACCATGAAACACAGCCCCGTGACCAACGCGGCCAGGGCAAAGTCCGTGCGCCCTGCCGTCCGGGTCCAACGCGCAAAAGCCAGCAGCGCCCCAATACTGAGCAGGAGCATCAGCGGCTCGGGCATGAAGGCCCGGCCGTAAAAAATATTGAGCGGAAAGAGCAGAAAAAAGAGGGCGGCCAGCCGAGCGCTCCAGCGGCCCCCGCCCAGTTCCCGAACGAGGAGGAAGAGCAGGGCAGCGCCGGCCGTGGAAAAAAGCGCCGAGAGCAGCCGCCCCGCCCATTCGTGTACTCCCCCCAGCAAGCCGTAGAGGCAGGCTACCAGAAAGGAGTAGAGCGGGAAGTTCATCTCCACATACCCGGACGTGGCCCCTCGCCAGTCCACCTGCGGGTAAAAGAGATGGTAGTCTTCCTGATAGAAATTGCGGGCGATGGCCCCGCTGTCGGCCTGGCGCCAGGCCTGGCCGTCGATCAAGGGGGCCTGCAGCTCGATCAGCCGCAGGGCCAGCCCCAGGAGCAGGATCAGCCAGAGATCGGCCTTCCACACTTTCAACAGTGCGCGCATCAAAAAACGATCAGGCCCAGCCACTCAACTGGCGCAGGCGCTGGTCGAGGGCGGCCATCAGCGTCTGGCGGTCGGCGAACTGGTCGGTGTACATGGGGGCGTCGATGCGCACGAAGACCCGCGCCCCGGGCCGGGCAAAACTTTCGTACTGCAAGCCGATGGGAATAAGGGGCACCCGCAGGCCGTGTTGGCGCTCCACTTGTAACAAGTGGTCGATGATCTCCTTCTGCAGGGGCCCCATGCCCTGCTGGAAACGCATGCCTTCGGGATGGGAGAGGACCAGTTCGCCCCGCTCGTACAGCCAAGCCAGGTAATCGAGCGTCTCCTGGTTGAGTTCGCGCGCCTGGCGGATCTGTTCGCGGCGGGCCTGGTGATCCTTGAGCCGGCGCACGTCCTTGGGCCGGACGACCTTGACCCCGCCCAGGGCTTCGAGCACCCCCCAGAGTCCCACTTTCATCACGTAGGTGGCAAAGCGCCCGGTGTATCGGTGCAGCACGATCCCCTCGACCAGGATATCGCGGTAGGCGCAGTGTTTGGGCAGGATCAGGGCCGTCCCCTGGCGGGGCAGATGTTCGGCCCCGCTCACCACCAGGCGGTGGTAGCCCAAGACCCAGCCGGCCATGGTGCGGGCCGCCAAGGCCGCCCAGTTGCGGCGGCGCAGCGCAAACTCCACCGGCCTCGGCGTGGCGGCGCTATGGGGGTTGGGGGATTCCTCAGACATAGAAAAGGGGGCCGAAGCCCCTGGTTATCGCGGTCCTGTGCTGGTGGAAAGGGTTATTTGAAGATCTCCTTGACCTTGCCCCAGGTGCTCTCGTCTACCTCAGTAGCAGCCAGGCCCCCCAGCAACAGGGCGGCCTGGTCCAGCACCTGGTTCAACTGGGCACCGGCACCCGAGGCCGCAGCGCGGCCCTTGGCATCGACCAGCAGCACAAAGCCGGCTGGGCTGTCGAGATGGCCGGACAGTTCGGCGGGCAACCCCGGATTTTGCTGGGCGGCAGTGGCGCACATGAGCTGGAAGGAAATCCCCTCTTGGAGGCGCATCTGTTCCATCACTGCCACATCGCCCTGGTGCTGCACCAACCCCATCACCCGCAGCGGCCGGCCGTGATCCTCGTTCCACTGGTCGAGATGGTGGGCCCCCAGGCGCTGGGCGGCGTCCTCAGCGGAGAACACGTAGAACAGCTGGGTCGGCTGGGCCCCGGCCACCGAGGCCAGGGCACTGATCAGGCAGAACACCACTATGGAGCGCTTTTTCATCGGGAACTGACCTCGCTGTTGCCACCCTATTCGGCGCGAATGGTGAACTCTTTCTCGATCTGGGCCTGGGCTTCCAACACCCGCCCCATGGACAGGTGTTCGTTGAGCACCTGCTCGACCTGCACCACCCCGACCCGGCGCGACAGGGCGAAGCCGAGCACGGTGTTGGTCTGCGGATCGCGCAGCTCGCGCCCGTGGTCCCAGACCCCGAACTTGTCACCATTCCGCACGCTGTCGGCCAATCCGATATTAATATACACTTGCAGCCCGTCGATATCTATTATTTTTGGCGCCGAAACCGAAGGCAAGGAGGGAGGGCGCACCAGGCCGGCCAGGTCGGCGCTCAGCTTGCCCAGGCACTGGTCCACGGCCCCGCCCACCAGCGTCTGATGGAAATCCTCCGTGCCCCAGGGCGTCTCCCCCAGAAAGAAATATTCGCGGTCCAGGGGCACGCTGGCCGCCGGATTGGTGATTCCGTAGCGCTTGCTGTCGTTGACCACTTCCTGCCGCGGCTCACCGGCCGGCCGGCCGTCGACCACCTTGAGCACCTTGAGCTTGATGATCACCACCCCCTGATAGCTGCGGTACCCGCCGATGGGCACGGTGGCGCGGAAGCGCTTCATGCTCAGATCCTCGATCTCGCCCATCACCACCAGGTCCACCCCGGCCTGGCGCCCCAGCTCCAGAGCCCGGTCCCAATCGATCTGCCCCTTGCGCTCCTTGACCGTCAAGCCAGCCATGAAAACCGAGTCGGGCCGGGTGGGCACGATATAGGGATTGCGCGCCAGCGAGTCGCCCAGGCTGCGGGACAGTTCGGCGCAGATGTCCCAAGGACCCCGGTATTTGGACAGATCCTTGAAAGGCAGCAGCAGCACCTTCTGGGCCAGGACGCTGGCGCTGTCCGGCGCAGCCGGGACCGCCGCGACGGCGGCCGGTGCAGCCTGGAACTCAGCAGCAGGGGCAGGCACGGCGGCCTTGGTTCCCTGCGAATCGGCAAAACCCATCACCGGCAATATCTTGGTGCCATTCTGCACACTGGCGCAACCGGCCAGCAGGATCAGCACTCCTCCCAACCAGACCTTCATCTGCCACCTCCGCCCACTCGGGTGAGCACATAGGGTCCCTTGGGCACCACCACCAGGGGTGCGTCGGCCCCGTGCCGATCCAGGGCCTGCTGAAGGCCAGCTTCCACCGAAGGCACCAGGTCCATCAGCAGCCGGCCGCGATGCCCTGGGGCCATGCCCTCGGAGAAAAGCATCACCCTGGCCTTCTTCAATACCTTGCACAACTCCTGCAACTGCCACTGGTCGATGGCAAAGAAGTCCGGGTCCTCCAGCTTTTCCAGAAAGGCTGCGGCGCTGGGCGTGTTCAGGAGCAATTCAGTAAACTCAGGACCGCCGATCCCCTCCTGGCAGCGGGCAGCGATCAGGATAGTGCCCCCCTCTTCGACGATGGGCAGCACCGCGGTCAGGCCCTTGACTGCCTGGTACAGGGTCAAGTCCAGGGGGTGGCCGGCGCTAGTGGTCACGACAATTGGGACAGGTCTTACCACCTGGGCCAGGGCCTGCCGCTCCACAAAAGCCACCCCTTCGGCATGGGCCTTTTCCAGGTCGCCGCCGAAGAGCCCGGTCACCTGACGTTGGGCGTTCATCGAGACATTGAAGGTGAAATCCACCCCCGCCTTCTGGGCCACTTCGAGGGCCTGGCGGTGGAAGGGGTTGCCCTCGATGATGCCCTCGGCCGAGCGCGGGTCCCCCATCAGGCGCGGGCCGTGTAATACCCGCATGGTATCCACTCCCATCAGTCCGGGGCAGATGGCCTTGCGCCCTCCCGAGAATCCGGCCATCAGGTGGGGTTCGATCAGCGAAGTGGCGATCTTGAGGTCCGCTTCTATATAGACTTTGTCGATCCAGATGGGTGCTCCACAGGAAGTCTCCCCGATATGGGCCAGGGTCTCCCGATCGCGCGCCCGGTGGTTGAGGATGCGGTACTGAGAGACGATCTGGGCTCCCACCAGGGCCACCAACTCCTCCCCCTCGTTGGGCCGGTGTAGACCCGTGCCCACCAGGATGGTGATGCGCTCGTGGGCAATGCCGGCCTCCTCCAGGGTGCGCAGAATCGGGGGGAGGATGACAGCGTTGGGCACCGGACGGGTGATGTCGGCGATCACCACACAGGCGTCGCGCCGGCCCTTGGCCAACTGGCTCAGGGCCGGGGTGCCGAGGGGATGGCGCAGCACCTCGGCGATTTGCGCCTCCAGGTTCTCCAGGCCGGGGGTACCGGCCATCTGCAACACCTGGGCGCGGTCGGGCACTTCTACTTCCAGGCCCTGGCGGCCGTAGTCGAGATGCACCTTCATAATTTTTCCCTGTCCAACTTCTCTCTCAAGTAGCGGGCAAAGGCCGGGCCGTGCTGGGGATCGCGCAGGGCAAAGTCGGCGAAAGCCCGGTAGTAGGTCATGGGGGTGCCGATGTCGTAGCGCTGTTCGTCTGGTTGCAGGCGCAAACAGCGCACCCTGGCCCCCCCGGCGATCAGCAAACGAATAGCATCGGTGAGCCACAACTCGCCGCCCAGGCCGGGCCGGGTGGCGGCGATGGCGGCGAAGATCTCGGGGGTGAACACATAGCGGGCCGCCACCGCCAGGTTGCTGGGCGCCTCTTCGGGCCGGGGTTTCTCGACGATGTCGGCGATGGCGAAATCGTCGCCGGCCTCGCCGGCCGGCTGCACCACCCCGTACTTTCGCACCTCGTCGCGAGGCACCTCCCACACCGCGATGGTGGCCGCGGCCTGGTGGCGCTGGTGGGCCTCGATCATGCGGCCCACCACCCCCGGATCGCGTTGCGAATAGATGATGGTGTCGCCAAAGCCCACCACAAAGGACTCATCGCCCACAAACTGAGCGGCCAGGCGAACCGCATCGGCATTGCCCAGGGGCCGGCGCTGGCGGGCGTAGAGGAAGTCGATGCCCCGGCCCGCGTAATCCAGCTCGTCGATGGCTTCGGCCTTGCCCAAAAGCCGGGCCTCCAGTTCGGGATCGTCGTCGAAGTGGTCCTCGATGGAGCGCTTCTTGCGCCCGGTGATGAACAGGAATTTGTCGATGCCCTCGCCCACCATCTCCTCGACCACGTACTGCACCACCGGCTTGTAGCCGACGGGCAGCATCTCCTTGGGCTGGCACTTGGTGGCCGGCAAGAGGCGGGTGCCCATGCCGGCCACGGGCAGTACGGCTTTGTGGATAGTCATGCACAAAAGCTACAATACCATGCGGGTGATTACAAGCGCACCTTGACATCCGCCCGCCCTCCTCCTACCCTTGCACTCCGATGAAAACGCCACCCCGCATCCTGGGCCGCACCATCGAGGTCTACCATCCCGAAATCCAGCGCGGCCACATCCGCCACGCGGTTTTCGATTTTGACGGCACCCTCTCCCTGCTGCGGGCCGGCTGGCAGGAGGTGATGATCGAGCACGCCGTCGAGGAACTCTCCCGCACCCCCGCTGCACCCCCACCGGAGGGCTGGCACCAATTTGCCCGTGAGTACATCACCCGCCTCACCGGCGAGCAGACCATCTACCAGATGTTGCACCTGGAGGCCGAACTGCGCCGCCTGGGCGGCACCCCGCAGCCAGCCGCCGAGTACAAACGGGAGTACCTGCGCCGGTTGGGAGACCGCATCCGCGACCGGCTCGAAGCCCTGCGCCAGCGCCGGGAAGCCCCCGACGCCTACCTGGTACCCGGCAGCATCGAACTACTGGAAGACCTGGCCCGCCGGGGCGTCACCTGCTACCTGGCCAGCGGCACCGACCACCCCTTCGTGGTCGAGGAGGCTGCCTTGCTGGGGGTGGCCCCCTATTTCGGCGGACGGATCTACGGGGCACAGGAGGATTATCAGAACTTCTCCAAGAAGATCCTCATCGCCCGCATCATCGCCGAAAACCACCTGCACGGCCCGGACCTGATCATCTTTGGCGACGGGTACGTGGAGATCGCCAACGCCGTGGAAGTGGAGGGCCTGGCCGTGGGCGCCGCCACCTGCGAGGATGGGACCGCGGAATGGGACGAATGGAAAAAGACCCGCCTGCTGGAGGTGGGCGCCGATCTGCTGGTCCCCCATTGGCAGGAGTCCGAACTGATGCTGACCTATCTCTTCGGCGAGTTGGACTGATGCTGACTGAATCCCGCCTGCGACAATTGCTGCGTTCATTTGCCCAACTGCGCATCGGGGTGGTCGGCGACTTCTTCCTCGACGCGTACTACGACTGCGACCCCCGCCTGGACGAGCGCTCGCTCGAAACCGGCCGCACCTGCTATCAGGTGGTGCGCACCCGCCGCCAGGCCGGCGCCGCCGGCACCGTGGCCGCCAATCTGGCCGCCCTGGGCGTGGGACGGGTGGAAGCCGTGGGCTTTTGCGGCGACGACGGCGAGGGCTACGAACTGCGCCGGGCCATGAAAGGCCTGGGCCTCAATCTCGATGGTTTTATCTGCCGCCCCGATCGCTTCACCCCCACCTACGGCAAACCCTGCTACGTGGACAGTGCCCGCCCCGGCCTGCCGGTGCGCGAGGAGTTGGAGCGCCTCGACACCAAGAACCGCCGGCCCACCCCGCGCGACCTCCAAGACCAACTCATCGACCATCTCGAAGCACAACTGCCCACCTGGCACGGGGCCGTGCTGCTCGATCAGGTGAGCGAGCCCGGCTGTGGGGTGCTCACCGCACGGGTGCGGCGCTTCCTGGCCGAGCAGGCTCGCCAGCGGCCCGACCAGATCTTCCTGGCCGACTCGCGCCAACTCATCGGCTTCTTCCGCCAGGTGATGATCAAACCCAACCAGTTCGAGGCCACCCGGGCCCTGGGCAGCACCAACCGCCGGCCGCCGGCCCTGCGCACCTCCACGGCCCATGCCCAAGCTCTTTCGCGCCGCAGCGGCCGCCCGGTCTTCCTCACTCTGGGGGAGCGGGGCATGCTGGTGGCCCAGGGCAGCGAAGTGGAACACGTTGCCGCCTTCCCCGTCGAAGGCCCCATCGACCCGGTGGGGGCCGGCGACTCCACCTCCGCCGCGCTGGTGGCTTCGCTGAGCGCTGGCGCCGAATTAGGCGAGGCGGCCCTGGTGGCCAATCTGGCTGCCTCTATCACCATCCAGCAACTGGGGACTACCGGCACGGCCTCCCCAACCCAGATTCTGCGCCGCCACCGGCAGACGCGCCATGCCCTATAATCGCATCGATCGGCGCCAGATCCGCGTCCGGCCCCTGGCCACCCGCCAGAGCAAACACACCATCGAGGAAATCCGCGTCGACCCCGACGCTCCGGCCCCCGATCCAGGCGCCATGGCCGCAGGCATCGGAGCGCTGGCCGAACGCATCCGCGCTGCCCGGCAGCAGGGCGCCGCGGTGATCCTGACCTATGGGGCGCACCTGGTCAAGAATGGCCTGGGGCCGGTGGTGACCCGCCTGATGGAAGGGGGCTGGATCACCCACCTGGCCACCAATGGGGCCGGCACCATCCACGACTGGGAGTACGCCTTCCAGGGCCGCTCCGAGGAAGACGTGCGCGCCCACGTGGCCCAAGGCTGCTTCGGCGCCTGGCAGGAGACCGGCCTCTACATCCACCTGGCGGTGTTGGCCGGCAGCCTGGAGGGCAGGGGCTATGGCGAGTCGTTGGGCAAGTTCATCTGGGAAGAAGGCTGTTCGCTGCCGGCCCGCGAGGAACTAGCCGCCGCACTGGCCCACTGGAGCCGCAATCCCACGGACGACGAAGGCATGCCGGCCCGCGCCGAACTCCTGCAGGCCATGGTCCGCTTTGACCTGCACCCCGGCCCCTGGCAGGTGCCCCATCCCCACCGGGGATTCTCCCTCACCGCCAATGCCTTCCGCCTAAGCGTGCCCCTCACCGTCCACCCCGGCATCGGCTACGACATCGTCTACAACCACCCAATGGCCAATGGTGCCATCCTGGGCCGGGGGGCCGGCATCGACTACCAGGTCTTCGCCGCCAGCGTGGGCCAGTTGGAGGGCGGGGTTTTCCTCTCCGTGGGTTCGGCGATCATGGCGCCCCAGGTCTTTGAGAAAGCCCTCTCTATCGCCAATGACCTGCGCCTGCAAGATGGTCGGGAAATCCTGCGGCCCTACATCGCCGTCAACGACCTGGCCCAGCTCTCCTGGGACTGGTCCAAAGGCGAGCCCCCCTCCAGCGACCCGGCCTACTACCTGCGCTTCTGCAAATCCTTCAGCCGCATGGGCGGGGAACTGGCCTACCTGGGCGGGGACAACCGGGTGCTGCTGCAGAATCTGTGGCACTGCCTCAGGACTTGAGCGCCGCCTCGATGACCTGGTGATACCGCTTCACCACCTCGCCGGGCACCACCTTCTTCAGGCCCTTGGTCAGGGTGCCGGCCTCCTCGCTGAGTGGTTCCGGTAACAAGATGACCTTTTGAGGCCGCTCGTATGTCGGCAGGCCGGCCTCTTCCGCCTCCCTGAGCAGGAGCTGGCGCACCCGCTCGGCCAGGGCCGGATGGCATCGCAGAACCACTTCGTCGTCCACGGGCAAGCCGGGTATATCGACAATCTTCTTGGCTTCCTCCACGTCCACCGTCACGAGGGCCATCGGGGCGCTCAAGTGTTGATCGCCCCAGATCAGCACGTGCTCCACCAGCACTGCCCGCGCGTAGACGCGTTCCAGCAGCTCGGGGTTGATGAACTCCCCGTTGCGCAGCTTGAACTGCCGGCCCACCCGCCCGCTGAAACGGAGAAATCCCTCCTCATCCATGCTGAACAAATCGCCGGTCCGATACCAGATCTTGCCCGCCGCGTCCTCGACCAGCACCCGGGCGGTCTGGTCCGGGTCGTCGAGGTAGCCCTTCATCACGTTGGGGCCACTGGCCCACAACTCCCCCACCTGGCCCCCGCTGCCCTGGTAATGCCCCGTCGCCGGGTCGCCATGTCCCACCTCCTCTCCCTGCGGTCCCACCAGTTTCACCTCGATCAGGGGCCGGCCCACCGTGCCCACCTTGCGGCCCCCCAGGTGATTGGCGGCGATCAGCGGGGCGCATTCGGTGACCCCGTACCCCTCAAAGGTGCGGATGCCCAGCACTTCCTGGAAAAAATCGAGCGCTTCCGGATCGGCCTTGGCCGAGCCGA
Organism: Candidatus Latescibacterota bacterium; assembly: GCA_009691525.1. Taxonomy (GTDB): domain Bacteria; phylum Latescibacterota; class UBA2968; order UBA8231; family UBA8231; genus SICG01. Next base: position 4,056 of record SICG01000105.1, on the reverse strand, counting down.
CGATGAGTACTTCCAGGTTGGCGCCCACCCGACGGTGGAGCTGCTGGCGGATCTTGGCCACCACCTTGCGCCCCACCATCACCTCCACCAGCCGATCCCCCAACCCGGCCTCGCCCCGCGCCAGCCGCTGCCTGGCCCGGATTGCCCGCTGGATCAGCCGGCCCTTGAGGCCGCCGGCCTGGATCTCCTTGCGCACGTTGCCGAAAACCTTGTCAAGTACCAATGGCACGGTGAGGAACCCCTCCGGCTCGGAGTAACGGATGTCGTTGAGCACGCGGTCCGGAGAGCGGGCCAGATCCAGCACCCAACCTTTGGCCAGTGGATAATAAATATTGAGGATACCCATGGAGTGGTAATCGGGGGCGGATTTGAAGAGTCGAAAAGGCTCGCGCCGGCTGATCAGGTCCCACACCTCCTCCACATTGGCGACGATGTTGGCGTTGGTCTGCACCACGCCCTTGGGCAACCCCGAGGAGCCCGAGGTGTAAAGCACCTTGGACTCGTCCTCGGGCCACAGCTCCACGGTCGGCGGGGGCGGGGCGTCGGCGCGCAGCAGGCCCTGCCATTCCTCCCCTTCGACCGGTATCCGCCGCAGCGGGGAGCGGATGAAGGAGGCGATGCGCCCCATCACCTCCTCCCCTTTGGCGTCGGTGAAAAGCAGTTCGATCCCCGAATGGTGGATGGTGTGGATCAACAGTTCCGGGGCCAGTTTGTTGCACAGGGGCACGGCACTCAGGCCCAGCAGGTCAGCGGCTAGAAAAACCAGCACCGACTCCAGCCCACCCTCCGTCAGCAGGCCCAGACGCTGTCCCTTTTGCAGCCCCAATCCGGCCAGGCTGCCGGCCAGGCGGTCGCGCAGCGCGTGCAACTCGGCGTAACTGACCGGCTGATAGCTCAATTCGCTGCCCTGCCCCTTGAGCACCCGCACTGCCGTCCGGCCGGCGTGGCGGGCAAAACTCTCATCCATCAGGTCCTTCAGGGTCCGGCTCATCGTCTCTCTCCTTGGGAATCGAAGACTAATATAAGATGCCCACGGCCAAAACCCGCGCTTTGCGCTCTGGGTGGACCCGTCCTTATTTTTGCTGCACTCCGCGCGCCACTCCTTCACCGTCTTCGAGGACTTTCAAATGATCAGACATATCTGGTACGTCTTGGTTCTGGCCACCGCTTCCCTGGCGGCTGCCGCAGAACCCGGTCTCAAACCCAGCTACAGCGCCAGCATGGGCAGCGTCACGGTCGGCGACCAACAGCTCTATCGCCTCAGCCTGCGCCCAGACATCCCCATCGGCAACTGGGGTTTGGCCCTCGACGTGGAACTCTTCATCGACAACAAGGGCGGCATCAGCAAGCGCGGCTGGGATCTGGGCACCTCCACCAAGGCGACCGACACCTTCTTGCGCAAACTCTACTACGTGCGCTACGGCAAAGAACAAGACCAGACCTTCGTCCAGGTCGGCGCCCTGGACCAGGTCACCCTCGGCTACGGTCTGATCATGGGCGGCTACCGCAATACCCTGCAATACCCGGGCATCAAGAAAACCGGACTCTACTTCCACAAGCGCGATATCGGCGGCATGGGTCTGGGTGTCGAAGGTATGGTCAACAATTTCCAGGATTTTCAGCAGGGCAGCGCCCTCCTGGGGGCGCGGGTTTCGGGCAAGGCCACCGGCAAACTCGAATTGGGCCTCACCTATGTGGTGGACCTGGACCAGTACGGCGGGCTGGTGGACGGGGACGGGGACGGCTACCCGGATGCCGTCGATGCCTTCCCCGGTGACAAGAGCCGCGCCCTGGACAACGACGGGGACGGGGTTGCCGATTCGCGGGACAGCGACGACAACAACAACGGCGCCATCGACGCCGACCCCAGCAGCGGCCTGCCGCCTGCCATCATCACCGACCTCACCAACCTCAACACCGCCTATAGCGACACGGTCTTCCCGGTGGACCAGCTGGTCAGCCGCAAACGGCCTTTCAACAAGGATCAGGTGGGCGGGGACTTCTTCAGTATCCTCGGCTTTGACGCGGCCTACCCGCTGATGCAGAGCAGCCAGCTAAGCCTGAAACTCTACGGACAGGCAGCACTCTTGATCGACACCAACGACAGCCTGACCACGGGGGAGGCCGACAGTCAGGGAGTACAGCGCGGCAACCGCAAGGCCAAGGGCTTCGGCCTGGCCGCCCCGGGCCTGTGGCTGGGCATGGGCCCCTTCAAGGGCCAGTTGGAGTTTCGCCACTTCCAGAAAGATTTCGACTCCAATTACTTCGACAACCTCTACGAGCTGGACCGCGCCCGCCTCGTGGTGGCCACCGGCAAGGCCCAATCCAAAGACGCCAGCCTGAACCGCAACCAGACCCTCTCCGGCATCTTCGGCAAGGCCGGCACCGATCTGGGCGGCATGGTGGACGCCAGCGCCGACTACCAATATCTGACGGGCGCCGACGACCCCAAGCAGCAGATCCACGCCAGCGCCAGCCTCTCGCAGCACCTGCTGGACCAGATCCCCCGGCTGCGCCAGGCCCAGGCCTACTATCAGAAGAACAATATCGGCATGTACCGGGATGAAAAAGGCAAAAAGGACGGCTTCCTCGATCCCACCCCCGCTACCTTCTACGGCTACCTGCTGGGCCTGGATGTCAACAGCGGCGTTGCCCTGCAGTGGGATACCCGGGTCTTCTATCACCACACCGCCGTCGTCGGCAAGCTGGAGCGCCAGAAGGTGATGACCATCGAGACGGTGTTTACTTTTTGACTGGAGCCCCCATGAAGATAACCCGCGTTGCCGCCATCGTCCTGCGCATGCCCCAGGTCACTGCAGCCTGCGATGGCACCCAGGACACCTGCCTGATCAAGATCGAGACCGACGAAGGCCTCACTGGCTGGGGCGAAGTGGACTCCTGCCCCACGGTGGTCAAGGCCATCGTCGAGGCCCCGCTCTCCCACCAGATCTGCAACGGCCTGGCCAACACCCTGACCGGCGCTGATCCCCTGGCCCTCGACGCCTGTATGCATCACATGCAGGCAGCGGCCAACTATTACGGCCGCACCGCCGCCGGCGCCCATGCCATGGCCGGGGTCAACATCGCCCTGTGGGACATCGCCGGCAAAGCCTGCGGCCACCCGGTGTACCAGCTCCTGGGCGGGCCGCACAAGACCCGCTTCCGCGCCTACTGCTCCATTCTCTTTGGCGACACCCCGGCCCAGACCTACGAACTGGGCCGCCGCTTCGCCGACCTGGGTTTCACGGCCGTCAAGTTCGGCTGGGGGCCCATGGGCCAGAATGAGAGTAACGATATCGCCCTGGTGCGGGAGGCCCGGCGCGGGGTGGGCGACCAGGTGGACGTACTCATCGACGCCGGCCAGGTCTGGGACTGGAAGACCGCGCTCAAACGCGCCCACCAGTTCTCCGAGTTCCGGCCCTTCTGGCTCGAGGAACCCCTGCACCCAGAAGACCTCAAAGGGTACGCGCAGCTCTGCGCCGCCAGCCCCCTGCCCATCGCCACCGGCGAGGCCGAGGCGCGCTACCCCGACTTCGAGCGCCTGCTGGTGGAGGGCGGCCTGGACTGGGTGCAGCCCGACCCAGGCCGCTGCGGCATCTCGACCATGGTCGAGGTGGCCCGGCTGGCCCACCGCCTGCACCGCAAGGTGGTCAACCACAGCTTCAAGAGCGGCATCACCATCGCCGCCTCGTTACACGGCCTGGCCGCCGCCCCCCACGGCGAGGTCTTCGAGTACTGCATGGCCGACTCGCCCCTGCGCCACGACCTGACCGTGGAGAAATTCCCGGTGGTCGACGGCTACGTCCACCTGCCCGAAGGCCCCGGCCTGGGCGTGACCATCCGCGAAGAGACCATCCAGAAATACCGCATAGCGTAAGCGGCGGAGAGATGACCCCAGCGGGGTGGAGCGCGAGGGTTAGCGGAGCGACAGCGAGCGAGGGGGGCAACACCATATAGATGGTGTTGCGGGGGCCGGGCTGTCGGGCGGCTCAGTTCATTCGACGCAGCACCCCATACGTTGGGGTGCTGCGGAACGCGCCTGGCGAAAGGCCGGAG
>SICG01000104.1 GCA_009691525.1 Candidatus Latescibacterota bacterium | reverse complement strand
TCGAGGCCGGCATCGAGCAGCACCTTGGTCGGCAGTGTACATCTGCTCACCGAACTCCTGTCCGAGACCGATCCCGACTCCTTCACGCATGCGCTCTGGCTGCGCGATATGGCGCGCGCCGCCGTCCAGGAACTCAAGATCGCCAGCTCCTGGGAAATCATCCTGGCGGCAACTCTGTCGCGGATCAGCTTTCTCACCCTGCCCACTGGCCTGGCGAACAAGGCGCGCGCCAGGCGCGAGTTGTCGCCCCCCGAGCAGGAAGTAGTGAGCCAGCTGCCAGAAGTGGGGTCCAGGCTGATAAGCAAGATTCCCCGTCTAGAGGGGGTGAGCAAGATCATTCTCTACCTGGGGAAAAACTTTGACGGCAGCGGTTTTCCCGACGACAAGGTGGCCGGCGAGGACATCCCCATGGGGGCGCGTATCCTGCGCATCTTCGACGACCTGGCGCACCTGTCCAGCTCCGAGACCTCCAGGTACCGCATCCTCACCCTCATGCAGGAGCGTCGGGGATGGTACGACCCGGACTTGTTGGACGCGCTCTTTCCGCTTTTTGTGCCGCCCAATGGCAGCGGCAGTGCCGAGGACGAGGATATGGTGGAGGTTATGGCCAATGAATTACACCTGGGCGACTGGGCGCTGAGCAATGTCACCAGCGAGGATGGACAACTGCTCCTGGCACTGGGCAGCCGCATCTCGCCCAGTTCCCTGGAGAAGATCCGGGTGTGCGCCGCCCTCACCGGGATTAGGGAGCCCATCTTCATCCAGAAGCGCTTTACCAAAGCCGTTGCGGGAGGTGCTTGAGCCCCATCCCGGATTGGTTTATACTCCCTCCCCATGTCCACACGCCACGATCCGTACGCCGCCTTCCGCCACCGCAACTACACCCTGTTTATGGCCGGCTCCCTGCTGGCGCAGATCGGCGGGGGTGGTCAGGGTCTGGCCATCGGTTGGGAGCTGTACCAGCGCACTGGCCAGCCCCTGGCCTTAGGCATGGCAGGCCTGGCCCAGGCCCTGCCGATGATTGTGCTGACCCTGCTGGCCGGGTACCTGGCCGACCGCTTCGACCGCAAACACCTGCTCATCCTCAGCATCACTGGTGGGGCGCTGATGTCCGCTGCCCTGGCCCTGCTCTCGGTGCTCGAAGGGCCCTTGTGGATGATCTACGCACTGCTGGCCCTCAATGCCTCGGTGCTCACCCTGGGCCGGCCGGCGCGCACGGCGATCCTGCCGCTGCTGGTGCCGCGCGAGGTTTTGGAGAACGCTGTGGCCTGGCGGACCAGCCTCCAGCAGATCTCCTCGGTGGCCGGCCCGGCCCTGGGGGGATTGGTCATCGCCTTTAGTGTGCCGGCCGCGTACCTGGCCAGCGCCGCGGCGGCCGGCCTCTTCGCCCTGCTGCTGGCTTTGATGCGCCTGCCTCCGGTTACCCAGACCACCAGCGGCATCACCTGGTCGCAGTTGGTGGCCGGGGTGCATTTCGTCCGTGGCCAGAAGCTGATTCTGGCGGCCATTTCCCTCGATCTCTTTGCCGTGCTCTTGGGCGGGGCCACCTACCTGATGCCGGTGTACGCCACTGATATCCTCAAGGTGGGTGAGCGGGGACTGGGTCTGTTGCAGGCGGCGCCTGCGGTGGGGGCGCTGATCACCGCGCTGCTGATGGCCCATCGGCCACCGATGCAGCGGGCTGGCCGCACCCTGCTCTTTGCGGTGGCAGGCTTTGGGGTGGCCACCATCCTCTTTGGCCTATCCCAGTCCTTCTACCTCTCCCTCTTCGCCCTCTTCCTCACCGGGGTCTGCGACAACGTCAGCGTGGTGGTGCGCCACACCCTGGTCCAGCTGCTCACCCCCGACGTGATGCGCGGTCGGGTGGCGGCGGTGAACGGCATCTTCATCGGCTCGTCCAATGAACTGGGCGGTTTTGAGTCCGGGGTGGTGGCCCAGGCCTTTTCCCCAGCGGTCTCGGTGGTCAGCGGGGGTATCGGCTGTCTGCTGGTGGTGCTGGTAGCGGCGCTGGCAGCGCCCCAATTGCGCCGCTTCACCTCCTTCAAAGAGGCGGTCGCAGCCCAGCAGGCCCAGCAGGCCTGAGCATGGCGGCCGATCTGCTCGAAGAACTGCTGCGTTCCCGCCCGGGTCTTGCCCCTGTTCTGGCGCGGTCCGAGTGGCACGAGGTCCAGATCCGCTACACCCAGATCGACCGCGACGCCCAGGGGGTCCCTCACTTCCGCACCCACGCGTACCGGGTGGATCCAGCCGCCTATTTCTATCCCGCCAGCACCCTGAAGATCGCCGGGGCCGCCCTGGCCCTGGAAAAGCTCAGTCAGCTGGACCTTCCCGGCCTGGACCAGCACACCCCGCTGCGCATCGGCAGCGCCTTCTCTGGCCAGGTGGCTGTGTTACACGACTTCAGCGCCCCCGGCGGCAAACCATCCATCGCCCACTACCTCAGGAAACTCTTCGTGGTCAGCGATAACGACGCGTACAACCGTCTGTACGAATTCGTCGGCCAGCAGCGGCTCAACGAAGCCTTGTGGGAGAAGGGGTACCGCGACCTGCGCCTGACCCACCGGCTCTCCACCCCTTTTACTGCGGAGGAGAACCGCCACACCAACCCCTTCACCTTCTACCGGGACGGGCAGGTGATCTACCAGCAGCCCCCGGCCTGCAATGCCCATACCTGGCGGGCGCCTGCCCCTATCCTGCGCGGGAAGGAGCACTGGGAGCAGGGGAAGTGGGTGGCTGGCCCCGAGGATTTTGCCGGCCGGAACTACATGTCCCTCGAGGTGATGCAGGAACTGCTCAAGGCCTGCTCTTCCCCGAGGCGGTACCGGCCGGGCGGCGCTTTGCCCTGAGCGAGGACAACTACCAGTGGCTGTGGCACGCCATGTCCGTGCTGCCGCGCGAGTGCCGGGCGCCGCGCTACGGGCCACGGTACTACGACAGTTGGGTGAAGTTCCTGCTTTTCGGCGACCGCAAAGAGCCGATCCCTCCCCATATCCGCGTCTTCAACAAGGTGGGCCTGGCGTACGGGTATATGAGTGACAACGCGTACGTGGTCGACTTTGAGGCTGGCGTGGAGTTCCTGCTGGCTGCAGTGATCTGGACCCACCCAGATCGACTGGGCGGCGATGACTATGCCTACGGGGAAGTGGGGTTCCCGTTTCTGGGAGAACTGGGTCGGACCATTCACGAATACGAAGAGCAACGTCCGCGCCCATACCCGGCGCGCCTGGAGCGTTTCCGTCTGGACTACAACCGGGACTGAGCAAGCGATGAAGATCATCCAACTTGAAACCTTTCTCACCAACGCCGGCCTGCGCAATTACCTCTTCGTCCGCCTGCGCACCGACAGCGGCTTGTATGGCTGGGGGGAAGCGACCCTCGAATGGCAGGAGTTGACGGTGCAGACCCTGATGCACGAGTGGGTGGAGGAACGGGTGCTGGGGCGCGATCCCTTTGACATCGAGGCGGTGATCGGCGGCCTGATCCGCGACCAGTACCAGGGCGGGTCCACGGTGCTGACCGCCATCAGCGGGGTGGAGCTGGCGCTGTGGGATCTGGTCGGCAAGGCTTGCGGCCAGCCCGTGTATAAGTTGATGGGCGGTTGCTGCCGCGAGCGGCTGCCGGCCTATGCCAATGGCTGGTACGGCGGGGCGCGTACCGCAGAGCAATACGCGGAGCGGGCACGCGAGGCGGTGGGGCGGGGGTATGGTGCGCTCAAGTTCGACCCCTTTGGCACCGCCTGGAAACACCTGAACCGCACCCAGTTGGCCGAGGCCGAAAGTCTGGTGGCCGCAGTGCGCCGGGCCGTGGGTGAGGAGGTGGAGTTGATGATCGAGGTCCACGGCCGGCTGGCGGTGGAAGACGCGGTCGAGATGGGCCGGCGCCTCGAAAAGTACCGGCCCTATTGGTACGAGGAACCCGTCACCCCCAACAGTGTCGAGTTATTGCGCCAGGTGAGTGCGGCGCTGCCTTTTCCAGTGGCAGCCGGCGAGCGGCTCTACACCCTGGAGGAGTTTCATCAGCTGACTTCCACCCGCGCCGCCCACATCGTGCAGATGGATCCGGCCCATTGCGGCGGCCTGCTGGTCAGCAAGAAGATTGCCGCCATGGCCCAGGCCCAGGACCTGCGCATCGCCCCGCACTGCTCCATCGGCCCGGTGGCTTTGGCCGCGGCCCTACACCTGGACTTCTCCACGCCCAATGCCTTCATCCAGGAGAATTTCGCCGACTACGACGTGCCCTGGCGTCGCGAGTTGGCTGGCGGCTGGGATCTTTGCGAACGAGGCGTGTTTGTGCTGCCGGACCAGCCGGGCCTGGGCTTGGAGATCGACACGGCGGTGTGCCTGGCCCATCCCTATCGCCAGAACAGCTTCCCTTCACTCTGGGATGAGGGCTGGCTGAAGGATTTCACGCAGAATGAGAAGCTAACAGGATAGTGGGTGACCACAGGAATTCTGCCGCGTCGGGGAGCGACCCATTCCGACCTTTCCCCAGGCGCGTCCTTCACCCCCGCTCGCTTCGCTCCGCTACCCGGCCCCACACCACGCGGACTTCCCTGCCCAGCCGCTCCCCGGGAAAGGTCTCCAGGGTCATCTCCCCTCCGCTGCGCTAATCCTGGCAGCCCGCCCTGCTGGGGCACTCCCACGTCCCTGGTCCATCAAATAATGGTGCTGGAGTATTTCACGTTTCCTCGGTTGGCGGCTCTTATAGGGGTGAAAGCGTTCATACCCTTTGGTGAAGGAGAGCCGTATGAGCACGATGAGTTGGGTTGTCGGAGCGCTGTTGATGATCTTCCAGGTGGGGGTAGCGATGGCCAGTGAACCTACTTGGAGCGATGCTCAGGAGTTGAGGATTGGAGGTACTGTACTGGGGCGGTTGGAGATGGAGATCAGGGATGGATGGCTGCATGTCCGCCGTTTTGATACCGAAAAAGAGCTGGTATGGGCGGTGGTGCTGTGCCGGGCCGAAGCATCGTCGCCTCCCTCAGTGAAGACGAACGGGGTACTGGAGGTGCGCCATGCCAGTAACCGGTATTTTATCCGCGAGCTGGCAGGCACTGGGCGGGTCAATGGGGCGCTCGAAAAGATCGAGACAGAGCGGATAGATCCTGATTCTATGCGCGCACTGATGAGTACGGGCAGTATCGACAAGGTGTTTGACAAAGCGAAGGCAGAACCAAATGCGGTTGATATCACCGTCCTGGAGGGAGCGATTCGCGAAACCTCAGGTAGCGCAGCAGGGATGATCTGGAGTACTTGGGATAAGGAGAAGTGGAATTGGATGGCAGTGGGACAAGAGAGGGGACTGTGGCAAGCCCTGGTCCGCATGAGCCCCACCTTGCTGGTGGCTGAGACGGGAGGTGTAAGTGGGCATGGAGTTGGCCTGATTGAGTTCAAACGGGACGAGTCGGCGCTTTCCTACGACGGCGAATCTCTTCAGGTGCGTTACGTGACTATGGACGAGATCAACCGCGAGTTAAGCCGGCGCGGTTTGGCGGCGGGCACCAAGCCGCCGGAAGTGGATGCCCAGCGCTGGGTTAACGCTTTCAGCGTGGAGGTTCAGGGGAAGAAAGTTGAGCTCAAGAAATTGGCCTACTTGACCGGCAATGTGGTTTTGGTGGATTTCTGGGCTACCTGGTGTACACCTTGTATCGAGAAGCTGCCCTACGTGCAGAAGCTACACGAGAAGTACGCCGGCCAAGGGTTGGTGGTGGTGGCAGTCCATTCGGTCAAGGCAGAAGAGATGGATGCCTTCTTGCAGAAACACCAGTACTCCTTCCCCATTGCTCTGGACACCGGGGAAACAGCCCGGCGTTTTGGCATTGAGGGCATTCCCCAGTACGTGCTGATCGGCAGGGATGGGAAGTTGGTAAATTCTGGGTTGCAACACAATCCACCCAGCGAAGCAGAGATCGAGCGTTTGCTGGCTGCTAGACCGTGAGGACAGCAGGTTGAGTCCCAAAGAAGAAACCACGCGCCAGGCCATCGAGCACTACGGTCCTATGGTGGTCCAGATGGCGTGGCGCATTCTGCCCGAAGCAGAGGAGGTGAACGATATCTATCAGGATACCTTCCTGCAGTTCCACGCGGCGATCTGCAAGGGGGAAGAGATCGAATTCCCCAAAGCCTGGTTGTGCCGGGTGGCCCTGCGCGCTGCCTACAAGCGACAACGGCAGCGCCGCCGGCTCACCCTTTTCGACGAGGACACGCCCGACCCAAGGGCGCCAGCCACCGATGCCAAGGAGCTGGAGAGAAATCTGTTACTGGGCCGGGTGCGGCAACTGGTTGCGGAACTGCCCGAACGCCAGCGGGAGGTGTTCGTGCTGCGGAATTTTGAAGGGCGGTCCTTTGCCGAGATTGCCACAGCGCTCGGCTGCAGCGCTGAGACCGCGCGGGCCAACGAGTAACAGGCGCTCAAGAAGCTGCGCGCCTGGATGCGGGTGGATTGAACAGGAAATGAGGATGAACAGATGATGGACAAAACAGCGTTCGAGAACCGCCTGAGCGACTACGTGCGGCGGGAGTTGCCGGCCCAGGAGCAGCGGGAGGTCGAGGTGTACCTGGAGGCCCATCCCGAAGAACTGGAGTCGGTGCAGGATCTGGAGGAGATGTTGGGGCTGACCCGGCAACTCAGCGCTGACCAGCCCCCTGAGGGCCTGCTGGCAGAGGCACGGGGCGAACTGCTGAGCCAGCTAAAAGCCCAGGAGCAGACCGCTGCGGGATGGCGGCGCTGGCTTCCCCTGCCCAGGTTCGCTTATGTCTCGGGCCTGGCCGCCTCACTGGCCTTCATCGCCGTCGGTTTATGGTGGCTGGCTTCCACCCCAGATGCCTTGGCCGAGATGATCGCTAACCTGAAACAGGTGCACTCGCTCAAGGTCGAAGGATGGATCAGGGGGGAGGACGGCAATCAGAAGCCCTATAGGCAGTGGTTGCAAGCGCCGTACTCCTTCCGCGCAGAGATCGGCGAAGGGGATCAACGCAGGGTGGTAACCGGCGATGATTCCTGGCGGCAGATTCGAGATGAAGAGGGGGTGCTTTTTCGGGAGACTCGGTCCGAAAGCGTTTTGCCGACTATAGAAAGAGCCGTGGTGATGCTTTTTGCTAGCTATGAGGATAAATGGCTCAGAGAGTTAACCGCCGATGATTTCCAAGAAGAAGACCTGGGAGACTTTGTTCGTTATACCATCCGGCCCTGTGGTCCACTAAATGGAGAGCCCGGTGAGTTCAAGCACCAGTTTGACGTAGACCGGCACACCCGCCTGCCCCGGCGGATCTCGATCTATCAGTTGGTAGAGAGCGAATGGTTGGAAATGAGTGCGTTGCACTATAGCGACTACAACGCCTCCTTCCCTGCGGGACTGTTCCAGATCGATATAGACACCGCGGCCAGGCCATTGGATAAGCACGCCAGGCAGAAGTTCTGGTTTGAAGGGGGGATTTCTGCGCACTCCTTGTTCAGGCCGGCAGTGCGAGTGCCCCACGGTGGCATTGAGGTCGCGGTGGAACCTACGGACAGACGAGGTGGCAGTTCCACCGAATGGTTTGCCGGCATCACCAAACAGCGGTTCCGCGGGCAACCGCTGCACGAGATTATCTACGGCATGACGGGCGCGATAGTGGAAGAGGGCGAGTTGGGGGAACGGAAATGGGCTTTGGAAACGATGTATAAGACGGCCCTTCCCTGGCAACAGCGGCTAGCGCTTTTGCTCAAAGCGATGGAACTGGAGTACACGTACAGCGAGCGGCGGGTGCCCCGGACGCGCTTCATTTTCAGGCAGGATGGTCGGGAGCTTCCGCGGAGTAAGCATTACTGGCAGGGATTGTCTATACAAGGCCGTGTGGGCAAGGGCAGTAGCTTCAATGCCAATCGCACCGCGCTGTCAAACCTAATTCACAACGTGCTTGTCAATTCCACGGATACCGGCTTCAACACCAAAACTGACACCCTCGAATTTGCCTGGAATGGCCCTCGGGAACAGAATTCCTTCAACTGCGAGGTAGATCTGGAGTTTGAATCCGAGTCCGGCACCTGGGAGGAGAACGCCCGGCCCCTGCACGAACAGTTCGGGGTGGAGTTGGAGCGGGTCACTGAAGAGGTCACCCGCACCTTCATAACGCTGAAGTCGGCACGGAACTAGTGGTCCATCACTACCGCAGCAGGTATCGCAGCGTATCCTCTAACCCCGGATGCTCGAACCGGAATCTACTTTCCAACAGCCGCCGCGGCATTGCCCGGGTGCTGGCCAGCAACAATTCGTCGGCCATCTCCCCCAGGGCCAGGCGCAGCGCCCAGGCCGGTACCGGGCACACCGCGGGCCGGTGGAGCACCTTTCCCAGGGCGCGGGTGAATTCGGCGTTGGTGCAGGGGTGGGGAGACACGGCGTTGAAGGGGCCGCTCAAGTCCTGTCGATCCAGCAGGTGGCCCAGGGCGCGCACCGCGTCGTCCAGGCTGATCCAGCTCAGGTACTGCCTGCCACTGCCGATGCGGCCGCCCAGGCCCAGGCGGAAGGGCGGCAACATGCGGGCCAGTGCTCCGCCCTCGGCGCTGAGGACCATGCCGAAACGCAGCCGGGCCGTGCGCATGCCGGCAGCGCGGGCTGGTTCGGCCGCCTCTTCCCAGGCGCGGCATACCCCGGCCAGAAAGCCTCTCCCCGGCGGACTGTCCTCGCCCAGTTCCTCGGTGCCGCAGTCGCCATAGTACCCCACCGCTGAGGCGCAGATCAGCACCGACGGGCGTCTCGTCAGGCTGGCCAGCCTTTCGCTGAGCAGCTGCGTGCCCTGCACCCGGCTGGCCAGGATGCGCTGCTTGCGCTCCGGGGTCCAGCGGCCGGCGGCGATGTTTTCGCCGGCCAGATGTACCACCGCATCCAGCCCCTCCAGCGCCCCGGCGTCCAGCCTGCCCGCCTCCGGGTCCCAGCCAATCCCATCCCCGTTCGTGGTTCCGCGTTTCAGGCAGCACACCTCGTTGCCCTGGGTGCGCAGCGACTGCACCAGGGCTGCGCCGATCAGGCCGCCCGAACCGGTGACCAGGATCTTCACGGCCGTACCTGAGGCAGTACTCGGCGGAGGATCTGGGCGAAGGTGGCTCGCTCCTGCGGTGTTCCCACTGTGACCCGAATGCAGCGGTCCAGGGGCGCTACGCCGGGCATCCGCACGAAGACGTCGTTTTCGAGCAGCACTTCCAGCAGTTTGCGGGCCCGCGGGCCGATCTCCAGGGCCACGAAATTGGTGCCCGAGGGCACGGCGCGCAGGCCCAGTTCGGCGGCCAGGGCCTGGTAGGCGCGGCGGCCCTCCTCCACCTGCTGCACCACCCTTTGGAGAAAGGCCGGGTCGCCGAGGGAGGCCAGGGCTCCGGCCTGGGCCACCCGGTTGACGGCGAAGTGGTTGCGGATCTTGTCGAAGGCGGCCACCACCTGGCGGTGGGCCAGGGCGTAGCCGATGCGGGCGCCGGCCATGCCGTGGGCCTTGGAAAAGGTGCGCATGCGGATGAGGCGCGGGTCCTGGGTCTGCACCGGGAAGTGGACCTCCGGGGGGGCGAACTCTACGTACGCCTCGTCGAGGATCACCAGACAGTCACCGGGCAGCTGGTCGACAAAGGCGCGCACCTGGGCGGCGGGGTGCCAGGTGCCCAAGGGGTTATCGGGATTGGCCAGGTAGACCAGGTGGGCGCCGGTGCTTCTCACCTCGGCGGCCAGGGCTTCCAGGTCGGTGTGGTCCCCCTGGTACGGCGCGGTGCAGAGGCGGCCGCCGAAGCCGGCGACATGAAAGTTGAAGGTGGGATAGGTGCCGCGGGAGGTGACCACGGGAGCGCCGGATTCCACTACGAGGCGCACCACCAGCCCGAGCAATTCGTCGATGCCGGCCGCCACGCAGATCTCTTCGGGGGCCACCCCGTGCAGGTGGGCCAGGGGGCGGCGCAGTTCGTACGCCTCGGGGTCGTTGTACCAGGAGAGCTGCTCCACGGCCCGGCGCATGGCCTCGCGGGCCAGGGGCGAGATACCGAAGGCACTCTCGTTGGCCCCCACCCGCACCTTGAGGGACCGGCCGGTGCGCCGCTCCAGGGCCTCAGGCGGCACAAAGGGCACCACCGCGGGCAGGTTGCGGATCAGAGGCGTGAAGGGGAGGGAAAGGTCGGTCATAAAGGGCTCCTCGGGATGCTCATTGGGCCTGTTTCACCACCACCCTCACCTGCATGGTCTGCAATTCGTCGAGGGCGCGGGGTTCCTCGGCGCGGATGGAGAAGTCGTCGCCCTGGCGCCGGCCCTGGTGTGGGCCCAGGCGCAGGGGCAGGCCAAAGGGATTGAAGACGTCGATGAGAAAGGTGTCGCGGTCCAGGAAGCGCAGGTCGTAGCGCAGTTCGAGGGGCTGGTCGGTGAGGTTGCGAAAGAAAAGGCCGTAGCTGCCAGTGATCTCGAACTTGCCGTCACCGGTCAGGGCCCAGGAGCGGGTCTCCCAGGCCACACTGTCCACCTGCACGGCCGCCTGCAGCCCTTCCACCACCACCTCGCTGCGGCGGGTCAGGGGGCCGGAATCGGCTGGCTGGTTACTGCCGCAGCCGGTCAGCCACAGGATGGAGACGTATATTAATACACCCATACTCGCCCGTCTTTGTCGGTGGATACGAAAATTAGCGCATCCCTTACCCGGAGGAAACCATGCCCCACCTGATACTCAAGACCAGCCAGCTCAACGCGGTGGTCGGCGGCAACGAAGCCGGCGATGCGGCCCACCCCCAGCATCGCGCCGGGTACAACGGTCTTTGGTCCCTGACCAGTGTACACGCCCCGAAAAACTGTTTTGTGCCCACGGTCGCCGGCCTCAACCTCGAGCATTTCATGGACGAGATGTTCATGACCGAGGAGGGGGGCGACATCTTCGAGCCGCGCCATGTGCCCATGACCCTGGAGCGCGTCTCGGACCGGGAAGCCCGGCTGGTCCACGCACCCAGTCCGCTGACCGGGGTGTCGAGCCAGACCACCTTCACCCTCTCCGAGCCCTATTTCGTCGACCTGGACTTCAAGGCGACCCTGCACCGGGCCCCGCGCGCCGGGCATCGCTTCGGGTTCTTCTGGGCCAGTTACATGGACGCCCCCGAGGCGCCGGCCCTGCACTTCCTCGATCCCCAGGGCCGCTGGGCCAGCCTCAGCGCTGACGCCCATGGCAGCGGCAACACCCTCTGCCACCGCTCCCAGGCCTCGGCCAGCTGGGGCGACCCGGTGCGCCACTACCGCCACGGCAGTCTGACCCATGCCTTCAGCCTGCGGCGTTTCGATGTGCCCTTGATGTACGGCCGGCCCGGGGACGGGCACATGCTCTGGCTGTTGATGCTCGATCAGGAAGGCCCGGTGCGGCTGTGTATGTCGCCCTCGGGTGGGGGGACCTGCCCCGAACGTTCGACCTACAATCCGGCCTGGGACTTCCAGTACATCGCCGACCAGGCCCAGGCCGGCCAGGAGTTCCGCTGCCGGGCCCGTCTGGTCTACAAACCCTACCACGGCCGGGGGGAAATTCTAGATCTATACCGCACCTGGAAGGCGCATTTGTCGTAGGGGGTAGTGTCCTGGGATAATCTCGGCCTACGATCGTTCCTCGGCTAGCCCGCTCAGCGATGACGCCAACCTACCTGGCCTGCCTTCACGATGATGGTGGCGCAGGCTTCGGCGTCTGAAGCGGGATCGTGGTGTTTGAGTTGTATCGAGAGGGCGCGGCAGACATCCGGTAGTTTGGTGGGACGAATGTTCCAGACCGCACGGGCGACCTGCACGGTACAGACAAATGGAACGGGTGGGGTCGCCAGGCGGGCCTGTTGGCAACAGGCCGTCAACACGCGTTTGTCGAAGCTGGCGTTGTGGGCGGCGAAGTGCTGCATCCCGGCGAGGATCCCTTGAACGCCCTGCCAAACCTCGCCAAAGGGGCGCTCGTTGCGGACCTGGGTCCAGGAAATGCCGTGAATGCCGGCAAAGGTGAATCTTTCGCTGCTGGGGCGTATCAGGCAGACCTCTCGGTGGACGATCTGCCCGCCCTCCACGCGCACCAAGGCCATGGCGCAGGCGCTGTCTGGACGTTCGTTAGCCGTCTCGAAATCGATGGCCACAAAGGAATCGGCGGTATCACTCATAACGCCGCCTCGTGATGCTTTTGGAACTGCGCTGCCCAGGGGTCGTCCATCGCCGCCGCAACGGTCTGCTGGGCCGCCTCCAGGAGTTCAGCGGGGTGGTGCAGTGCGCCGGCACAGAGCACGGCGGTGATCTCCGGGACCTGGGGGAGGTGCTGGGTGGGATCGCCGCGGACTACCACCAGGTCTGCGGCGCTGCCCAGGCCCAGGCGGCCCAGTTGCGGTTGTCCCAGAAACGCCCCGGCAGCAGCGGTCGCAGATCGCAGGGCCGCTAATGCGGACATGCCAGACTCGACCAGAAGGGCCAGCTCCCGCCACAGGCTGAGCCCCGCCGGCAGGGCGCCACAGGGCACATCGGTGCCGGCCAGCGTCGGCACGCCCCTTTCCAAGAGCAAACCAGTGAAGCGCTGGGCGGCCTCCAGGGCCCGATGCCATTGATCCGCACCAGTCTGGTTGCGGACGGCGGTGCCCTGCCAGGCAACCAGCTGCGGGGGCACCTGCGGCGAGTCGTCGGCTGCGGAGCGGCCGGGACTGCGGATGCGCCACTGGGATTCCCAGTATGCCAGGGTGGGCGTCGAGACCAGCTGCAACCGGGCGATCTGGTCGGCCACCCGCTGCTGGGCGTCGAGGGTGTCGCGCATCCCGGGCAATCCCCAGATGGAAAGCCAGCCCGGCGGGTGATCGGGCCAGATATCCGCCAGAATGCCGTCCAGGTGGAAAAACTCATCGATGCCTGCCCGCCCGGCGACCAGCACCCCGTCGGCTAGGCAGTGTTTGGCCACCTTCAGTCCCGCTGCGTGTGATTCCCGGACCGCCAGAGACAGCAACTCCGTGGGGAAGCCGGCGTACAGCTTGATGCCATCCACTCCCGCGCCCGCAAGGTCGCCGATGGCGGCGATCACGGTTTCGCGGTCGACACAGGGCCGCGAAACCAGCGGGTGGTTGGGCCGGGCGCCGTCGAGTATGGGACCTAGGCACAAGATGCGGGGCGAGGCACCCTGACCGGCGGCCCGCTGGCGCTGATCCAGGACCCACGCCAGGTCGTTGCCGGTATCGCGGACGGTGGTGACGCCGTAGGCCAGGAACAGAGGCAACTGCCAACGCATCAGGTGGATGTGGGTATCGATCAGGCCGGGAAGAATCGTGGTACCGGGTTCGCAGCGGACCGGCAGGTCTTTGGGCAGGGTGGATTGGGGCACGACGCTGGCGACGATTCCGCCCACCACCACCACGGCGTGGTCCGTCAGTACTTGCTGGCCGTCAAAGACCCGGTCGGCTGCCCAGGCAATACCCCGGTCACTGCCGGACAAGCTGGCCATAGGCGTAGTCACTAGACTTCTCCTCTAAGCGGTGATCCTTCCCGGTGAAGTGATCGGATGAATAAAGCAGCGGTTTTGCCCAACTGTCAATCGGGCAAGGGGGCTGAGGTGGAGGAAGCGGGCGGGGTTAGATGGGGCTGACTTTTGCGATTCGAGCAGTCTCCCTGCGTTGCTCTTGTTTTGAGGGCAGGGTATATTAGCGCGGCCATTTTTCGCTTAGACGTGTTGACCTGAGAGGAGTGCCGATGTCGGCCCAGTTGCTGCCCGCCGGTGAGCTGCTCACTGCCGGCCAGTTGCTGCCCATGATCCGCAGGCTCCACGAGCGTCTGCGCGAGGCGGTGGTGACCGCCTGTGAGCAAGCGGCAGTAGAGGAACTGGCCCAGGTCGACCGCGAGGCCGAAGAGGACACCCTCTACGCGGTGGACCGGGTGGGGGAGGAGGAGTTGCTCTCCTTCTTCGCAGGGTTGGATCGGGGCTCGCCCATTGTGCTGGTGGCGGAGGGGCTGGCCGGCGGGCAGGTGGTGTTGCCCGCGGGCTGTGCCGCCGAGGAGGCGGTGTGGCGGGTCATCGTCGACCCCATCGACGGGACCCGCGGCCTGATGTACCAGAAGCGCAGCGCCTGGGTATTGACCGGGGTGGCGCCCAACTGGGGGCCGAAAACAGGCCTGCACGATATCGAACTGGCGGTGCAGACCGAGATCCCCCTGGTCAAGCAGCATCTGTGCGACACCCTGTGGGCCGTCAAAGGGCAGGGCGCTCAGGCCGAGCGTTTCAACCGGCTCAGCGGCGAGCGGCATGCCTTGCCCCTGCGGCCCTCCACCGCCACCACCATTGCCCACGGCTTTGCCACCGTGGTCCGTTTTTTCCCCGGTGCGCGCGAGTTGCTCGCGGCCATCGACGACGAGGTGGCGCGCGCGGTGCTTGGCCCACTCCCCCCTGGCCGGGCCGCCTGCTTCGAAGACCAGTACATCTCCAGCGGCGGCCAGCTCTATGAGCTAGCCGTGGGCCACGACCGTTTTGTGGCGGATCTGCGCCCGCTGATGAACCCGTTGCTGGCCCGCCGCGGCCAGGGGCCCCTGGTCTGCTGTCATCCCTATGACCTGTGTACCGAACTCATCGCCCGCGAGGCCGGGGTGCAGGTCACCGACGCCCAGGGTGAACCGCTGCAGGCCAGGTTGGGGGTGGAGGGCGACGTGGCCTGGGTGGGCTACGCCAACCCGGCGTTGCGCGCCTGCCTGGAGCGACCCTTGCAGAGGGCTCTGGACCGGGTGCTGAACTAGCTGTGGACGCCGGGCTCAAAGCGGAGGTGGCCGCACACCTGGGCAGTTTCCTGGCCGCCGAAAGACGGAACCGCATCGAAGCGGTGCTGGCGCAGCGGACCCGCTGCCTGACGGCGATGCTGGAGGACATCTTCCAGCCCCACAACGCCAGCGCCGTGCTGCGCTCCTGCGAGTGTTTTGGGTTGCAGGACGTACATATCGTCGAGCAGCGTTATGCCTACCGCGTCAATCCCGCCGTGGCTCTGGGCGCCAGTCAGTGGCTGGACCTCTTCCACTACCGCGATCCCGGGGTCAACAACACCGCCCATTGCCTCGAAGCGCTGCGGGGCGCCGGTTATACGCTGGTGGCCGCTACCCCCAACCAGCACGACTGTCTGCTGGACGAGCTGCGCCTGGAAGGACGGATGGCCATTCTCCTGGGCACCGAGGAGGAGGGACTAAGCGACCAGGCGCTGCAGGCGGCCCAGGTGCGGGTGCAGATCCCCATGTACGGTTTCACCCGCAGCTTCAATCTTTCGGTGAGTGCGGCGCTGATCCTGCGCGAGTTGACCCGCCAATTGCGCGCGACACAGCGGGACTGGGGCTTGAGCGAGGCCGAAAAGCTGGAACTGCGACTCAAGTGGTACCGCCGCGACGTGCGCGGCAGCGAATTGATCGAGGAGCGCTTCCTCAGATCCCGGCAGTGAAGATGGCGGCCCCCGCCAGCCCGGTGGCGAAAAAGCCCGGATAGGCGGGAGGCCTGGAGGGGCTGGAATCGCACTCAACCAGAGGGGGAACAGCAAGTTGGGCGATGGTTCGGCCCGGTGCTCTGGCGCTGGCACAGGATTTGCTTTCTTCGGGGAATGCCGAGCTACGCTAGACCCGGCCAACCCGCAAAGAGGAGTGAAGCCATGGGAAGCATCGATCGTCTCGTCGCCATCTGTAAGGCCCAGCTCAACGAGGCCCTCGACCAAATGGAAGACCCCGAGAAGATGGCCCGCCAGCTGGTCCGCGACATGGATGTGGCCGTGGACCAGACCACCGCTGCGGTGGCCGGGGCCCTGGCCGACCAGCGCCGTCTGGAGCGCGAGCTGCAGCGGCACCAGGTCCGGGCCGAGGAATACCGCCAGGAGGCCGAAGCTGCGGTGGCCGCCGGCGACGAAGCTGCGGCCCGCCAGGCCCTGGAGCGCAAGACCAGCCTGAACCAGCAGATCGACGAACTGAGCCAGGCCCTCGCAGAGAGTAGGCAGGTCACTGCCCGCCTGCGCGGAGAACTAGATCAACTGCGCACCTCGCTGCGCCAGGCCC
>SICG01000103.1 GCA_009691525.1 Candidatus Latescibacterota bacterium | reverse complement strand
GTTTCGCCTGGATGGCACGGTTTCGACGTTTGGCCCGTGACTACGAGCGACTCCCCACCACCCTGGCCGGCTTCCATCTCCTCGCCTTTGCCATCCTCATGATGCGACAGCTGGTCCAGATGATCCCTCAAAGTGCATAACACGCTCTAAGAAGCCCCAATCACAGGCCCTGGGCCCTGGCCCTAGGCTTGATGCTCGTCCCGGCGCTGGGCTGGGGTGAAGCGCCTACCGCCAAGGTGATCGTCGAACCCATGTGGCCGCAGAAGATCAAGGACCTCAAGCTGCCCGGCCCCGACACCACCAGCATCACCGGTGGCCTGTCGGTAGTAGGCACCGGCACCAAGGTCTACCTGAGGGCCAGCGGCACCGACCCGGATGGCGGCGCGATCACCGGTGCCACCTGGACCCTGGGCGCCATCCCCGGCGGCTCCACCGCCACCCTGACCGCTGGTCCCATCACCAACCTGTACACCCTGACCACCGATAAAGTGGGCGATTACAACCTCAGCCTGACGGTCAAAGACGCCCAGAACGAGACCAGCGCCCCGGTCTCCCAGGTGATCACCGCCGCCAAAGGCATCGCCGATCCCCAGAAGGACGGCAAGTGCCTCAAATGCCACCTCACCGCCTACGGGGTGGATGCGGCGCTGATCGTCAAGGGCACCACACCCGAGGAAAAGGGTTTTGTCGCCGAAGAAGGCGTGCAGTGCGAGTCCTGTCACGGGCCGGGCAGCCTGTACAAATCCCGCAAAACCATGAAAGACAAAACCGCCGCCGTGGCTGCCGGCCTGATCATCCCCGACGAAAAGCTCTGCAAGACCTGCCATAACCCCGAAAGCCCCAGCTACAAGGAATTCAACTACGCCGAGGCCAAGAAGAAGATCGAACATCCCAATCCCAACAAGGGCAAGCCGGAAACCGAATAAGCCTTCCCCACTCGATCGCCGCCTGAATCCGAGGGGCCGCACCCTTAGGGTACGGCCCCTTTTTTTGTCCGCCGATCGGGGCGGGGCGGTCTCAAATCGAGTCCGTGCTGTCCCAGTCGACCGGCCACAGCTGCCCCACCTTCTGGCTGCTCCCTCCCGGGCGCCCCACTGCCAACCCTGGCACGGTTTGTGCAACAATAATCCCATGCCCGTTTTTGAACTGGGGTTTGCGGAACCGCTCTGCTGGAGGTTGCTATGCCGCAACAGCTCAAGCGTCTGGTGCTGGTCTTCGCGCTCATCATCGGCGGTTTTCTGGCGGCCCGCCACTTCCTGGTACCCCCGACCTTCGGCACCCTGGGACATTACCGGGCTGCGGCCATCGACAGTGTCGCCAGCCTGCCCATCCACTACGCCGGGGCGCAGGCCTGCGTCGAATGCCACGACGACGTGGTCGCGATCAAAGCCCGCTCGCGGCACGCCAGCGTTGCCTGCGAGGTCTGCCACGGGGCAGCGGCCAAACACGCCGACAATCCCGACAGCGGCCTGCCGCCAGCGCCCCGCGAACGCGATCGTTGCCCCCTGTGCCACGGCTACACTCCGTCCCGGCCCACCGGTTTTCCGCAAATCGACCCGGCGACCCACAACCCCGGCGACCCCTGCATCGACTGCCACGAGCCCCATCAGCCGGTGACCCCCAATGTGCCCGAGCAGTGCAGCGCCTGCCACGGCCAGATCGCCCGCACCAAGGCGGTCTCGCCCCACGCCCCGCTGGCCTGCGTCCGCTGCCACCTGGTGGCCGGGGCTTTCATCCTGGCCTCACTGGAACGGGTCTTCAATGTCAAAGAGGTGCAGCCCACCTACCGGCTGGCCCTGCTGACCGCCCTGTCTTTCCTGATCGTCGCCCCCCTGCCCCTGCTGGCCCACCTGGGCATCCGGAGCGCTTCTACGAGATCATGATGACCCCGCACCTGTCCTCGGCCATGGCGATGTTCGGTTTTGTCTACGCCTGGTATCTCATGGTGGTGCTGGTGCTGGAGATCTGGTTCGACTACCGCAAGGACATGGTGATCTGGGCGCAGAGCGAAAAGGGGTGGATGCGTTTCGTCCATCTGGTGCTGACCCTGGGCGTCGATGAACTGACCGAGAAGTCGGTGCGTTTCGACCACCGGGCCGGCAAGGCCCTCACCGTGATCGGCATTCCCTCGGCCTTTCTTCTACACGGCTACGTGGGCTTCATCTTTGGCTCCATCAAGGCCAACCCGTGGTGGAGCAGCGTGCTGATCCCCATCGTCTTCCTTTATTCGGCCATCGTCTCGGGTATCGCCCTGATGTCGCTGATCTACATGGGCTCCACCCTGCTGCGGCGCCGGACCATCGACATGGCCTGCGTCGACAAGCTGACCTATTTCCTCTTCTATGCCCTGATCATCGACTTCTCGCTCGAAATGCTCGACTTCATCCACCGGCTCTACACTTCGGAGGAATCGATCCATATCCTCGCCCAGATGATCTCGAGCAAACTCTTCATCAGCCTGATCGTCCTGCAGGTATCGCTGGGCACCCTGGCGCCGCGGGCAGTCCTGGCGCTGGTCTGCCCGCTGACGGAGCGGGGCAGTGTGATCCACACCTCCGCGCGCCTGCGGCAGTGGATCTACCTGGGGGGGTGCTGATCGAGATCGGCATCTTCAGCACCCGCTGGAACGTGGTGGTGGGTGGGCAGTTGTTCTCAAAAAGCCTGCGCGGGCTGACGGTCTACAAGATGCAGCTCTACGGGTTAGAAGGCCTGCTGACTTCGGTGGCGCTGCTGATCCTGCCCTTCATCATCCTGATGGTGCTCATCAAGATCCGCCCGCCCTGGCCCGATGCCGAGGCCCACCTAGAGCATACACCGGCCAAGACCGCTTGAGGTGGTGGCCAGACAGGGCCGCTGGGTGCGCTGATAGCTCACTCCGCGCTGCGGGCGCAGCGGAAGCCGATGTCCACGTCGGTGTCGGCGGGGTGATAGGGTTCGCGATGGAAGGTGCGCATCTGGTTGGAATCGAACCACCACGAGCCGCCGCGCAGCAAGCGCAGGCTGCCGCTACCCGGTCCCTGAGGGTCGCTTGAGGGGCTGACGGCGTAGTAGTTGGGCTCGTACCAGTCGGCCACCCACTCGTACACGTTGCCAGACATGTCGTCGGCCCCATAGGGGGAGCGACCGTCTGGATAGCTGCCCACCGGCCGGGTGCGCTGCATGATACCGTGGTCAGCGTAGTTGGCCCGGCCGCGGTCAAAATCCTCCCCCCACGGATAGGTCCGCCCGTCGGTGCCACGGGCGGCCTTCTCCCATTCGGCCTCGGTGGGCAAGCGCAGTCCAACCCAGGCGCAGTAGGCCTGGGCCTGGGCCCAGCGCACACAGTTGATGGGATGGTCGTCCTCCACCGCGCCCTGCCAGTTGCACAGGCTGGCGTCCACCGGCTCCTCGCAGGACCCGGCCTGCACACAGGCGCGGTACTGCCCCACCGTGACCTCGTACTGGTCGAGGTAATAGGCCTCCAGGGTCACCAAGTGGGCCGGCGCCTCGGCCGAGCTGCCCTCCGTCGATCCCATGATGAAAGAACCCGCCGGCACCCGCACCTGGCTGCGGCCGGCGAACTGCACGGCGCTGTCGGCAGTGGCCGGCGCGCTGGGCAGCAGCGTGTCGGCCGAGACGGATGGCTGGGGCTGACGCTGCACCGGAACGGCGGCCTGGCTGGAAACAAGCCGGCCCAGGGCGACCACCTGCAGGTCGTGGCGATCGCCGAAACGCTCGCGCAGGTCGTAGGGATTTTCCACCGCCACGTAGAAGAGCCCGGTGCTGCTGTCCACCACGGCGCAGCCGCTGGGGGCACCCACCAGCTTGTAGGTTTCCAGTGGCTTGAGGGTGAGGGGATCGTACCGCACGGCAAAACCCGCGCCCAGGGAACCGCCGGCCGAATCGGCGGCAGCCACCACCAGGTACTGGCCGCTGCTGGACACCGCCCGGGGAAAGGCGCCGGTGTAGAGTTCCCCCACCTTGATCAGCGGGTCGGTGCCAAAGACCTCGACCATATCCACTTCGACGTTCTTGCGGCTGTCGATCAGATTGTGGGTGACGATCATCTCGGGGATGGCGAAATATCCGGCACTGATGGTGTAGAGTCGGCGGCCGTCGGCGCTCAGCTGCAGCTCGAGCACCGGGCCCTCGGTGTCGGCCTCTCCCTCTAGCTCCAGTTGCCCATCGGCCAGGCCGATGCGGTACTGGAGCACCTGGCGGTGGGTAGCCACGTACAGGCGGCGGCGCGTGGGATCAATCTCCAGCAGTCCCACCTGCGGCAACTGGGTCTGGGTGTGGGCCTGGGCATCGAGCAGGAAGGTCTGCCCGTAGGAGCTAAACCCTTTCCAGAATTCGAGCACCGAGGTGGAGTACAGATAGGGCGGCCGCCCAGCCGCCAGGTACGCGGGCGAAAAGGTGAGCGGGATGGAGGGCAGTAGTTCCTGGCGGTCCAGGTCGACCACCGCGATCTCGGTCCCGCCCGAAAGCGCCACGTAGAGCTGGTTTCCGTCCATGCTCAGGTTCAGGTCCGAGGGGCGCGGGCCAACCACCAACTGGCGTTCGAGCTGCCGGGTGGTGCGCGAGACAACGTAGATCTGGTTGGCGTCGAAGTCCGCCAGGTAAAGGTAGGGCCGGCGCGGGTCGATGACGATCTCGGAGAGCGCAGATCCCAGGGGGATCACCTCCTGCCCTCCCTGGTTGCGCCCCCACACCCCTTGGCCCCAGGTGGGTACCTCGGTCTGGCAGCCGCAGACCAGCAGGAGCAGGGCGCCCCAGACTGATCGTTGCCCTATTGCCAGAACGTTTTCCATCGTCGCGCTCCTAAAACAAATACTAGGGGAGGTAGCCGCGCCCTTCCTCGAACCGGAGCTGGCTGTTGACCGGCAGATTGGCAAAGGTCTCGACCCGGCCCCCTGGCCAGCGGATCTCCAGGCTGTCGATCCGGGTCTGCCCTCCCAGGCCAAAGTATACCCGCAAATCGCTCTGCGAGCTGTAGCTGGCACCGGCGTGTACCTCGCGGATCAAACTCAGCGAGCCGGCCCGCACCCGGACCCTGGCGCCGATCGCGTCGCGATTGCCGGCCACGCCCTCCAGGCGCAGGGCCAGCCAGTTGTCGCGGTTGCCCCCGTCGTTGCGCAACAACTCGGCCGGCCCGCCGGCATTGACCACCGCGATGTCGAGATCGCCGTCGTCGTCGTAGTCGCCGAAAGCCGCCCCTCGGCTCGAACGGGCGATCAGGAAGGGCGGCCCGGATTGGGCCGATACCTCGGTGAAGACCCCCTGCCCCTCGTTGTGGAAAAGCTGGTTGGGCTGGCCAAAACTCACACTCTCGTTGAGCAGGTCCATGTCCTCGTGTACGTGCCCGTTGGCCACGAAGATGTCGAGCCAGCCGTCGTTGTCGTAATCGAAGAAACCGGCGCCCCAGCCCACGTATTTGTAGCTGGGCAGGGCCAGGCCGGCGGCATTGGTGAGATCGGCAAAGGTGCCGTCGCCCAGGTTGCGGTACAGCGAATTGTACTCAAAGACAAAATTAGTGACGAAAAGATCCAGCCGCCCATCGCCGTCGTAGTCGCCCGCGTCCACTCCCATGGCCCCGGTGGCATTGCCAGACTCGTCGAAGGCCACCCCTGCCCACAGCGCCACCTCGGCGAAATGCCCCCCGTCGTTGCGGTAGAGCTGCTTGGGGCTGCGGTCGTTGGCGACAAAGATGTCCAGGTCACCGTCCATGTCGTAGTCGGTGGCCAGACTGCCCATGCCCTTGCCGCCGGCCCCCTGGGGGTTGATCCCCATCTGGGCCGAGACGTCGGCAAAGGTCCCATCGCCCAGGTTGCGGTACAGGGCGTCTGGCTGGGCCTGGAAATCGCGCGGCCCCGCATAGCTGCGGTAGCCCTCGTGTAATGAGGCCAAGCTGCGTTCCGGAGACACCCGGTGGTCAAAAGAGAGATAGTTGGCCACAAAGAGGTCGAGCATGCCGTCGTTGTCGTAGTCGAGCCAGGAGGCGGCCACGCTCCAGCGGGGGTCGGCCAAGCCGGCGCGTTTGGCCGCCTCGGAGAAGCGGCCCCGCCCCTCGTTGCGGTAGAGCGCGTTGGGTCCGTAGTTGGCCACGTACAGATCCTGGTCCCCGTCGTTGTCGTAGTCGGCGGCGGCGCAGCCCATCCCGTAGCCGCTGTCGACGATGCCCGCCGCCCTGGTCACCTCGGCGAAACGGCCCTGGCCTTCGTTGCGGTAGAGCGCGTCGCTGGGCTGGATGCGCGGGTCCCCCTCCAGCACCAGGCCGTTGACCAGGTACAGATCCAGGTCCCCGTCGTTGTCGCTGTCGAAGAAGCCGGCCCCGGCCCCGCTGCTCTCCAGGATATTGCGGATGGGCCCCACGCCGTACACGTGCTGAAAATGGATGCCGGACTCGGCCGCCACCTCGGCAAAAAGCGGCAACTGCGGCCGCAGGCCCTCGACCCGGGTCTCGCCCAGGGGGATAACCGTGGACTCCAGGCGGACCACCAGCCCCTGCTGCCCGGCCGGGGTGAGATGCACCTGCACGCCGGCCACGGCGTAACCGATCATACTCACCGCCACGGTGTAGTCCCCTGGGGGGGCCTCCAGGACAAAGTGCCCCTCCGCATCGCAGTAGGTGCCCACGGTGGAAGAGATCTTCAGATTCGCGCCGGCCAGCGGCGTATTGGTCTGGGCGTCGACCACCTGGCCTTTGAGGGTCGCCAGCCTGGCCTGGGCGCCCACCTGCCAGGCCAGGGCCAGACAAAGGGCGATTGCCGCCATGCGGGTCAGGGCTTGTTCTCCTCGACCGCCGCCAGCGCCGCCGGACCGCGCAGATCGACCACCTGCAGGTCCTGGCGCTCGCCGAAACGCTCGCGCAGGTCGTAGGGGTTGTCGATGGCCACGTAGAACATGCCGGTGGCGCTGTCCACCGCCGCGCAACTGGTGGGCGAACCGGCCAGCCGGTAGGTCTCTAACGGGGTCAAGGTTTCCAGGTCGTAGCGCACCACAAATCCGGCACGCTTGGGGGTGGAGGACGAGTCCGCGGCCGCCACCACCAGGTACTCGCCGCTGCTGGCCACTGCCCTGGGGAAAGCCCCGGTGTGTAACTCGCCGATCTTGAGCAGCGGGTCGGTGGCGTAGACCTCGACCATGTCGGTCTCGAAGTTCTTGCGGCTGTCGATCAGCCCGCGGGTGACGATCCCCTCGGGCAGGGTCAGGAAACCGGTGCTGATGGTGTAGAGCCGCGTGCCGTCCTCGCTGAGAAAGAGTTCGACCACGTGCCCCTCGGCGTTGAGCGCGGTCTTCAGCGTCAGGGTGCCGTCGGTCTGATTGATGGTGAAATGGAAGATCTGGCGGTTGTTGGCCGCGTACAGGGCGCTGCGCTGCGGGTTGATGTCCAGCAGGCGCAGCTGTTGCACCGTCGCCTGGACGAGAGTCTGGTAATTAATCAGGATGCTCTGCCCCTGGGGCTGGAAGCCCTCCCAGAGTTCCAGCACCGAGGAGATATACATGAAGGGCGGACGGCCGGCGGCCAGATAGGCCGGGGTTAAACTCAACTGGATGGGGGTAGCCGTGGTCTGGCTGTCGAGGTCGAGCACGGCGATCTGACTGCCTCCGGCCAGGGCCACGTAGAGCTGGCTGCGGTCCATGTTAAAGGCCAGGTCCGCAGGCCGGGTGCCGATCATCATCTCCTTCTCGATCTGCCTAGTCTCCCGCGAGATGAAGTACAGGCGATTGGCGTCGAAATCGCTCAGGTAGATGTAGGGCCGCTGCGGGTCGACGACAATCTCGCCCAGCGCTGAACCGATGGGGATCACCTCCAGCGAGCCGTCGTCGCGGCCCCAGGCCGGTGCGCCCCAGGTGGGCACCTTGGTCTCGCACCCCAGGTGCAGCAGGGCCGCCAGGAGTAGCGCCCCCAGCAACATGTTCCCGATCTTTTTCTGCTCTTTCATCGCGCGTTCACGATCCGTAGTTCAGGGTCCGTAGTAATAGAGTTGGGCAAACAACCCGCTGCCGCCGAGGGCGGCGCTGCGATAACGCCATTGGAACCTGAAAGTGAACAACTCGGGCAGGGAGCGCAGCAGCCCGGCGACGAGTTCGCCACGGGCACCTCCAGACCGCCACAGGCGCACCTGCCCTTCGAGGCCCCATTGCGGGGCGGCGGGCAGGATCTGGGTCAGCCCCAGGAGCAGGCCCCCGGCCAGCCGGCCCTGGTCGGCACCCAGACCCACCTCGCCCTTGAGCGAGGTGAAGGGCTCGTGGTAGATGAAAACCCCGTCGATGGCCACCCGCCAACTGGTCAGCGGTACCCCCCCCTGCCCGGGCCGGTGGGGACTGCCGTAGAGCAGGGAGATGCCGTACTGGATCTTGCGGTAGGTGGGCAAACCCAGCCGCCCGGTCCACAGCGTCGCCCCGGGCCGCAGGCGCGGGGCATTGCCGCTGCCCAGGGTGGCGGCCGCCTGGCATAGGAAGTAGCCCCACTTGCCGCGCACATCCAGTCCCCAGTCCTGGGCAAAACCCAGGCTCAGTTCGCTGAGGGACTGCAGGGCCTGGCCGCGCAGGGTCCGCGGGGAGAACAGCCCGAAGGGCAGCGCAAAGTGCCCCAGGCGCACCTGCGCGCCCGTGCGTGATTCGTCAAACCGCAGCCAGGTATCCCTGGCCCGCACCACCAGGCGCCGCTCCGCCGGGTCGTAAGCCAGCTGGAGGTAGAGGTCCAGGATCGAGGCGTGCCATTGGCCGGGGGCCTTTTCGGGCGCCCTCCACAAATACTCAAACCCCAGCGCGCTCAGCGGCGACTCGGGCGAGGAGCGCAGGCGCCCAGCACGGCTGGAGTAGAAGCCCGCCAGATTCGCCTCTTTGTACAGGAGATGCTGGTCCGCAGCCGCCCTCCCGGCACCGACCAAGAGCAAGGACACCAGGGCGAGACGGACCACGCTCAAAACCGGAAACCAGCCCGGGCCGTGAACCCGTAAAAACGATCGCGCAGCCAGCTGCGGTCCCGGGTCTGGCCGCGCAGATAGTCCTCCAGCCACCCGGCGGGGGACAGCTTGCGGTCCTTGAGGCGCTGATAGAAGAAGCCGGCGGCCACCGTGACCGGCACCGCCTGCAGCGCATAGGACAGCTCGCCCCAGCTGGAAAAGCCGCGC
Source organism: Candidatus Latescibacterota bacterium (assembly GCA_009691525.1). Taxonomy (GTDB): domain Bacteria; phylum Latescibacterota; class UBA2968; order UBA8231; family UBA8231; genus SICG01. The sequence goes on along the minus strand of SICG01000103.1, from coordinate 6,985 downwards.
ACCCGGCCCTTGCCGAACCAGCGTTCGTCCAGGGCTTCGGCGCGGTACACCACCTGGTACTGGTAACGACCGGCCGCCTCGCTCTGGAGCCCAGGGAAATAGATCATCTCCCCGTTCAACGCGAGCCGGCTTCCCAGGGGTACCCGGGGCCGCAGGCCAAAGCCCAGGCCCCGGGCCTCGTTGTGGGCCTGTTCGCGCCCGGTCCCGTAGTGCCGCTGGTCCGAGTTGAGTTCCACCTGGGCGTCGAGGTCGTAGCGGGCCAGCCGCCAGACCGCCACGGCCCCTGCGTAGGTCAGGGGCCGGTACTCCAGGCTGAAGGTGAATTCCTCCCGGTTGTCGGCCAGGTCGAAATCCTTGCGGCTGTGGTAGCGGATATCCTCCAAGGGGGTGGCACCCACCCCGACAAAATTTCCCGACAGGTACGCAGCGCCGGCCTTCACCTTCCCTCCCAGCAATTCGAGCCGCAGTTCGGGGCCGGCCATGCCTGCCTGGGGCGACATCTCGAAATCGCCCCACTGCCACCGGCCATAGAAATAGCGCACCTCGGCCGAGAGCCGGGCCAGGCGCGGGTGCGCTTCGGCAGCCTGGGCTGCTCCGCTCTCCAGCAACAGGACCCCAAGCGCAAAAACCAGTGCCAAATTTAATCTATATGTATGCATCTCATCTAGAGGACAAAGAGGCTCGGACGAATTTTGGTTGTGGTCAGAAATGTAATAAAAGAAGGGAGTTACCAAAAGCCCTGGGGCTAGTTCTCGTCCTCGTGGCAGCCGGCGCAGGCCTTGGCCTTAAGGCCGGGCCGCTCCTGGAGGGTGTGGCAGTCGAGGCACTTCAACTCCTCCTTCTCCAGGTGGTACTTGTGGGAGAATTGTTTCCTGTGGTACACCAGGGTCTGTGTGGTGATGGCGGCGTGGCAGTGGCTGCACTCGTTCTTGGCCGCCGGGGTGTGGTGGCAAGGAGCGCACTCGTGGGCCGGCATACTGACCACCTCGCCGGGCGCCCGCTGCTCGTGGGGCCGGTGGCAACGGGTGCAATCGATCTTTTGGTCGACCACACGGGGTTGGTGGGCGAAGGGTTTACCCGCGAAGGTGCCGGTCCGCGATTCCTGGCCCTGATGGCAGCGCAAACAGTCGTTCTGGTACGGGGGTGGTTCCCAGCCGGCGCCCGACAAGCCAGGACGGCCTACCCGTTTGAGGGCGGTGTTCAGCAGCGCGTGATTGGCCGCCAGAATGTCGAGGGCGTAATCCACGTTATGCACCCCGTGGCCGCGTTCCACCAGCAGCAGGTTGTCCTCGGCATCGCTCAATTCCTGCGCCCCGCCGCCCAAGCCGCTGCGGGCCTGGACCAGCTCGCGGCGGGCCAGGGCCAGGCGCTGGTCGAGGGTGCCCTTCCAGCGCTCCAACATCTTGTTGTAGCGCGGGCCGTGACAGGCCATGCAACTGAGGGTGCTCGCCGTGGCAGTCCACGCAGGTGGGAGTGCCGGTGTTGCCATAGGCCAGGGCCTTGCCGTGTACGCTCTGCTCGTACACCTGGCGCACCTTTTGGTGGCAGCGGCCACAGGTGCGCGGGATATTGGCCCGGTAGATGGTCGAGCGGGGATCGTTGGGCTTGCGCAAGCCGTGGTATTCATGGCAATCGGAGCGGGGCGGCCCCGCCCTTGCCCTCCTTCAGCGCCTTGAAGTGAGTGCTCTGCTCGTACCCGTGGAGCGGCGAACCCAGACTGACGGGCCGGCGCTTGATGAACTCTAGATCGGCATGGCAAGCGGCGCAGGTGGCCGGCTGGCGCTGGGGATTGACCAGGGAGCGCGGATCGGCAGCGGCGAGGATCTGGTGGCTGCCGTGGCAGTCGCCGCAGGTGGGAGCGTCGGCGACGCCGGCCTGGCGCGCCATCCCGTGCAGGCCAGTGGTGTATTCGGCCTCCTCCTCCTCGTGGCAGGAGGCGCAGCGGGCCGGGGGCAGGTGCTCGCCGTGGTCGGTGGTGACCCCGGTATGACATTCGACACAGGCCACCCCCTCGTGGACCGAGCCGTCGATCAGCGCCTTGTCGACGAACACCGACATCAGCGCCGCGTCGGCCATCACCGGGGTCCCCTTCTTGGGCAGGCTTCCCCGTTTCAGGTCCGGGTCGGCGTGGCATTCCAGGCAGGCCTGGTCGTTGGCGATGGCAGCAGACCAGAGGCAGCAGACGATTGAGATGATTCTCAGGGCAAACATATGTTCGGTCACCCTCGCAGCAAAAAAAAGGCTACGACCCTGATAGATCGCAGCCCCTCGCTGGAACACCTACATGGGATTACCCTTCCGGTGCAGCCCTACTCCACTGGCGGGTCAGTCCGCCCCGAGGTGCGAACGCTGGTCGCCGCGGCCCCGATATCGAGCTACCACGATTAAAAGTCGGTTTGGCCGTTGATGTGCAAGCTGCTGTTGATGATGTTGTTCTCCGCGTCCACCACCTGGCTGTGACAGACGGAACAGGCCAACGCCGCCTGGGTATGCCCGGTTGCTTCTCCCGGCGGCAGGCTGTGACAGGTGCCGCAGGCCGCCTGCCCAGTGCCCACTTCGGTCCACACCGGCACGGTCTGGTTGCCCAGTCTGCCGCCGCTGTGGCAATAGGTGCCGGCGCAGGTGTTGGCCTGCGGATCGTAGACCGGCACACTGGCATTGGTGCCGGCCCTGGCGCCAAAGGCCAGCTCAGCCCGCCTGTCGCCATCGATATGGGCCGGATCGGCAAATCCCTGCGGGAAGACGTGGCAGTCGGTACAGTTGAGCGCCGCGCTCAGGTTGCCCTGGCGCAGGTGGGCTTGGTGGGCGCCCACGCCAAAGAAGGTGGTCTCGCGGTTGCCGCGCGTGTCCTTGGGCGGGGCGGTTCCCTCGCTGTTGCCGTGACAGGTGGTGCAGCCCTCTGGCGTGCCGGCATGGCAGGTGAGGCAGGAGGCCTGGACGACGCCGCCGGCATAGTCGGCTCCGTGGCAACGCTGGCAGCCGCTCATGTCCCAGTTGCGAGTGCGGATGGCCGCGCCGTGGAAGGTTTCTTTGGCCGCCGGGTTGAGCCAGCCCTCCGGATGGATCAAGCCCTTGACTGGATCGCTGTGGCACTTGAGGCAGGACAGTTCAGCGTCCCCCTTGCCCTGGTAATCGTCTCCGTGACAGCCCTGGCAGGAGGTGGTGCTGCCCTGGTATTTTCCCTCGACCGCCTCGGCGTGCAAGAACTGGCCAGTACTCAGATCGGCCCAGCCGTCCACATGGACCTTGGCCACCGGTCCGCTGGGCGGGGCGGCATCTTTGCCCACCTCGCTGCAGCCGCTCCACCAGACCAGGCCCAACAACAGAGCCAGCGATAGAGCACCTCTCTTAGCCCCTTCGATGGCCCTCATCACTCACCCTCCTCCTCTTCTTCACCGGACCGGTGGCAGCGCTGGCAGGTGGGATCGCGGCCCTCCAGCTCGTGGCAACTCATGCAATTTTCCAGGTCCTGACGGGCCATCCGGGCATGCCGGCCACCACTCTCCAGGGGCACCCAGTCGGCGCCGCCGTGCCAGACCGGCCTGACCCCTGGATCACCTCCGGGGTTGTGGCACTGGGAGCAGAAATCGCCGGACTCCAGCTCGTGGCAGGTGGCGCACTCGCTGCTCTTTGCCCGCGCATCGAGGCTGTGCAGGAAGCGGTAGTTCAAGCTATGGGCGCTCTGGACCGCCAGGCCCTGGCTATTTTCCATGCGGGAGGCAAAGGGGGTCTGGCGGAGGCCGCTGTCCGGCTCGCTCAATTGGGCGCCTTCGTGGCATTCCTGGCACTCGCTGACCCGGTGGCAGGGTAGGCAAGAAAAGTCGCTGAGCCTGGCCTCGGGGCCGTGGTGTTGCTTCCAGCCGGCCTGATGGGAAGCGGGTTTCAGCTGGGACCGGGGCAAACTGTGGCAGGTCTCGCATTCGCGCGGCGCCGCCTCGGCGTTGTGGCAGCTCATGCAGGTGCTCATCATTGGCAGGGACGCCACCTGGGCCGGGGCCTTGAGCTGATCCACGCCGGCATGGCAGCGCAAACACTCCATCTTGAGGGTTTCGACGTGGTAGCGGTGGGCAAAACTGATGGTGCGGGCAGGGGACGGGAAATTGGTGGGCACCTGGCCTGGATCGTGGCAATCGCCACAGGCAGCGGGACTGGGCAGGAGGTTGTCCCCGGACTTGGTGCTGGTCCAGGCCGCCACGTGGCAGTCCACGCACTTGAGTTCTTCCTTTTCGACATGGCGCCGGTGCGAAAACACCGCCGCGTCACCCGCTCGCTGCCACAGCAGGACCGCCCAGACGCCGATAGCCAGCAGCCTCAGGATAGACATCACGGTGCTCCCTCGCCCTTAAAGAAGTGCCAGCTCCCCCGCAGCAGGAAGCGCAGCTCAGAACTGTAGACCGGGTTGCGCATGGCCTGCACCTGGGCCTCGATCAGGGCCGCAGGAACCGGTTTCCAGCTCAACCCCAGCCCGCCGGTGGCCAGCCCGTCGCGGTCCTCGGCCTCCTCGTACCGCTCAAAGGTGGCCAGGTCCACTTCTCCGTTGAGGACCAGTTGTCTGCCCAGTGCGTAGTAGATGTTGCCCACTAGCCCATCGCTGGCCCGGGCATATCCCACGGTCCGGTAATAACCCAGGCTGTAGTGTGGCCCGGAGCTGAGGACCAGGCCCAGGCGTTGGGCATGGTCGTCGGTGTAGAGGACTTCGGCGAAATTGGCTGCCAACTGCACCTGCTCGGTGGCCTGAAAATAGAGGATGCCGCCCACTTCCTGGTAGGCTTCTTGTGGAAACATACTGAAGAAGGAACCCGCGAAAACCGCGGGCAACCGGCGCAGCCAGTTTGCCTGCAGGCTCAGCCGCGGCGCAATGGCCAGCCGGCCATCGACCTCGGCACGGTAAAGTTGGGTTTCCTGCTGGTCGTAGTCTAACCTGGCATAGAGGCTGTGTTTGCTGCGGAAGAGGCGACGCCCTTCCAGGCTCAATAACTCCCGCACCAGGTCGCGGTCGGGGGTCAGTTGGCGCTGGCGGCGGGCAAAGCTGAAGCCCAGATCAGTGCCGAGCAGGCGACTGGTGCGCACCCGCGCCCCCCACAGGCTGCCCTCGGACCAAGAACCCAGACCCGCCCCCTGGTCCAGGGGCGTCAAGGGGCCGGCGTAGACGTCTAGGTTCCAGTCCTTGCCGCGCAGGATGGCCTTGGCCCCGTCGATGCGACCCAGGCCCGCCCCGGCGCTGATCCGCTGCCGGCCCAGGTATATTTCGCTGCGCCCGGCCTTCCAGGAGAAATAGGCGTGGTAGAGCCGCAGCCGGGGGTCGTTGTTGGCCTCTTCACTGAGATCGGTGCTGCCCTGCATATAGCTATGGAAGGAGAGGGCGCGTGAGCCCAGGTGCCCCAGGTCCAGGCGCAGGCCTTGGGTGGCGCGCAGGAAGGTTGCCGTGGTCGCGCTGTCCTTCAAGGCCTCATAATTGTAGAGGGAAGAAGTCAGCCGTCCGTCCACCACTATCGCCGCTGCCGGCTGACTGAGACCCGCCAGCAGGGCCAAACCCAGGATCACGCTCCGTATCTGCATTTCCCCACTCCCGTGATGGAGAAGCCCGCCTCACCTCACCGCCCCTGTGGTCCTCCAAAGGGCTTTCGTTCAGCTATTGGCAAAAACTCTGCCAGCATCCAGCGTCTCGGTATAATGTTTCAGAAAACTATCCCGAACAACATCCCGGGACAGTAGAGCCCCAGTATTCGGGATCGATGGGACAGCAGCGCCTCAGCTTTACTGCGGCAAGGAGATGACCCCGAGGACCTGTTCTGGGAGGATCAGGCCGGCTTGGCCCGTTTGTTCCTGTTGCGGGCCTTCTGCATCACTTCCTCGATGCTCTGCTGGCGAAAGACTTCCAGCATCTCCAGCTTGAACCGGTGCCATTGGGTGTGGAGTTGGCAGGGATTTTCGGCCGAGCAGGACTCGAGCCCAAGGATGCACTCTTCCCCGAAACCGGGCCCACCGACCGCTTCGACCACTTCGCCCAGATAAATCTCGCGGGCAGGGCGGGCCAGCACAAAGCCGCCCCCGCGCCCCTTGAAAGAACGCAACACCCCCCGCTTGGAAAGCAATTGCAGGATCTTGGCCAGGAAGGGCTCGGGGACCTGGAGAGCGGCGGCGATCTGCCGGCTCATCACCGGCTTGCCATCGCGGTGTTCGGCCAAGTAGAGCACTGCGCGGATGCAGTATTTGGTAGCTTGAGAGAAGGGCATGGGTTATTGGGGGATAATAAAGCTTTTTTGTGAAAATAGATCCTCGCAGGTGAAGGGACAAGCAGCAGCTTGAGCATGGACAAGAAGTAAGAGATCAAGAGTACCGGCGATGTCCCACCCAAGTAGGACATCTGCGACAGCCAAGTCACATCTTTGCTTCCAAGCGAGATTTTTCTGTCTGGGATCTATTTCCAGCACAATCATGAAATTAGTCGAGCTTCATCGCGTGTCTCACCGGTGTGGCACACAATTTGCAAGTCAGACTAAAAAGTCTGATTAAATGTGGCGCGGAGGTCTCACCGCAGACCTCGAAACGCGCGTCCTCAATAGGAGGGAGTTAGATGAAAAGTTCCTTTCTCTTCACCGCGCTGCTCATCGCCGCACAGGCCAGCTATGCCGGTTCCATCAAGGGGGTGGTCAAAGCCCAATTGACCAGTGTGCCCCCGGCGGCGACAGTGACGTGACCCCGCAAAGTTGCGCCACATGGGATGTGAGTATTTCTTCTGATCGACGGAGGACTACTCATGAAGCGAAAGACCCACAGCGTCGAAGAGATCATTCGGATTCTGCGGTAGGCCGACGGCGGTGAAACGGCCCAGGCGGTGTGCCGGGAGCACAAGATCTCGGAGCAGACGTTCTACCGCTGGAAACAGAAGTATGGCGGCATGGACCTGGCCGATGCCAAACGGTTCAAGGAGTTGGAAAAGGAAAACAGGGAGTTGAAGAAGATGCGGGCCGAATCCATGCTC
>SICG01000102.1 GCA_009691525.1 Candidatus Latescibacterota bacterium | reverse complement strand
TCCTCGATGCCCGATGCACCGATCCTGGTCAAGCGCCAGGCCACACCGATGCTGCCAGATCCCAGTATCAGGCAGCTCAGTCGCAAGAACACGGTGACACGCGCCCATCTCATTCGTCGTTCCTCCTCGTTGGTGTCTAACATCGGATTCTCCTCAGCCCGGTGATCCGCGCATAGCGCGTACCCGCAACACCATCTATATGGTGTTGCGCCACACTTTCTGGCTCCGCTACCCTACTGTGCGTCCCAATATCTCGTTACTACTGGCGCATAGCGTGTACCAAGGCTTCCATCCGGTCTAGGTACTCGCTGAGGGCCTGTCTGCCCTTGGTGGTGAGCCGGTAATCGGAGCGGGGCACCCGGCCGGCGAAGTACTTGGTGCATTCGACGTACCCGGCCATTTCGAGCTTGCGGGCGTGGACGCTCAGGTTGCCGTCGGTGGTGTCGAGGATTTCGCGCAATTGGGTGAAGCTCAGGGTTTCGTTGACCGCCAGGGCGCTGACAATGGCCAGGCGCAGGCGCTCGTGGATCAGCCTATCGGCTGCCCCGCTTTTGCCCAGACCGCGGATAGCCTGCATGGCTGGGTTGGCGCCAGGGGCGACTGCTCGACGGCGGGGCAGGGCGCCTTTAGCCACCGTGCCTCCGGGCGATGAGCAGGCCGAAGCCCAGGTGCAGCCCCCCGAATCCGAGGCCCAGGAAGACGTCGCCCCAGGCGGGCGGTGCCAGGCAGGCGGCGGCGCCCAGCACCATGAAGCAACCGCCCATCAGGGGCACGACCCGGATCGATACCGCGCCTCCGGCCACCACCCCGCAGCCGTAGAGCAGCAGCCACATCGGGGGCAGCAGCCCGGTGAGTTGATGGTTGTGGAGCACCAAGGTGAGCAGGGCCCCAGCCAGCAGGGGTGGTCCTAGCCCCAGGAAGAATTGACGGGCAGGGCCGCTGCGCAGTGGCAGACGGGCATTGTGGGCTTTGCGGTAGACGCTTCCCAGGCCCAGGCCAAAGGCGATGAGGGCCGCCCCCAGCCAAGTGCCCAGCCAGGTGTCGGGCTGGATCTGGCCGTGGGCCAGGAGGGCGGCGGTGATACCGATCAGGCCGATGCCCACATTCCCCCAGCCTGGTACTGCGGTGAAGGAGCCGGCCCGCTCCATGGTCCGGCGGATCTGGCGCAACTCGTCGAGGGCGCGCTGAGGGGCAGGGGTGGGGAAAGGGGTCTCGTCTGGCATGGATAGAGTTTAATTTTTGATTCCTGCGTTGTCAAGAACTTTGTGATATAAAGATGATAAGCAACCGAGGGCTGGCCGCACCAGAGTTTTTAGCATGTCCGACCGAAGATCCGCTGCGCTTCGAGGGCGCCCTTTGCCCGACCTTCAGCGACCAGGGCCAGGGTGCGCAGGCCCAGCAGGCTTTCGTCCAGCGGGGTGGCCGGCAAGGCGGGACAGCCGGCGCGCCGGGCAAAGAGTTGGTGAAGCCGGGGCAGATTGCGGGCCAGTCCGCCGCTGAAGATGGCCTGGGTGAGCTGGTGGCGGGGATCGAGTAACTCGCGGACCTCCAGATATTGGCCGAGGAAGGAAGAGAGCAGGGAGGCGAGATAGTTTTCCAGGGTGTACTCTCCTTCTTCGATGCGGCTGATGCTGCCCCCTTCGCGGTAAGCGCGGGCGCTCTTGAACAGGCTCAAGCCAAAGTGCATGGTGGCCCCTGCTAGCTGGGGTTCTTCGAGGGTGGCCAGCAGGGACCAGAACTCCTGACTGGGTGCGCCGCGCACCTGGGCCAGAAAGTCGAGATGGGCGGCCAGGGCGCGGCCAGCGGGGATGTGGGTGATGGTCTGCAGCAACAATTCGTCGAAGTAGGGGCGGGTTTCCAACTCTTCGCTGGGGCTGTCGCCGCTGATGACCGAGGCCTGGGAACCGGTGCCCAGATTGAGGGAGAGGGTCTGGCCGGGCAGGTTGGCAGCCCCCAGCACCGCGCACTGGTGATCGCCCACCCCCGCGTAGATGGGGACCCGCGCCCCGTCCTGACACCAGTACCCGGCCACCTGGTGCGCTGGGGCGGGTTCCCCCAGGGCAAAGGAGCAGCCGGTGAGTTGGCGCAGCAAGGAGAGCAGGTCTGCGGACACCGCCCCCCGGCGCAGGTCGTAGAGGGCGAGGCCGGCCAGCACGGTGGGGTGCAGCACTTCGTTGGCCTCGCCACAGCAGCGGGTCAGCCAGCAGGGCAGGGAGACGAGACGGGCCTGGGCAGGCAGTACCGTGGTGCGGCCCAGATGGGCCAGGTTCATCAGCGGAAAGCCGGGCCGGGGGCGCATGCCGGTGAGCTGTTTGAGGGTTGATCCTAGCTGGCCGGCGACCAGCGAGAAAGTGTCCTGGCCGTGGACCTTCTCGAGCGAGCGCTCATCCTTCCAGCTGATGTAGTTGCTCAACGGTTGGCCGGCGCGGTCGAGCAGGGCAAAACCGTGCATCTCGCTGCACAACAAGATGCCGCGCAGGGGTGCCTGGGCCTGCCCGTCGGCACAGATCTGCAAAAAGCGCTGGCCCAGGGCCTCCAGAGGTATTTCAAAATGCCCAGGAGGCGCGGGGACGTTGGGGATGGCCGGATAGCGCTGCTGCTGCGCAAAGGCACCGGTGTCCAGGTCCACCAGGGCGGATTTGGTGCTGGTGGTGCCAAAGTCGACCAGCAGATAAGGGGTCATGGGCACAACTTAGGAGCAGACCTGGGGTGCCGCAAGTTGGCCGCGGCCGGCGGTCTGGTTATATTTGCTAACGGCAGACCCAAAAGGAGAGCAAATATGACGCTGAATGCCACCCAGATCGAGCAGTTCAAAGCGGAAGGATTCCTAGTGGTCAAAGGCGGCCTTGAAGACCGCGATCTGGACCCGGTGATCCGAGAATATGAGGCCTACATCGACAAACGGGCCGAGGAACTCAAGGCCGAGGGCAAGATCTCCCAATTGTACGAACAGGAGCCCTTCGATCGCCGGCTGGCCTGCATCTGCCGCGAGCACAATGCCCTGTACCGGGAACTGGACATCATGTTCCTGCGGGGCAAGGCGTCTTTTGCGTTCCTGAGCAACGAAAATCTCTTGGATCTGGTCGAGGGCATCGTCGGCCCGGAGATCACCTGCAACCCTATCCAGCACATCCGTCCCAAGCTGCCGACCGGCTTGACCCCTGAGGGCGGCGATCCACACGTGGCCCCCTGGCACCAGGACGCCGGGGTCACCTGGGCCGACGCTGATCCCTATTTCATCCTGACCGTCTGGATTCCCCTGACCCGGGCCACGGTGGAGAACGGCTGCCTGCAGATTATCCCTCGCACCCACGGCAAGGGGCTGATGCAGCACCACACCAAACCGGGCATGGGCACGGTGATCATGGACGAGGAGATGCCCCAGAGTGCGGTGCTCACCTTGCCGATGAGCAAGGGCGACCTGTTGCTGATGCACAAGGAGATCCCCCACCGCTCGACGGCCAACACCTCGGACAATATCCGTTGGAGCATGGACCTGCGCTACCAGCAGACGGGCACCCCCACGGGCCGGCCCTTCCACCCCGAGTTCGTGGCGCGCAGTCGCGCCAATCCGCAGAGTGTGCTCACCGATCACGCCGAATGGTCGCGCCGCTGGGCCGAGGCCTTGGAGCGCGGCAAGGGCATGCGCGGCCACCGCTGGAATTAGGAGAGAAAAGATGCAGTTGAGCATGGAAAATCAGGAGCATTTCAAGGGCGAAGGGTATGTGGTCGTCCGGGGTGGATTACAAGACAGCGACCTGGACCCGGTGATCGCCGAATACGAGGCGTACATCGACAGACGGGCGCGGGAACTCAAGGCCGAGGGCAAGATCAGCCAGTTGTACGAAGATGAGTCCTTCGGGCGGCGGCTGACGCGGATCTGCGAGGAGGACGGGACGATCTACAACGAGTTAGACATCATGCACTTCAGAGGCCGGGCGCTCTTTGATTTTCTGCGCAACGACCATTTGATGGATCTGGTGGAAGGGCTGATGGGGCCGGAGATCAGCTGCAACCCCATCCAGCACCTGCGGCCCAAGATGCCCTCCAAGACCTCCAAGACCCCCAACACCCATGTCGCTGCCTGGCACCAGGACGCGGCAGTGATTCGGGAGGAGTCCGATCCCCATTTTGTCCTGACGGTGTGGATTCCCATGTGTGACGCCACGCTGGAGAACGGTTGCATGCACGTGATTCCCCGTGTGGTGGGTAAGGGGCTGCTGCACACCGCGGGGCCGGTCCTGCAGGAGGCCGAAATGCCTCCCCAGCCAGCGGTACCGCTGCCGATGAAGAAGGGGGACGTGTTGCTGATGCACAAGGAGACGCCCCATAGTTCCACGCCCAATGTCTCCGATTCGATACGCTGGAGCATGGATCTGCGCTACCAGCCGGCCGGGACGCCTTCGGGCCGGGAGGTCTATCCTTCTTTTGTTAGCCGCAGTCGTGCCAATCCGCAGAGTGTGCTCACGGACCACGAGGAGTGGTGCCGGCTGTGGATCGAGGGCTTGGAGCGGGGGAAGGGGTTCAAGTTTTATCGGTGGTAGCTTGGGCGCGTCGGGGAGCGACCCACTTCGGCCTTTCCCCAGGTGCGGATCGTCGGATCGGGATACCCTTCCGGTGGCTCCCAGGTCGCGGTCAGCACCGCCCTCGGTTGACCCTGCCCAGCCACCCTACCCGCGCAACGCCCCATACGTTGGGGCGTTGCGCCCCCAGAAAAGGCCTTCGGGGTCATCTCCCCGCCGCCTATGTCGCATCCCTTTAGATTCACCGCGCCGCTACGAGGTGAGCCACGAGAAGGATTGACGCAGTACCTGCTTCCCATCCTGGGTCAGGTTCTCTCCGTGGCCCACGATCACCCGCTCAATATCCCACCCCAGGACCTCCTCCACTGAGTTCCCGAACGCCTGCCTATCCTTGATGAAGGCGCGGAAGAGGCGCGAGCAGGTCACCTTGCCGTAGTTGGCAATGACCTTGAGGATCAGTTTGCCCAGCAGGGGCTGGTCGGCGCTGAGGTTAAAGACCAGGTCAGCGACGATCAGGCTGCGGGTAGGAGGGTGAAAGAAGACGCACTCGTTGAGTTTGGGCATACCGGCGATGAACAGTTTCGGCAACTCGGCTTCCCAGGGGGTGGGCTGGTCGGGGCTGAGCAGTTCGTGGAAGCGCAGCTCTGGATGGGCCTTGGGAAAGCCGGGCACACCCCAGAAGGTGGCCTGCGGATAGCGGGCAAACCGGCCGGCCAGTAGAGGTCGTGGTAGAGGCTGGGGGCGACGAGGTGGCCCACTGGGCCGAGGGCTTTCAGGGACGATACCAGCGCCTCCTCCAACTCGACCGGAGAGTGGACCAGCAATTCCCCCGAGGCCAGTCGGACCACGGGCATGCGGTGGTCGATGTGCAGGCCGGGGGCTTTTAGGGGGCGCGATATTTCCCAGAGGTTTTCGGCGATGGGGGTCAGCATGATTATCCTTTCACGGCACCCACGGTGATGCCCTTGGTGATCTGCTCTTGGAGGATGATGTAGCAGGCGATGGTGGGCAGCATGACGATGACCAGGCCGGCGAAGAGGGCACCGAAATCAACCTTGTAATACTGCACGAACTGCAGCACTGCCAGGCCCAGGGGCAGGGTGCGCAGGTGGGAGGAGGAGAGCAGCACCAGAGCCAGGATGTATTCGTTCCAGATGGCGATGAAGGTGAAGATGCCCACGGTGGTCAGGCCGGGTTTGGCCAGGGGCAGCATCACCCGCCAGAAGAGGGTGAAGTGGGAGCAGCCGTCCATGATGCCGGCTTCCATGATGGTGGTGGGGATGGTGCGGAAGAAGGCGGTGAGCACAAAGACGGTGAAGGGAATACCCGAGGCGGCGTAGACCAGGATCAGCCCGGTGTGGGTGTCGATCAGGTGCAAACCCTTGAGCAGGAAGAAGAGGGGGACCAGGCCAAGGAAGATGGGGAACATCAGGCCGGCCAGGAAGGCGTAGTAGAGCAGGGAACTGCCGCGGAACTGGTACTTGGCAAGGGAGTAGCTGGCCATGGCCCCCACCAGCAGTTGGAGGACCAGGGTGGTGCTGGTGACGAAGATGCTGTTCCAGAAATAGTCGCCCAGCCGGGCCTCGTTCCAGGCCTTGACGAAGTTGGTCATCGCCCAGGTGGAGGGCAGGGACCAGGCGCTGGCGAAGAGCTCGTCGGTGGATTTGAAGGAGGTGTAGAGCAGCCACACCATGGGGAAGAGCACCACCAGGCTATAGAACAGGAAGGAGGTCTGAACCAGGAGCTTGCGCAGCAGGATCATCAGTATTCGACCGCCTCGCGGCGCTGTAGCCACAAAGAGAGCAGGGCCAGGGCAAAGGTGATGAGGAAAAGAGTCATGGCCAGGGTGGTGGCGTAGCCGAATTTGCCCAACTCGAAGGCATTCTCATAGATGTAAGTGGCCAAGGTCTCGGTGGCCCGGTCAGGGCCCCCGTCGGTCATGATGCGCACCACGTCGAAGGTGCCGAAGCCGTTTAATAGCAGAAAGACCACGCTGACCTTCATCATCTCCGAGAGCAGGGGCAGGGTGACGTGCCAGAAGGCCTGCCATTCGCCAGCCCCGTCGATGCGGCAGGCGTCGTAGTAATCGGTGGGGATGCCCTCGATGGCCGACAGGTACAAGATCATGTAGAAACCGGTGGCTGCCCACACCTTGACCGCCACCACACACCAGGGGGCCCAGGCCGGGTCGCCCAGCCAGGAGGGCAGGTCGCTCAGGCCAAAGAGACGCAGAAAATTGCTGAGGACGCCGAACTCGGGGTTGAGGGCAAACCACCACAACACCGCGATGGCCACCTGGGAGATGAGGTTGGGAAAGAAGAAGGCAATGCGAAAGAAGCGCGCCCCGCTCACTAGCCGGCGCGAGATGGTCACCGCAAAGTGCAGGGCCAGGGCCGGCACGATGGCCCCGGTGAAGACGGTGAAGAACACCGTGTTGCGCAGCGCCCGCCAGAAATGCGGGTCCCCGAACATCTGGCGGAAGTTGTCCAGCCCGCTGAACTGGATCTGCATGGAGACCCCGCGCCACTTGGAAAAGCTCACCCCGAAGGCCAGCAGGTAGGGGACGATCATAAAGACCAGGTAGAGGAGCAAGGCGGGAATCACAAAGAGCAGCCCGGCTTTCCAGTTTTTCTGCATAGCTCAGCGGCTGGCCAGCGCTTTGGCAGGTAGGCGGGTCATACGCACCAGGTCGGCATCGTCCCGCATCCGCTGGGCCTGGGCCTCGACCCGGTTGCCGAACTTGGCGGGAGAGAGGTCGCCGTTGAGCACCGCGCCAAAGGCGTTTTCGTACTCAATGCGTAATTCGGGATACCAGGAGAGGAAACGCAGACTAAAAGTTTCGCCGCTGGCGGCGTCTACCACGTCCAGGGCGCTCTGCATGGCCGGGGGAATGGCCACGCCTTGGGTGCTGCCCTTGATGGGCATGACCGAGCCAATGGTGGCCAGGAAGTTGGCGGCCATTTTTTTGGAGAGCAGGATGCGGAAATACTCCATGCCCCAGTCGGGGTGGGCGGCCTGGCGCGGCACCCAGAAGGCGGGATCGGCGTTGGTCTCCACCGAAGTGACGCTCCCCTTGCCATCGGCAAAGCCGGGCACGGCCATGAGGCGCATCTCGAAACCGGGGGGCAGGGCGTTTTTCATCTCCGACTCCAGCCAGGTGCCGCAGGGAATCATGGCTGCCTTGCCCTGCAGCCAGATCATCTGGCCCTCGGTATGGGAGAAGGAGGAGGAGCCCTCCAGGACATACCCTTTCTCGACCAGGTCGCGCGAGAGCTGGGCAGCGCGGATCACCTCGGGGCGCTGCCAGGCCCCGGGCTCCAGGTTGTCGATGGCCAAGAGCAGTTCCTCGCCCCCGAGTTTATAGAGCAGGGGGCGGAAGATCATCCCGTAATAGGAAGGGTACTTGCCCTGGTGGGTGAGGGGGGCGATGGCGGTGGTGGTCTTGATCTTTTCGCACAGGGCCAGGAACTCGTCCCAGGTGGCCGGCACGGTCCAGCCGTGGTCTTCGAACATCTTCTTGTTGTACCAGATGCCTTGCACCGCGTAGGTGATCGGCAAAAAGTACTGCACGCCCTGGTACTGCCCTTGTTCAAGGGTGCCGGGAAGAAAGGTATCTCGGAAGCGCACGCCCTCCTGGCCGTAGGCCGGGGCGTCCATCAGCGAGTCTAGGTCGGCGACTAGGCCGTCCTGGAGATTGGCCCAAAAATTGATATTGTGGATGCACCAGAAGGCGTCGGGGGGATTGCCGGCCAAAAAGCGAGGCCGGCTCTGGTCCCAGGCGCGTGGGTTGCCCCACACATGGGCCTTGATATCGGGGTGGGCCCGCTCGAACTCCTCGCCGGCGGCGTAGACCCAATCCAGCCCATAGCCCCCCTGGAAGAAGATCCCCTCCATAACGCGGTCTCCCAGCGCAGCCCGTGGGTCTTCTCCCCGCAGGAAGAAGGACAGGCCGTAGAGCAGGAGCAGGGCACCGAAGACAATTTGGGAGCGCATAGGCAGATAGTAGGGGGAAGGTGCAGCAATCTAACCGGAAGACCGGGGCCTGTCAAAGGTCAATAAGCGACCTGCACCACGCGCCGGGTGTTTTCCTGGCGGGCGTCGCCCTCGATGGTCAGTTCCAGCAGGTAGAGGCCGGGCGGCAGTAGCTTGCCGCCCGCATTGCGGCCGTCCCAGGAGAATTCCTGGCGGCCGGCCAGGGCCTGCTGCTCCTCGCTGTGGATCAGCTGGCCGGCCAGATCGTAGAGGCGCAGGTAAAGGGGCCGGGGGGCCAGCACATTGACCAGGTCCAGGGAGAGGCGCAGCTGGTCGTTGACCCCGTCCCCATTGGGGGTGAAGACCGGGGTTAGGGCGAGGTTGGCCAGCAGATGATCGGCGATGGGCAGGCGCACGACATTGCTGTTGCTCTCGGACAGTTGGGTGGCATCGCCCGGCTCGGCCGGCTGGCGGACCTGGGTGCGGCTGTCCTCCAGAAACAGATCGAAGCGGGTGGACTGGAGGAAGACCGCGGAAGAGAAACGCAGCTCCACCAATTGATTTGAGCGCAGCGGGCTGGAGAACTTGACGCTAAAACCGGCGGGGGTGGAATCGGCCTGGGCTACCACCGGCTGCTGATCCACATAGGCGGCGGTGAAGTGCAACGGCACGGTGGCTTCCACCGCAAGCTGGTCGAGGCCGGGGGCAGTGTCCTCGGTGCGCAGGAAGTAGGAGAACTCGGTGGTTTCGCCGGGACGGACCTCGGGAGGGGAGATTTCGCTCAGGGCGTGGCTGGCCAGTGGGGGAGTGTATTCGAGGGCCAGCCAGTCGAGGCTGGCCGCCTGTTGGGGCGTGTCGCTGGTCAGCCGGGTATCCAGCTCCAGGTAGCGCCGGGGAGAGGGGGAGTGGAAGCGTTCGCCGGAGACCCCGTAGATCTTGCTCCAGGGACTCCAGTCACCGCCGGCGACCAGCAGGGTGTCGATGGGGCCGCGGAAGGAGGGGATGAGTTTCTCGTATTTCTTTTGGGTGACCTCCTTGCCGTCCTTGTCGCGGTAGGTCAGTTGCTGGACTACCTGATCGCCGGTGCGGCTGCGGATTTCGACGCGGGTGCCCAGCGGGGTATCGGCCTTCCACGAAAGGTGTTGCAGATTCTTGTCCTCGCCCAGGTCGATGATGGGCGAGGAGAACTCCAGGGATTGCGGATACCCCTCGCCGAAGGCCTGCAACTCCTCGGTGGCGCCGGTGACCAGGCAGAACTGCGAGGTCTTGCTCTGGGTGCCGCCCACGGCCACGGCGCAGGCAGCGTCCCACACACGCCAGACCAGGCGGATGTAGCGGGTGGGGGCGAGGTCGAACTTGTGGTCGGCCATGCCCATGGTGAAGGATTCCTGGGTCGGGTAGTCGGCGTAGTGTTTGGTCCACAATCGGCTGCCGTCGGGGGCCAGGGAGCCATCGGAGGTGAGCACCTCGTAGTACTTGTAGATGAAGCTGCGGCGGGAAATATACTGGGCGGTGGTGATGCCGCCGCCGTTGCCCGAACGCACCACCACCCCGCCGATGATCCGGAACCAATCCACCCAGTACACGGCGCCCAGGTCGAGGGTGATGTTCCCCCAGATGTCGTAGGTGGCGCGCGGCTCGTTGCGCTGCTGCCAGCGGGTATTCAGGTCGCCGTCGGTGAGGGACTGGGCGTTGCCCAGTTGCACGGCTTCGTCTGGCTTGCTGGTATCGACGACGATCTGGATTTCGCCCCCCTTCTGCGGCAGATTGGTCAGCAGGTCGTCGCCGATGCACTCTACCTCCACCTTGACCAGCCGGGCGCCGGGCGGGCTTTTGAGCACGGCGAGGCGCAGGTACTGGATGGGGGTGTGTTCGGGGCGGTCCAGCTCGTAGACCACCTGGTGTCTGGTGTTCTCCTTGAAGCGCTCGCTGATGCGGTAAACCAGGGTGTTGGGCATAGGATTGCCGACCTGGTCGACTTGCTGTTCCCCGGTGGACAGGAGCAGGTCGAAGAGTTCGAAGGGCGGGGCGTCCTCGGCAAAGTCGAGGGTGACCCGATAGGCGGAGACCCCCCGGCCCAGGTTGACTTCTAGGAAGCGATCCTCCAGGGGCGACGAGGGAGAGGGGGCCCAGCCGGTGTTCAGGTCCCCGTCCATCACCAGCTCGGCGCTGCCTGCGTTGGAGCCGGCGCTGCGGATGCCGCCCCCGAACTGCCTGGCGTCTAGCACGGCGTTGTTGTGTTTGCGGATCTCGATGGGTTTGAGGTCGCCGGAGGCGGTGAACTGCAATGCGCCCAGGGGCAGCTTCCAGGTCCGCCACTCCTGTGGGGTATCGAAGCGCAATTCGTCGGCACCCACCAGTTCGGCAAGGGCGATCAAGAGCAGAAACGCGAGGGGCATGGCACAACTCTCTGGGCAAGGAGGGTTGGTACTTTGCTTAGACCCTGGGGGACGGCGATTCAGGCCCAGGCCTGGCGCGCGCTGCCGATCCACTCGAGCTGATAGGTGCGGCTCATGCCGTAGTAGTGGAAGGAGTGGTGCCGGATGCCGGCTTGGCGCACCATCAGCACCTGTTCGCGCAGCGCTTCCATCGACGGGAAGGCGCGTTGGTTGTGCATGATTTCTGGTTCGGCCCAGGAGGGGGCCTGCGCTAGATCTGCTACCAGGTTCTGGTACTGCTCGTCGAGAGTGGTGCCACGGATACCGAAACTGACCCGCTTGAGATGCGGATAGAATGGGCCGTAGTCGAGGCCGCCGAGCACGTCGCGGTGTTGGTCTGGGCCAAAGGGCATGAAGACCCCACCGTGGGCCTGGGTCACCTGCTGCACCTCTTCGTAGAGGGAGGTGACGGTGTCGCAGCGGGTCTCCAGATAGGGCCAGAGTCGGCCCTCGAAAGCGCTGCGGGCCCATTCCTCGTCCACCGGGCTCTGGTCCCATTCGTTTGGGTTGCAGTCCAGGTTGTCGAAGAGATGGTCGCGCACGGCCCGGCGCAGGGAGAGGGGGTCGTTGCCGGCGCGCCGGTCGCGTTCCAGGCAGTGGCCGCAGAAACACAGTTTGAGCAGGAACTGGTCGCGGGGGCATGGTTTGACCTCGACCTTGTCGACCACGAAGCCGGAGTTCCAGCCGCCGTACCCCAGGGATTCGTAGCGGATGCCGTCGCCCCCGTAGGTGGTCATCAACTCCTCGACCAGGGCCAGATCGTAGGTGCGCACCTCGGGGTTGGCTGGGCACAGTTCGGCGCGCTGGCGTTCGCCCATGGCGTCGACACAGCAGGCTTCGGGGTAGGCGCGGGCGGTGCTGTGGCTAAAATGAAAGACCACGAAGAAGATCACTCCCCAGTCGCGCTGGCGGGCGGCGTCGACGATGTTAGCCAGGTAACCGCTGGTGTCCATGCATTCGCCTACCACCGGCCGGATGCGGGTCTGGCTCCAGCGGGCGTGCTGCGGGGTAAAGAAGACCGAGCCCTCGTCCCAGCGCAGCAGGCGCTTGGGGTTGTGGGGCAGCAGAAAGGTGTTGGTGTGGTACGCGGCGGCGATGAAGAGTTCGTTGAGGCCGCAGGTATCCCCCAGAAAGTCGAAGCAGTCCTCGATGCCTTCATCGGTGATATCCCAGGGGTGGATGTAGATACCGCCGGACGAGCCAGTTTTGAGCATGGCCTCAGACCTCCGGAAACTCGAGCGGGGTGCGTTTGCCCACGTAGGGCGGCCGCAAAAGGTCGCGCTGAAGTTGGGTGGTGGCCATGGGTTCGTATTTGGCGAGATTGGCGGGGTCGCCCCAGGTGGAGTACCCGGGGGAATACTTGTAGAGCAAGGCGCGCCGCTGGCCCGGAGCAACCCATTTGCGGGTGCCGTGGACCAGAGCCTCGGTGAAGATGAGCAGGTCGCCGGCCTTGAAGGAAGGATTGACCACCAGGTGCGAATAGACCTCTGGCTTGTAAGTGTTGATGGCTGCCTTGTGGCTGCCTGGCACCACGATCAAGCCGCCGGCCCCGGGGGGCACGTCCTCCAGGGCATACATCACCACGATCAGGCCGTTCCACATCTTGTTGTAGGCCCACTGGTACTGGTGTTCCCCGTGGTCGGCGCGCAGGCCGCCGTGAAGGTTCTCGCGCAGCTCGGTCTCCTTGTTCATCTGCAGGCCATAGGTGTGGTCCAGGCGCAGCCAGTCGCCGATCATGGTCCGCATGATGCGCAGGGTGCGGGGGTTGGCCATCAGCTCCATGAAGCAGGGATCGAGGTGGAGGAACTGGAAGCTGTGGGGGAAGCCGGCCTGGTCGGCGTCGAGGCGCTCGTTCATGTGCCGCACCAGGTCGGCGGGGATCAGGTCGCGGAAGATGATGTACCCATTCAGGTCGAACTCGTAGATCTCGGCTTCGGTCATTGGGCTGGCTCCTCGGCTGGCAGGGGTTTCGATGTCGCAGTAATATAGGCAGGAAAAGGACCGCACCAAAGGAGGGATTGGGGATCTGCTGGCAGCTAAGGAGTTGGGGCGGATGAGGTTTGGGTGAAGAATCAGGTAGAGAAGTACACGCGACTGACGGCGGGGTATTTGCCCCCTACTTGCCGAAAGAAAGGCTGCTCTTGAGCAACTGTCGGTCCTGATCCAGGCCCAGGGCCAGGAAGCCAAGGGTGCCGGCCTGGCCGGGCTGCCGCACATGGCTGCCCTGCCAGATGCCTGGGGCGACCTGGATGACTTCCAGGTTCTGGCCGTCCTGCAGGCGCAGCCGCGGCGCCTGGGAGCGGGGCAGGTCGCTGAGCACGTAGAGATCCAGGTAATCGGGCTGGAGCGGATTGGGCAAGAGGGCCAGGCGGAATTCGGGCACCTCCTGACCGGCACTGCCGTCGAAGGGATAGACCTGGACACTCAGTTGGCCGTTGGCCTGGTGGTTTTGGGCATCGCGCGCCTGCAGGGTGATGGTTTCGCCGGCTTGCCAGGGTTGTTCGCGTTTGAGGACCAACATGTGGGTGGTGGCGTCCTGGGTGATTTGGATGGGCTGGCCGCCGCTGGCTTCCCAGGTCAGCCCTGCGGGGATCTGGCCGTCGGGGAAGAGATCGGAGAGAGGTGGATCTCGGTATCGCCCTCGAGCAGATCCACCTGAAGGTTCTGGGTCAGGCTCAGTTCAGCGGCGGCTGGCACCACCAGGACCCGCACCACGCCTTCGGCACTTTGGCCCTGGGCATCTCTGGCCCTGACAATCAACAGGGCCTCCCCTTCCCATCCTTTTTCCACTAACACCAGCAGCCGGTGGTTCTGGGCGTCCACCAATCCACTTAGATGGGCGGGGGCCTGCACCTCCCAGGTGAGGGTGGCCGGGTCTGCCTGGCTGACAAAGTCATCCAGGTCCAGACTCTGGTCGAACTGGCCGGCCTCGATGGCAAGGGTGGGCAGGGAGGCCAGGACCGGAGCTAAGAGGGTGATGGTGGTATCGGGGGGGATTTCTGGGTCGGGATCTTCGGGAATACCGCTGCCGATCAGGCGCAGCGCCAGGATTTGTAAGGCTTCGTGGCCATCTGGATCTAGGGCGCGCAACTCGGCCTGCCGCAGCCCGGCCTTGGCATCGGCCGCAGGACTCACCACCAGCACGTGGGTGTCGGGGTCGATGCGCAGTTCTACGCCTTCCAAGGCACCGACCGACCAGGTGATCTGCGCCGGCTCCTGGTCCAGGTCGTAGAGGTACTCGTCCAGGTCCAGCGAGGTGTCCACGCCGCCCAGGGGTACGCCGATTTCGGGCAGGGGGGCGATGGTGGGGGACCCGTCGGGTGCGGCGGCAAAAACCAGCAAATCGAAGCCGGTGCTTTCGCCGCTGGGATCGACGACGGTAAAGTGGAGTTGCTAGAGGCCCGCAAAGGAGCCGGGGGCTTCGATGCGCACGGCCCGGTTTCCGCTCAGGTTGGCGCTCAACTGTTGCTGGCCGCTCACCTGCCAGCGGAGATTTCCCGCTTCGTCGTCGGGGTCCATTACTAGGGAATCCAGGGCCAGGATGAAATGGGTGCCCGGGGCGATACCGCGGCGGTGGGGCGTTTCCTGTAGAGAAGGGGGCAGGGAGGGGACCACACTCACAGTAAGCGGGGTCTGGGCGCTCAGGCCACTGGGATCGCTGGCCTGCCAGGTGATCTCCTCGGTGCCGATCCAATCCAGCGGGGCGCTGAGCACCAGCCGTCCCCCGCGTTCCTCCAGGGAAAGATGTTCGGCGTCGGTCCAGGTCAGATTGAGCTGGTCGGGGGTCTGCTCGGCGTCGTTGAGCAGCAACTGGCGGGTCAGGCTGCTGTCCTGCCGGCCGCGGATCAGGCGGACATTGGGGCGATGCGGAACTGGGGGGCGTCCTCCACCGGTGAGACGACAAAGGAGACCTGGGCGGTGTCGGCAAAACCGAACTCGTCGGCCACCATCAGGGTGAGCTGGCCCTGGCCGCTCCAGTTCTGGCGGGGAGAGAAACGCAAGCTGCCGGCGGCGCCACGGAGGGAGGCGCCCAGTTCCGGGGGGCTTCGACCTGCCACTGCAGCCGGTCGGGACCGGAGTCCGGGTCATCGACGGCGGTATCCAGCGGCCACTCAAAAAGCTGGTCCTCGGCAAAAGCCACTAGTCCCAGTTCGGTATGCAACTGGGGCGCGGCGTTGACGAAGACCTCGACGGTCGCGGTGGCTGACTGGCCGTCGGGGTTGGTGGCGGTGAGCCGCAACTGCTCCCACAAGGAGGAGGAGGCGGGCGCCTGCAGGAGGAAGCGGCGATTGGGGGCATCGAATTTGAGCGAGAGATCAGGACTAGGCGAAATGTCCCACTTGATGTCCTGGGGCCCGTACAGGGGATCAAAAAGGAAATGGTCCAACTGCAGGGAGGTGCTGTCGATCTGGCCCCGGGCCAGTACCAGGCGTTGGGGGAAACCGGTCAGTTCTATGCCTCTGACCTGGATTTGCAGGGGGGCGATGTACTGAAAAGGCTGATGGGCCCCATCGGGGGTGAAGAAGCGGGTCTCGTGGCCCCCGCTCTCGTCGATGCGGATGACGGTTTGGGGAACCGGCGTTTTGGCCCGCAGCTTGATGGTGGCAATCCTGCCTGCCCCCTGGTCGCTGGCGCGCACCACACTGTAGTCTACCTGGGTGCCGGTCGCCGCTGCCGCCGGATCGCTCTCGTCGAGCAAGGTATTGCGGTAGACCTCGCCGGTGGCGAGGAAAGAACCGGGATTGAAGGGCGCGAAACCAGCGCGATCGTTGCCGGCCAGTTCTAGGACCTGGTCGTCGAAGCTGAGGAAAACGGCGGCGCCGGAGATGGGCCGGTTCTCCGCGTCCACCCACAGTTCCACCTCGAATTCGTCGCCGACGTCCACGGAGATATCGGTGTTGCCGGTATACCGCCCTGGCGCAATTCTAACTTGGCAGCCAAAAGCGGTTCGGGAACGATGTAAATAAAAAACATCAGTCCCAGCAGTGTTAGCCATCCTGAGCTTTGTGCCATGTGCGCCCTTCCTGGTAAAAGACCCTGCTACGGAGGGCAAATATTATGCCAGCCGCTGCTCAGGCAGGTTCCAGGCACATTTCCCCTCTGCGGCAAGAGTTTCCGAAATTACCCACTAGCAAGGAAACCAGGACCGGGGCGGCAAAATGCTCCAGAAGAAGGGAAATAAATTCTGTGCACGGCGGAATATCAGCTTGCAGGAAGAGGGCTATGGAAGGGGTAGTGATAGTGATTTCAACGACTTAAGGGGCCAGGTGACAGGGTTCGGGGGGTCACTTATCTTCATAGAAACCCTCATGAGGAGCGTGCGATGGCGCAAAAAAGGAACCGGAAGAACAACGGCGTGCGATGGTAGCAGCGGTCCGTCGTGGTGAGAGTCAACGCGCGGTAGCCCGC
Source organism: Candidatus Latescibacterota bacterium (assembly GCA_009691525.1). Taxonomy (GTDB): domain Bacteria; phylum Latescibacterota; class UBA2968; order UBA8231; family UBA8231; genus SICG01. The sequence goes on along the minus strand of SICG01000102.1, from coordinate 20 downwards.
GATTTTGGCGTGAGCCTTCA
>SICG01000002.1 GCA_009691525.1 Candidatus Latescibacterota bacterium | reverse complement strand
TAGGTAATGGCCCGGTCGAGGCGACCCTTTTCGCCGATCACGCTGACGTGGAACTGGGCCCCGCCGGCGCCGATCAGGTTCATCACCCCCAAGGCCCCGCCGGCAAAGCTGAGCACACCCTCGTGGTTCTTGCCAGCGCCCTTGACCACCTGGGCATGGCCCACCTGATAACCCAGCAAACGCAGGATCATATCCACCTGGTGGATGCCGTAAAAGAAGATCCCCCCCCACTTGGACTTGATATCGCAGGGGCCCGAGGTGATCACGGCGTCGATCCGCCCCAACTGGCGCGCCTCCTTCTGCAAGGTCCGGAAGGACTCCTGCTTGGGCAGGGTGGAGAAGGAACAGACCGGCACCTCGAGCTGGGCGGCCCGGGCCAGGAAGCGCCGGCCCTGGGCGAGGCGGTAAGCGAAGGGTTTGTCGATGAAGAGCGGGATACGCGCCTCCAGCAGCGGCCAGGCCGCCGGCAAGTGTAACTTGCCGTGCCGGTGATCCACCACCACCCCGTCCACCTGGCCGATCATCTCGGCGGGGTGCTTGACGATCTGGGGGATCTGGCCGGCTTCGGCGGCCTCGAGGGCAAAGGCCCGGGTTTCGCCCCACACGTGGGTGACCTGGGCGCCGCGGATGCGCTTTTCCACATTGACCACCTTGGCGATAGCCACGGTGTGGCTGTTTTCAGCGCCGACAATACCGATCCTCACGCAATTATCTCCTGCTGGCGAAGGGCCAGAGCTTCAGGGCCGTCTTGCCCAGCACCCACTCGAGATCCTGAGGGGCGATGAACTTCATCTCGTCGCGCACTACCGAAAGCGGCTGGGAATAAGGGGCCTTGGCCAAGCACATGGGCCAGTCTGTGCCCCACATGATGCGCTGCGCCCCAAAATGCTGGTACACCTCCTCCACTAGGCCATGGGTGTCCGGCCACGGATAGGCCTGCCCCGAGAGGGACCAGGTATGGCTGATCTTGACGTGTACCCTGGGATAGCGGGCTAATGCCATGAGCAGCCGGCGGCCCTCCTGGTCCTCGGGCCGGCAGTCGGCCATGTGGTCGATGACCACATCGAGGTCGGGGTGCTGGTCGAGCAGAGGCACCAGATCGGCCAGGCGGGAGGGTCCGGTCAGCAGCAGGAAGGGCACCTTGAGCGCCTGGGCCCTGGCCAGGATGGGCGGCATGAGTGGCCCCCTGAACCAGTCGCCCGAAGCATCGGTGGAAGGACTCAGGCGCACCCCGTGGAGGCCCTTGTCCTCCACCCAGCGACTCAGATGGTCGGGCGCCGCCGGATCGAGGGGGTTGACCCGGCCCACGGCCATGAACTTGTCGGGATAACGGGCGATGGCATCGGCCACATAGCTGTTGTCCCAACGGTAGTAGATCACCTGCACCAACACCGTCTTTTCCACCCCACCGGCTGCCATCGCCTCGAGCAGCATCTCCGGGGTGAAATCGTCGGTGGGAGGGCTGGTAGTCTCGACAGCCCAGGGATAAGCGGGGTCGTTTTTCCAGATATGGACGTGGGGATCGACGATGCGCACGCAGGTCCTTTCGGCGAGGGGTGGGACGTTTAGAGGTGAAAGGTGGAAAATCACCCAAGGCCTGTCAAGCGGAGGCCGTCAGACTGACCGTTTTGGGTTGATATCCCGCCAGGGACCTGGAAATGGCCGGGAGCGGTATTCAGCGTGATGGTGGATGAAGGGGCGCAGCAAGAACGGCGGGGAGAGGACCCTGGAGACTTTTCCCGGGGAGTGGCCGGGAAGGGAAGTCCGCGTGGCGCAACGCCCCAACGTATGGGGCGTTGCGGAGGAAGGGTCTTGGGGGAGTGCAACAAGTGCTACGCAGCACCCCATACGTTGGGTGCTGCGGGACGCGCCTGGGGAAAAGTCGGAATGGGCCATTCCCCGACGCCTTCTTCAGCTAGCGCAAATCCCGGATAAAACGCGCCGCGAAGGAGCGCACCTGTTTGTCGTTGAGCACGTGGAAACGGCGCAGCCGGTCTACCGTGGAAGGCGAGAAACGCTTGAGCGGGATGTAGACGATCTGCCGCCCCAGCCGGCGGGCCAGCTGCCGCCACGACGCCTGGGGCGGATGGGGGGCCACCAGGGCTATGCGCGGCTCGGCGGAGTGGAAGAGGGCGCCGGCCAGCAGCCGTTCCTCCAGGGTGCGGGTGAAATCGAAACGACTGTCGGTCCAGACATCGGGGATGGGCCGGGGCGGAAAAAGAAAGAAGCAGCCCCCGTACTGGGACTGACCGATGCCCGGCCCGACCATATTATCGAGGAAGGGGGTGGCGTAAAAACAGAGGGTGGACTCCTCCGCGTGCTCGGCGTACCAGGTGGTGCGCCAGGTGTAGCGTTCGGCCTGGGCCGGGCTGTCGAAGAGGAAGACGGCAATCTCGATCTGGCCCCGCGACGGGGGGATCTCGCGCACATAGAGCCCGCCCCGGTGCCAGTTGCGCAGGGTCTCGCGCATATCCAGCCCGTCCTTGAGCGAGGCGGTGAACTTTTCCACCCGCGCCTGCTGCTCCCCCAGCAGCACCCGGGCCTGGGCCCGCACGTGTTGCTGAAAGCTCTCGATGCGCCGGTCCTCGGGCGGATAGGAACAGTGCCCATAGGGGTCCCACTGCGCCGCCCACCCCTCCTGGTCGGGACGAGGCGGCTGCGGCCGCAGCGGCAGGGAGCGCCAGTGGCGCGGTGCCCCCTGCAGGCGATCCCTGAAGGGGCGCACCTGCCCGTCCAGATCAACCAGTTTCCCCATGCCCAGGCGCAGATCCTCCAGCGGCGAGGGCATACGCTGAGGCGGGTACTCGCGGGCCACCTCGATGAGGGCCAGGGCAAAATCGTCTCCCACCACCTGCTTAGCCGCCAGGCCCAGGTTGTAGAGGTCGGGAGCCAACCGGCCCTCCATGAGGGTGAGATTGCGCACGTATTTGAGCAATAGGCCCAAACACTGGGGGGTCAGCCAGTGGGTGTCCAGGTCCTGCTCGTAGATCCAGGCATCCCGGGCCTCCAGCAGCAGGGCCTTGATCCCGTCCACCCCCAGCGAACTCTCCCCCATCAGTTCGGCGCGCCGGTGCTCGTAGAGGTGGGTGAGGAAGGGCAGTTCACCCAGGGCAAAGTACACACTTTCCTCGGCCACCCGGCACAGCTGCACCAGGCCGGGCGCCGGATAGGGCTGCACGTACGGGGCGCGGGCCTGGTAGGCCTGGCGGATCCAGGGCCAGTCGGCCGCCGAGCAGACAAAGACGATGCGCTGGTACTCCAGTTCGAGGCAGTGGAGCTGGTAGGCCATGTAGCGGATGCGTTCCAGGCGCTGGCTCTGTTCGGCTGGGGCCGGTAGGGAAGGCAGCAGCGCGGCCAGGTATTTCTCCAGGGAGAGCTGCTTGAGGGCGTACGGATCGGGCAGGGGCACTTCTGGGACTTCGTAGGCGGCGACCTCGAGGTCCACATAGGCCCGCTCGATGCCCAGTTCCAGGGCGTGCCGCAGGGCGGCGATCACGCCTTGGCAGGGATCGATGGGCACCAGGCTATAGGCACCTTCGAGGTCGGGTTCGGCCTGCAGGGCCACCGAGATCTGGGGCAGCAGCTCGACCCCGCGCTCGACCGCATTGGCGAAGGAGGGCGGCAGGGGCAGGGCCAGGCAGTCGCAGGGCTGGTCGCGCAGACGGCGGCGCACCTCCAGGGCAAAGTCGCCGCTGCCGTAGACCACCGGCAGTACCCACAGGTGCGGGCTCAATTCAAAAATGGAGTTCACCGGCGGAGCCTCAGCTCAGAGGACTTCATCGTCCCGCCCAGGACGCAGCGGGTCGTCCTCCTCGAAGAAGAAATCTTCCATACCCCTGGGCTCGGGGGTATCCCCCAGGGCAAAGCGGCGCTCCTGGGCGATGCGCTCCAGGTCGAGGGCGTCGGGACCCAGGACCCTTTCCACCGCCTCCTTCCAGGCTTGGTCGGTGGCCAGGGGGTGCCCCTCTTCCTGAGCCAGGCGTTTGAGCGCGTAGCGGACGATGTGGATGCCGTCGCGGGGCGAGAATTCCAGATCCAGGGCGTGGGAGCGCTGGAGGAAGCCGACGGTCATCTCGAGGATCTGGGACTCGGCAAAGGGCAGATGGTAGCGCAGGATGGCCAACTCGTCGGCGCGGCTGGGGAAACCCACCTCCAGGGTGGGTTGCAGGCGCGAGAGCATGTAGTCGGGCACCTCGTAGGTGGACTCGTCGTCGTTCATGGTGACGCAGCAGCGGAATTCGGGGTGGGCCGGAATGGTGATGCCGGCGATCACCGACTCGACGTAGCGCCGGTGGTCGAGCAGGGGTGCCAGCGAGGCCCAGCTCTTTTCGTTCATGCGATTGCCCTCGTCCAACACGCAGATGCCCCCCTGCAACACCGCCGAGACCAGGGGAGAGGCGTGGTAGGCGATACGACCCGACTCGGCCAGCACCGGGGTGACCAACAGGTCCTCGGGCCGGGTGTCGCTGGTGCACTGGTAGATATAGAGCGCCTGCTGCCGCCGCCGCGCCGCAGCCATGCCCAGGGTGGTCTTGCCGATGCCCGGCGGCCCTACCAATCGCGGCGAGAGCGGCAGGTCCCGGGCATCCACCACCAGCCAGCAGGCCAGCAACTCCCTGAGGACCTCGGGTTGGCCTATCCACTCCTGGTCAGCGGTCACCGGCGGGCTCAGTTGCAGCTCCACCCCACCGATCCTTACCCCGCTCGCACCCTCGGCCATTCCAGTCTGCCTCCTTGCCAGATCGTCCTCCAGTCGGTATTTTGAGGCTGTTTTTGGCCGGCTTCCCCTCCCCCATCCCGAGCAAACCCCCATGCCCCACCGCCCGCTTTTCGCTCTGCGCACCTCTGGTGGCGTGTGCGCCGGAGAACAGTGGATCTGCGACGGCGAAAAACCCATCGCGTGCCTGACGCGCGCCCTGGTTGAACAGCCGGAGCAAAACTTACGCTATTTCAACCAAAACCTCAAGCCACTGGAACTGCGCCAACTGGTGCTCGCCCCAGGGGGAAGACCCCTGGTCGCCGGGGTCCAACTCTTCTGGAATCTGCGCACCCTCATCACCTCGGAACTGGTGGACCTGCAGGTGCAGGGGCAGGAGAGCGAACAGTTGGTGCTGACCCTCATCAGCCGCGAGCCGGGCGGGGTGGCCACCTCGCGCCGGGTGCTCACCCTCAGCTACGACCCGGAACGCGGGTCTTATATCTACGCTTTTGCCGCCCATCTCGAAATCCACAGCCCCGAGGTCTTCGACAACCCCCGCGAATTCGGCGGCGGTGAACACCTTACCCTCCAGTACAGCGATCCCTGGTACTGCGACGTGCCCGGGCCCACCGTCGAGTTCCCCGGTATGTGGCGCAAACGCTATACCCATCTGCTGGCCGAGCAGGGCGATGGGTCCGTGTGGCAGATGCCGCTCAATCACCTGGCCACCGGCATCCCCTGCCCGCAGTCTTTTCGGGAGGGCGGCTTGCTGGTCCTGGCTCACGACGAGGGCAACAACCCGGCCTTCGAATTTGTCGGGGCCACTGCCAGCCGCAGCGCCCTGGCCGTGTGCAATTGGGGCTACGACCTGCACCTGCTGGCCCGCTACACCCGCGACGAACTCTACGCCCCCATCTGCGAGCGTTTTCGCGTGCGCCTCTGCCCAGATACCAAGGCACAGGCGCTGCAAGAGGCCGCCGCGCCCGTACCCAAAGTGGAGTACGCCGGCTGCACCGAGCTGCCCTTGTATGAGCGCCGCACCAGTTTTGCCCGCCCCCTGCGCCTGGACCAGCCCACTGGGGGGCCCACTGACCCCTGGCCCTGGCTGCCCCAGGGCCAAGGGGCCCGCTGGTGCCGCGACTTTGGCCGCAGCGACGATCACTCGCTGATGATCGCCAAAGAACACGCCGGTCCCACCGAGTGGATCATGGACCGCGAGGGGGACGGGGCCTGGACCCAGAAATGGACGCCGGCCATCGGCTTCAGAGTCTCGGTGTACATCAAAACCCAGAATGTGGGTGGCCGGGGTTCCTTTTTGGCCCTGCGCTGGGATGTACACAACGAGTACAACCCCGAGCGCTATCCCTATCACTGTTCGCAGAAATTGGTGGGCACCCACGACTGGACCCGGGTGCAGGTGGAAATCCACGGACCGCCGCCGCCGGCCATCCACGCCCTGTGCCTCATCCTGCGCCAGGACGGGCCGGGCACCACCTGGTTCGACGATCTGGAGGTTGAACTTTTGTGATCCGCGCCCCCATTCAACCTGAGCGACAAGGAGAGCTGCATTGTACGACCTGATCATCACCAACGGCACCCTGATCGACGGCAGCCGCGCGCCCCGGCACCGGGTCGATGTGGGCATCCGCAACGACCGCATCGCCGCGCTGGGGGATCTGCACCAGGAAGAAGCCCGCCAACGCATCGACGCGGCAGGCAAGATCGTCGCCCCCGGCTTTGTCGATGTCCACAACCACTCCGACGCCTGGCTGCTCAAGATTCCCCACCTGCTGCCCAAGACCACCCAGGGGTTCACCAGCGAGGTGATCATGGCCGACGGCATCTCCTATGCCCCGGTGGATCGCCACTCCGCACCCGACTGGATCTTCTACATGCGGGCCCTCAACGCCCTGCTCTACGAGGAGTATAGCGGCTGGCAGAGCCTGGGCGAGTACATGGCCCGGCTCGACGGTCGCTGCGTGCAGAACGCCATCACCCACCTTCCCTACGCCAATGTGCGGGTCCTGGCCTACGGGTACGGAAGAGCAGCGCCGGACGATTTCCAGATGGCCCAGATCCGCTCCCTAGTCGAACAAGGCATGGCCGAAGGCGCGGTGGGCCTCTCCACTGGGTTGGACTATATCTCCGAATGTTTCGCCTCCACTGCCGAATTGGCCGAGGCCTGCGCCCCCATGGCTGCCCAGGGCGGGCTCTATGTCAGCCATGTGCGCTACAAGAAGGGCACTCTGGAAGGAGTGAAGGAGGCGGTGGAGATCGGCCGGCGCGCTGGCGTGCCGGTTCACATCTCTCACCTCAAGGGCACCACCCCCGAGCAGATCGACGCCATCCTCACCTACATCGACAAAACCGCGGTACACGAGGTGGATTTCTCTTTCGATGTCTACCCCTACCTGCCCGGCTCCACCATGCTCAACTTCCTGTTGCCCTACGAGGTGTGGGAGGAGGGGCCGATGGGGGTATTGCCCCGGCTGCGCGAGCCGCAAATCCGCGCCCGCTTTGCCCAGGGCCTGGCCGCGTACAAACTGGACCAGACCTTCATCGCCTGGCTGCCGGGCAAGGAGAACTCCCGCTACCTGGGCAAGAGCCTGGCCGAGTACGTGGGGGCGGTGGGCAAGCCGGCTGCCGACGCCCTGTGCGACCTGCTCATCGAGGAGCATCTCGCTGTCCTCCTGGTCTTCCACTACGGCGACGACCAACTGGTCTTCCCCTTCCTGGCCCACGAGAAGTACATGATGGGCACCGATGGGATCTACTTTCCCGACGGGGCGGTCCACCCGCGTATGTACGGGTCTGCCGGCCGGCTGCTGGGCTCCTGCGTGCGCGACCACCACCTCTTTACCCTCGAAGACGCGGTGTACAAGCTCAGCGCCTACCCTTCGGTCCGCTTTGGCCTCAAGGACCGCGGCCTACTTAGGGAAGGGGCCTTTGCCGATGTGGTGGTCTTCGATTCCCAGACCGTGGCTGACCGGGCCACCTACAAAGACCCTCACCAGTTCTGCACCGGCATCGAGCAGGTGATCGTCAATGGCGTGCCCATCATCCGCGACAGCGCCGAAGTAAAGGACCTGCCCACCCCCCTGCCAGGCCGGGCGCTGAAATTCAAGCAGTAAACCTAAAACAGACGAGCCTTTCTCTAGATGAACCGTCCACCCGAAAACTTCAAGCGTATCCCTGCCGACCAACTCCGTTCCTATGCCGCTGCCTGCCTCAAGGCCTCCGGCCTGTTGGCGGAGCACGCCGACCAGCTGGCCCAGCTGCTGACCAATTCCGAGCTGCGCGGGGTGCGTTCCCACGGCATCCGCACTATCGGCGGGTACTGCCCTACGCTCAAGAGCGGCCGGGTCAATCCCCGGCCCAACCTGAAGGTCATCCGCGAGACCGACACCCATGTCTTCATCGATGGAGACGGCGGCCTGGGGTACGCCCCCACCATGCTGGCCACCGAAAAGGCCATTGAAAAAGCCAAGGCCAAAGGTGTGGCCGTGGGTGCCGCCTGCCACCTGGGCCACTACGGCTCGGCCGGCCACTACGTCCACCGGGCCATGGAGGAGGGTTGTTTCGCTTTTTCAGTACAGGGCGCCTATCCCCAGTACTACCCCTCCAACCAGGACAAACGGGCCGCCAACTACGGCAACCCGCCTCTGTGTTTTGGCCTGCCCGGCCTAGCAGGCCCCCCCCTGGTGCTGGACGGGGCCACTTGTATCCTGGCCGACTATCAGCGCGGTCACGAGATTGAGGCCATCGAAGCCCTGATTCCCGCCGCCTTCTTCAAATCGATGGGGTATACCGGTATCGCCACCGCCTTGGGCGGGGTTTTCGTCGGCCAGGGGCAGGAGGAGGCTCGCGCCGTCGCCGAGCGCTGGCCCGGCGCCCGCCTGGGCAGCTTGGTGTGGGTGATGGACCTGGGCCTCTTCGCCCCGGCCACCCAGGTGCGCGCCGGGATCGACGCCCTGATCAGCCACGTGCGCGAGGAGATGATCCCCCTCAAGGGCTACGACGAAGCCACGCTGCCGGGCACCATGGAATACCGCAAGACCCAGGAATACGTCCAGGAGGGCATCCCCATGGGCATCGAGGATCTGGAGCGCCTGAAGAAGACGGGCGAGGAACTGGGCGTGGCTGCGCCCTGGGCGTGAGGACGGCCCCCCCAGCCGCCCCTCCCGCCAACCCCCTCACCGAAGGGCCGCTGCTGGCCGCGATCCTGCGCCTGAGTTGGCCGATGATGCTGGGCAATTTTCTCCAGACCTCCTCCAGCATCTTCGACATGATTTTTGTCGGGCGGCTGGGACCAGACGCCATCGCCGGGGTCTCGATGAGCGGGGCCATCATCCAACTGGTGATGACCCTGGTGATCGGTATCGACATGGGCATGCGGGCGATGGTGTCCCGCTTCTACGGGGCGCGGGATCTGGCAATGACCCGCAGGGTGATAGGCCAGGCCCTACTGATGGCCGCGGTGCTCTCTGTCCTGCTGGCGGCCAACGGCGAAATCTGGCGCGACGATCTGCTCAAACTCATCGGCGCCTCGCCCGAGGTGGTGGCCCAGGGCAGCGCCTATCTGCAGATCTTCTTCCTGGGTGTGGTCGCCACCGTCTCCCTCTTCTTCACCAGCGGCATCTTGCAGAGTATCGGCGACGCCCACACCCCCATGCGTCTGGGGGCCATCGCCTTTGGGGCCAACATCCTGCTGGCCCCGCTCTTCATCTTCGGCTGGGGGCCCGTTCCCGCCCTGGGGGTGCCCGGGGCGGCCCTGGCCACGGTGCTCTCGCGAGGCGTCGCGGGTGTGCTGGTGCTCCGCCTGCTCTTCAGAAACCAAGAAATCGGCCTGCGCCTGGCCGACCTGCGGCCCGATTTCCCCCTCATCGGCCGCATGTTGCGCATCGCCCTGCCCGGCTCACTGCAAATCGGCTGTTACGGGGTGGCCGACATCCTGGCCAACTACTTCATCGCCGCCTTTGGCACCACGGCCGTGGCCGCCTTCGGAGTGGCGGCGCGCAGTACCATGCTGATGATGGTCATCGGCTTTGGCCTGAGCGGCGCGGCCGCCACCCTGGTGGGGCAGAACCTGGGGGCCGGCAAACCCGAGCGGGCCGCCCGCAGCGCCTGGATCATCACCGGCCTGTACGGGGTGGTGCTCCTGGGCGGGGCCGTCGCCTACTACCTGGGCGCCGCGGCGATCATCGGCCTCTTCACCACCGACACGCAGACCCTCGCCCTGGGCACCGATTGCCTGCACGTCTTCAGCCCGGGCTTTCTTTTTATGTCCCTCAACCTGATCCTGGGCCGCGCCCTGCAGGGGGCCGGCGACACGCTTTCACCCCTGGTCTTCGCTCTGGTTGCGCGCCTGCCTCTCCTGATGACCTTGCTCTATACGCTGCCGCATCTCGGCGGCCTGGGCACCGACGGCCTGTGGTACAGCTTTGTTATCGCCTCGGCGGTGGAGGGCCTGTTGAAACTTTTCTGGTTCCAGCGGGGAAAATGGAAGACGCGGCGGGTGTGAGGACCTCAGATGACGGCGATGCGGCGCAATTCGTCCAGTTCCGCCTCGGGCAGGCCCAACAACCCACCCAAGACCTCCCCGGTATGCTGCCCCAGCAGCGGGGCTGGCGCGCCCGGTTCTACGGGCGTGGCCGAGAACTTCAGCGGTGACGCCGGCATGACCACCTCGCCGGCCCGCGGGTGATCCTGGCTGGTGATCATACCCCTGGCCCGCACCTGGGGATCGGCCACCACCTGGGCGATATCGCAGATAGGGCCGCAGGGTACCCCGGCTTCTTCCAGCACCTGGCACCAATGGGCGACGCTCTGAGTGCGGAAGGCCGGGGCGAGGGCTGCTTCGAGTGCGGTGTGGTGCTGGGTGCGCAGGGCATTGGTGGCAAAGCGGGGATCCCCCGCTACTTGTTCCAGGCCCAGGGCCGCACACAGGCGCTGCCACAGGCTGTCGTTGCCGGCAGCGACCACCAGGTACCCCTCGGCGGTCTCGAAAAACTGGAAGGGGGTGATGGTCGGATGGCGCGAGCCCAGGGGGCCGGGCACCTCCCCGGTGACCTGGTAGCGGGCGATGGCGTTCTCCAGCAAGGCCACCTGACAGTCTAACATGGAGATGTCCACTTGCTGCCCTTCGCCCGTTTCCCTGACGCGGGCCAGGGCCGCCAGGATGCCGATCACCCCGAAGAGTGCCGCGCTCAGATCGGCGACCGAGGAGCCCACCCGCACCGGCGGCATTCCTGGGTGGCCGGTGATGCTGGCCAGGCCGCTCATCGCCTGGATCACCACGTCGTACGCCGGACGGCCGGCGTACGGACCCGTCTGCCCAAATCCAGAAATAGAGGCATAGACCAGCCCCGGACAGTGCCGGTGCAGTTCCTCCCAGCCCAGCCCGAAACGGGCCATGCTGCCAGGGCGAAAATTCTCGATCAACACCTGGCATTTGCCGGCCAACTGCCGGGCCAGTTCCTGCCCTCGCGGAATGCGCAGATCTAGTGTGACGCTTTTCTTGCCCCGGTTGACGCTCATGAAGTACGCACTCTCGCCCTGCTGAAAAGGCCCGAATCCCCGCGACTCGTCCCCCTGGCCGGGCAATTCCACCTTGATGACCTCGGCCCCCAGGTCGGCCATCACCATCGAGGCGTACGGGCCGGCCAGCACCCGGGTGAAGTCCAACACCCGCACCCCGGCCAGCAACCCCCTCATACCTTGTTCTCCGGGGCCCGCAAGAGGCAGGCGCCCTCCCCGGGAAGGGCCTGGCAACAGTCCAATTCTACCTCGATGCCCAACTCCTCCCGCAGCAGACGCTCGAACTTGGAACCCTCGTCTCCACTGAGGAACTCGCGCCGCACCAGCCCCCCCACATTGCCCCCCCAACCGGCCCCCAGACGCTGCACCGCCCCGGCCTCGGGACCACCTCGCTCGGCCAGGTACTGATTGATCACCCGCACCACCCGGTCGTAGGCCGGGGTCATGCGCCCGTACCCGCCGGGCAAAAAACACAGTTGCCCGGCTTCCTCGCCGGCCAGGGCGGCCTGCCGGCGTCTTTCCAGGTCGGCGTCGCTCACCTCGCAGTCCAGGTCCCCGTCGTGGGCGATCTGCACCAGTTGCAGGGCAGTGGCCAGCCGGCCGGCATTGAGAAACTCGAGCATAGCCCGCACCCGGTCCTGCTCGGCCAGGCCAAAGGCGAAGCGCCGGCGCAGGCGGATAGGATAATCGGGCGTGATGCGCTGGAAGCGGTCGCCGATCTGCAGCCGGTGAAAGGGGGCATAGGCTGCCCCGGCCTGCTTTTCCACCTCCGCCAACGTGGTGATCAAGGGCAGTGCCTGCAGCACCCGGTAGAGCTGGGGCAGTCCGAGGCGCAGCCGCTGGCAAGTGATGTCGCGGATATAGGCAATACACTCGGCATAGTCGGAGGGCAACCCCTCGAATCCAGGGGTCCCTGCCAGTCGGGGCAGAATCAGCTGGCGGATCAAGAAAGCGCCCAGCGGATAGGCGATCACCGTCTCCTCCTTGACGGCCTCGTCGTACACACGGGGTACCCCGCTGTCGAGGATCAGGGCCGCGTACGCCTCGGGCAGGGCTGCGTAGCCCAGGGTCCTGGCCGGGAAAACCCCCACGCTGACCACCTTGCCAGTCCGGCCCAGGATCATACCCCCGTGGTCGGCAGTGCCGCCGCGGGTCCCCCTGATCCACTCGGAGGTGCCGATCCCGTCGATCAGGTCCTCCTCTGGCATATCCACCCCGGGGGCCAGGCCGCTGGCGCCCATGGCCGCGTACGCGGTGGCAATCACCAGGGCCGAGGAGGAACTCATGCCGCCGCTGGGCGAGACATTGCTCCACACCAGGCAATCCATGCCCTGCAACGGGTGTCGCTGCCGGAAATAACTCTCCAGGAAGATAAGTCCTCCCTGGGGCAGGACCGCCCAATCGGCAGCTAACTGGCTGCGATCCACCCGGCCGGCATAGTCCATCAGCGCCTGGCGGGTAGCTACTGGCTCGGTGGGGACCATGTCAGACAGCGAAAAGCTGGCCGGGGCGAAACGGTTCTCCACCTCTCCGGCCGCCCGCATCAGGCTGTGCAGCCGCACCTGGCCACTGGGATTGGGCCTGGCGATAGCGAGAGTGTCGGCCCCGCGCACCGCCATGCGCAGGGAGGGCATGCCCCCGTAATCGATGTGCATGCCCATCAGGTTCATCTGCGCCGGACAGCGGGCGATAACCACCTCCCCTTCGCCGCCGCAGCGGGCGACAAAGGCGCGCAGGGCTTCCAGATAGTGGCCCTCCCAAGGGCCGGCCTCGGCGGTGCCGTAGTAGTAGACCAACTGGGGCCGCAGCCGGCCATCCTCCAGAGCGCAGATCCACTGAGCGATAGCAGCGCGGTACTGGCTCATTTGATCAGCGCCATCTTGCGGGCCTGGGTAAATTGCGGGGTCTGCAACAGGTAGAAATACATCCCGTTCCCCACCGCCCTGCCCTGGGCGTTGGCCCCATCCCAGAGGCCTTCATCAACACCCACCTACTCACATCCTGAGTGGGCCAATTTCCGGGGGCCGGTCACCACCAGCACCTTGGAAATTGCCGCGATATCGTTCTGGGCCGGGGCGGTGGGGGGGGTCGTCCTTGCCGCCGCAGCCGGCCAGCGGGGCCCCGGTCAGCAGCAGGGCTGTCGCCAGATTCTTCATCTTTACTCCCTTCTCAGTACAGCGTTTCGTGAGCCTGAGTGATCTTCATGGTGGCCTCCTGGCCCCGTTAGGGGATGAAGCTAGTAGTTTCGTCTATTCCCAGGACAAATGCTGTGAGCAGGCTCACGGTGTGGTCCAGATCCTCGAGCGAGAGTACTTCCACCGGGGTGTGCATGTAGCGCAGCGGCACACTGACCAGGCCGGCGGCCACCCCGGCCCGGCTGACCTGCATGGCGTTGGCGTCGGTGCCGGTGCCCCCCGGCTCGGCGCAGACCTGGTAGGGAATCTTCTCCTTGCGCGCCGCGCTGACCAGGCGCTCAAAGACCACCGGATTGACATTGGCCCCCCGGTTGATCACCGGCCCCTTGCCGATGTTCATCTCGCCCGTCTTGCGTTTGTCCATGCCGGGGTGATCGGTGGCGAAGGTCACGTCCACGGCGATGCCCACCAGGGGATCTATGCCAAAGGTACTGGTCCGGGCACCGCGCATGCCCACTTCCTCCTGGGCGGTGGCCACCGCATAGAGGGCCGCCTTGTGTTTCTTCTTGCCGTGTTTTACCTGGCGCAGCACCTCAGCCACCACGTACGCCCCCATCTTGTTGTCGAAACCGCGCGAGATGGCCAGGTCGCGGCGGAGCATTTCGAAACTGGCGTCATAGGTGATCGGGTCCCCCACCTCGACGAGTTTGCGCGTTTCCTTGGCGTCCCTGGCACCGATGTCGATCCACAGCTCATGCTGCTCAGGCACCTTCTTGCGCTCCTCGCCGCTCATCAGATGGATGGGCCGTTTGCCGATCACGCCCAGTACTTCGCCCTTGCGGGTGTGGATACGCACCTTGCGACCGGGCACGATCGACATGTCGAAGCCGCCGATGGTGTCGAAGTAGATATAGCCCTTGTCGTCGATGTGCAACACCTGGAAGCCCAGCTCGTCCATGTGGCCGGCCAGCATGATGCGGGGGTTGCCGCCCGGGTTGCAGACGGCAATGGCGTTGCCGTGTACATCCACCCGTATTTCGTCGGCGCATGAGCGCAGTTCATCGGTCCACACCTGGCGCACTGGTCCCTCGTACCCCGAGGGCCCCGGCGCCCGCACCAGGGCTTCCAGGAAGGCCCTGGATTCTTCTCGCATATCCCTAATTCCTTTCGCAGAATTTCCACCTAATATATTGTGCCCCGGCTCCCAAGTCGAACTGCCCTGAATAAAGGTGGGAGAATCCGGGCTGCTGCCCTGTTTCTCTGAATTCTGGGTGGGAGGATAGCTGGAAGGCGGAGAGAGCGGAGACCGGGTGCAGTCGCGATTTCTGCGACAACAATCCAGTGGCGGTGGATCGAATCCAGACCGCCATCTGTCGGCTTCCCGGTCAACTACAGGGGCGTTCTACCCGGATATCGGGAAGAAACTCGAAGTGCTTCAAGTTGGAGGAGAGCAAGGGAATTCCCAATCTGGCTGCCGGCGCCGCGATCAGCACGTCGAGGATGCCAACCCCGTGGCTGAGGCGGAACCGCCGGAACATCTCCACTGCCCGCATCGTGTCTTCTGCCACCAAGTGCAGAGGGTCAAACCGACTGCAGAAACGGTCGAGCCGCTCCTTTTCCTGAGTATTTCGACACCCTGCATGCAGTTCGAGGACGACGATATCCGATATGTAGAAGCGGAAGTTCTTGCAGGTGTGCAGCCAGGTTTCAGCAGGAGAGAAGCGCCTGAGCAGATCTACCAGGATCGTGGTATCGAGGAGGACTTCACCTGCGGAGGCCTCGGCGCTCTTCCTCGGCGCGGCGGAGCTGATCTACAAAAGAAGCGCTGTCTTCAATATCCTGGCGATCCTCCCACATCCCACAGATTTCTGAAGTCAGCAATTCTTCCGCCGTCACATAGGATGGCCGTCCCTCTTCCGAAATAACCTCCACCGCCAGGGTAGTAGGACCGGAGGGAGTATGTGACGGAACATCGATCTGCAGCTTATGGCTTTCTGGTACCGTCGTTTTGATAGTCCATCTGATCTTCATCGCTTCTCTCCATGACAGATGGTCGCCCTCTTGCCGGCAAGATACCTGTGGAATATCGCACTGTCAAGGAGATAGCCTTGTAATCCCCGCCTCCCTCGCCTAATTTTGTCCCCCATGCAAACCATCCTCGCCGATAGCCTGGTGCTCTTCAAAAACCGCCCGGCCCGGGTCGCAGAGGCGGGCGAAAGGCTCAACCTCGAACTGGAGGACGGCCGTTCCCAGAAGGTGCGCCCCAAGGACGCCGCCCTCCTCCACCCCGGTCCGCTGCACGCCCTGGGCGAGTTAGGGCCCCAGACCGGCGAGGTGGAAGCGGCCTGGGAATTGTTGGCCGGCAGCACCGCTCCCCTGGCCGAGGTAGCCGAACTGGTCTTCGGCGCCTACACCCCGGCCACGGCCTGGGCGACCTGGCAGCTGGTGGCCGAGGGTCTCTACTTTCGCGGCACCCCCGAGGCGGTGCGCGCCTGCAGCGCCGCCGAGGTGGAGGATGAACGCGCCAGCCGACAGGCCAAGCGGGCGCAGGAACAGGCTTGGGAGGATTTTGTCGCCCGCGTCAGGGCGCGCCAGATCCTGCCCACCGACCGCCGGCTGCTGGGCGAGACCGAACAACTAGCCCTGGGCCGGCAGCCGGGCAGCCGCCTGTTGCGCGAACTGGGCAGCTCCGAGACCGATGAGAACGCCCATGCCCTGCTCCTGGACCTGGGCTACTGGGACCAGACCTTCAATCCCCACCCTCGCCGCCTGGATCTGCCCATCAACACGCCGCAGTTCAGCGTGTCACCTTTGGCCGATGAAACGCGCCGCGACCTGTCCCACCTGCCGGCCTATGCCATCGACGACGAGGGCAACCAGGACCCGGACGACGCCCTCAGCATCGAGGGGCAGCGCCTGTGGGTACACGTGTCCGATGTAGCTGCCCTCATCGAACCCGACAGCCCCGCCGACCTGGAAGCCCGCGCCCGGGGCGCCAACCTGTACCTGCCCGAGGGTATCGTGCCCATGCTGCCGCCCCTGGTCACCCAGCAACTGGGCCTGGGTCTGGCCGAGGTATCGCCGGCCCTGTCCTTTGGCCTGGATCTCAATCAGGCCGGGGATGTGGTGGGCTTTGAGTTGTGTCTCTCCCTGGTGCGGGTCCAACGCCTCAGCTACGGACAAGTGCAGGAACGCCTCGCCGAAGAGCCTTTCCAGACCCTGCACCGCCTGGCCCTGGCCTCCCAGGTCCGCCGGCAAGCCCGCGGCGCCCTCTTCATCGACCTGCCCGAGGTCCAGATCCGCGTCGTGGCGGGCGAGGTCACCATCAAGCCCATACGCTCTCTGCCCAGCCGAGATCTAGTCACCGAGGCCATGCTGATGGCCGGCCAGGCCGCCGCCCGTTTCGCCCTCGACCAGGGCCTGCCTTTCCCCTTTTCCACTCAGGACCCGCCCGAAGCGGGCGATCCCCTGCCAGAGGGGCTGGCCGGGATGTTCGCCCAACGGCGCACCCTCAAACGCAGCCAGCTCAAGAGTGTACACAGCCCACACGCCGGCCTGGGGCTCAAGGCCTATGCCCAGGCCACCAGCCCGCTGCGGCGCTACCTGGACCTGGTGGTCCATCAACAATTGCGGGCCCAGGTGCGGGGCGACCGGACCCTGGGGGCCGACCAGTTGCTGGCCAGGGTGGGCGCGGCCCAGGCGGTCACCGGCGCCGTGCGCCAGGCCGAGCGCCTGAGCAACCGCCACTGGACTCTGGTCTATCTGAGTGAGAGAATGGGTTCTAGGTGGGAAGGCATCATAGTGGACCGCCGGGACCGCCGCAGCATCCTGCTCATCCCGGAAATAGCCATGGAACTCTCCGTACATCTGCCAAAGGAATTGCCCCTCAACAGCGTGGTGCCCCTACAACTGTCCGGCGTGGATCTGCCCCGGCTGGAGGCTCACTTCCAGCCCCTCTGAACCCTTACTGGTCGATTCGGTGCAGAGGTTCGAGTCCCTGGGCCACGCGGTCCACGTTCTCCGCCGCCCCCTGGGCCCGCCGGCGGGAGACCTGGCGGGTGACCCCGGCCGTGTGCGGTGTGGCAATGACATTGGGGAGTTGGAATACCGGAGCTTGTGGGTCGATGGGTTCCCGGGCAAAAACATCGAGCCCGGCACCACCCAGCCGGCCCTCCTGCAGCGCCAGGTAAAGGGCCTGCTCGTCCACCAGGGCCCCGCGCGCCACGTTGATCAGGCAGGCCATGGGCTTCATCAGCCCCAGGCGGCGGGCGTCGATCAGGTGGCGGGTCTGGCTGTTGACGTGCAGGTGTACGGAGAAGAAATCGCTCTGCGCCACCACCTGGTCCAGGTCCTCGGGACTCCCCAGAAAATCCGGCTTCAGTTCGGCCAGCACCGCCGGCTCGATGGGACGCACATCGATGGCCATGATCTTCATGCCAAAGGCCCGGGCGCGGCGAGCCAGCTCCTGGCCGCTGGCGCCGAAGCCGGCGATGCCCAGCACCTTGCCACCTAGTTCCTCGCCCATCGGCTCGTAGAGCAGGCCCTGGCGGAAATTGTCAGTGGCCTGGCGGTAGCGGCGGTTCAGCATCAGCATGAACATCATCGCCGTCTCGGCCAGGGCCGCGCTGCTGAAGAAACCCGGACTGTGGGCCACCGCAATGCCCCGCTCCTTCAGATAAGCCACATCCACGTGTTCGAAGCCAGTGGTCGTCACCTGCCACAGTTGGGCCTGTTGCGCCGCGTCCATCAGCGCCCGGGTGCCCACGGCCCCGCCGTGGTCGATGACCACCTCCACGCCGGCGAACTGGGGTTCCAGCGGCTGCTGGGGATCGAACAACGCCAGATCATGTTTCTGGCTGACCAGTTCGACCACATCCTCCCCCCAGAGGTGGTACTGCTTCATCACCGGCAGAAAGAGCACCTTCAACCTGCGCATCTTTCAACTCCTCAGCTTCTGCAACTGGTCCAGCACCAAGCGGCACCCACTGCCCAGGATCCACTCGTCCCCCCCGGCCAAGATCAGGCGGAAGCCCCGTTCCACCAATTCCGTCGCCAATCCGGCCTCGAAGACCGAGCCGTACACCCCGACGCCGGCCGGCTTTGCGGTCTGCCGCGCCGCCGCCAGCACCGCGTCCAGGGCCTGCTGGAAGTGCCCGCTCTGGTAGTCGAATGGGGTGCCCAGGGAGATGGAGAGATCCACCGGGCCCACGATACAGCTGTCCACCCCTTCGGTCCCCAAAATACCCTCGATATTTTCGATGGCCTCGGCCGACTCGATGATGGGTACGAACATCACCTCCCGATCGCTGGAGGCGGTGTACTCCTGGCTGCGCAACCCGTACCCAGCAGCCCGGTCCGGCCCCCAACCCCGGGTGCCCAGGGGCGGGTACCGACAGGCGTCTACCCCTGCCTTCGCCTCTTCGGGGGTGTTGACGAAGGGCGCGACAATGCCGGCGGCCCCCATATCCAGGTAGAGTTTGATTAGGTCCGGATCGTTTTTGGCCACCCGTACCAGGGCGGTGGCCGGGGTGCAGCCCACCCCTTGCAGCTGGGCCATCACCCCAGGCGGGGTCTGGGGGGCGTGTTCGGTGTCGATCAAGATCCAGTCGTACCCGGCCAGACCAAAAAGTTCGGCGATAGCCGGGGAGCCGAAACGCAACTGGCCCCCCAGAGCCACCTTGCCCTCGGCGAGCAGGGCCTTGAGTTGGTTGCGCATGGTCTACCTCTTCAGGCTTTTGTAGCGGATGCGATGGGGCTGGGCGGCGTCATCCCCCAGCCGGCGGCGGCGGTCTTCCTCGTAATCCGTGTAGTTGCCGATGGTCCAGTGTACCTGGCTCTCGCTCTCGAAGGCGAGAATATGGGTGGCCACCCGGTCGAGGAACCAGCGGTCGTGGCTGACAATCAGGGCGCAGCCGCCAAAAGACTCGATGGCCTCCTCCACGGCCCGCATGGTGTTGACGTCCAGGTCATTGGTGGGCTCGTCCAGCATCAGCACATTGGCCCCCTCCTTGAGCACCTTGGCCAGCAACACCCGGTTGCGCTCGCCGCCCGAGAGGGTCCCCACTTTCTTCTGCTGGTCTGGCCCGACAAAATTGAAGCTGCCCACGTAGGCCCGGGAGTTCATCTTGCGTTCGCCCAGGATCAGCGTGTCCAACCCCCCAGAGATTTCGTCCCACACACTCTTGTCCCCATTGAGGGTTTCGCGCATTTGTTCCACATACGCCACCTTCACCGTCTGGCCCAGGTGCACGGTGCCGCTGTCCGGCTTTTCGGCGCCGGTGATCATCTTCAGCATCGTCGTCTTCCCGGCCCCGTTGGGCCCGACAATGCCCACGATGCTGCCGGGCGGGATCATCAGGGTGAGGTCCTCGATGAGCAGCCGGTCGCCATAGGCCTTGCTAACCTTGTCGAACTCGATCACCACATCCCCCAGGCGGGGCCCGGACGGGATGTAGATCTCCAGATCCTCGCGCCGCTTTTCGGTCTCCTGGCTGAGCAGGTTCTCGTAGGCGGTGATGCGCGCTTTGCTTTTGGCCTGTCTGGCCCGGGGAGACATACGAATCCACTCCAACTCCCGCGCCAAGGTGTGCTGACGCTTCTGATCGACCTTTTCCTCGCGGGCCAGCCGTTCCTGCTTCTGCTCCAACCAGGAGGAGTAGTTCCCCTTCCAGGGGATGCCATAGCCCCGGTCCAGTTCCAGAATCCAGCCGGCCACATTGTCGAGAAAGTAGCGGTCGTGGGTAACGGCGATGACCGTGCCTCTATATTGCTGCAGGTGGTGTTCCAGCCAGGCCACCGACTCGGCGTCGAGGTGGTTGGTGGGTTCGTCCAGCAATAAAATGTCCGGCTCCTGCAAGAGCAGCCGGCACAGGGCCACCCGCCGCCGCTCGCCGCCCGAGAGCACGGAGACCAAGGCATCAGAGGGCGGGCAGCGCAGCGCGTCCATGGCCACCTCCAGCCGGTTGTCCAGCTCCCAGGCATGGTGGTGGTCCAACTCCTCCTGCACCCTGGCCTGCTCGGCCAGCAGTTTGTCCATATCCACGTCGGGATCGGCAAACTTGTTGTTGATCTCGTCGAACTTGGCCAGCAAATCCACAATGGGCTGCACCGCCTCCTCCACCACTTGCCGGACGGTTTTGCTCAGATCGAGTTGGGGCTCCTGCGCCAGCATGCCCACCGTGTACCCCGGAGACCGCACCACCTCCCCCAGGTACTCTTGATCCACCCCGGCCATGATGCGCAGCAGGGTGCTCTTGCCCGAGCCGTTGAGGCCCAACACCCCGATCTTGGCCCCGTAGAAAAACCCCAGGGTGATATCCCGGAGCACCTGCCGGTTGTTGGGCTGGTGTACCCGGCTGACCTTCACCATCGAGAAAATGACCTGCTCGCTCATGCTTCTCCTTTGAATTATTGACTCTGCATTTTTAGTTGTGGGGGCGAGCACAGAGGCCCGCCCTACATGCCTTTAGCTATACATGGTTCATGAATCCACCAGCAATGGAAACTCCGTCACTCTCAGATTCGTACACCCGTACGGGATCAGCACCAGCTCCTCAAGAAGCTCCACCGAGGACACCGGGCTCTGGGGCAGCGGCCCGGCGGCGTTGCGTTCCAGCTGCCACTGGCTCACCTGCCGGCCCTGCACCTTCATCCGCACCGGCACCCCCTCAGGCGAAAAGGGGCACGCCCCCACCTCGCCCTGTTCAAAGACGATGCCGGCTTCCGGCTCCTCGGGGTCCAGCTGCAGCCCGTAGTTCCAGGGGGTGGTGGGATACACCTCCCAATCGGCGTGGGGCTCTTCGCCCTTGAATTTGCGCCACTCCTCCCCCACCCGCAGCGTATAGACCAGCGGGCCGCGCGAGATACACACGCTCTGGTGATAACGCCGCGTCACCTCAATGTGCATGGGCAGCTCCAGGCGCACGGTCGTGGTCCCACTCCAGTCCCGCTCCACCTTGTGGAACTCCCCTGGCCGGGCCGGGGCACGCTCGCTCCCCACCTCGACCCGAGCACCAGTCGCCCACCGAGGGATGCGCAGATAGAGGGGAAATCTGCCCTCGCCGCTCACCGCCAGTTCCACCGTCTCGCCAAAAGGGTACTCCGTTTTCACCTCCACCTGCGAGGGCCCGTGCTGCACTTTGCAGGGCGCGTAGCTCATAGCGGCCAGCCCTCCGTCAGGGCTGACCATCCACAGATGCGCCGCAAACTTCGGCCAGCCCTGGTGCATATTGGCGGTGCAGCAGCCGTAGTGGGGCTCCAGGCCGAAGAGGTTGGCATCTGGCCCGTTATTGGTCCAGATGGGCTCCGGGGTCACGGCACACAACACCTGGTTGGCCTGCTGGTCGTACTGGTGGGCCCACATGTCGGGTTTGAAGGAAGCCGGCAGGGCGTTGAAGGCCAGGCGCTCTAGGCGGTCCCCCAGGCGCGCGGTGCCGGCGATGCTGAGCAGCACCTCCAGGGAATACATCGCCTCCACCACCGCGCACAATTCGGTGCCCTGGGAGGGGTCGAGGCCGGCGTAGTGTTCGTCGCCGGTGAAGATCCCGGTGGCCTGCCCGTGGAAGGTGTCGAGCATGTGCAGCATGTGGAAAATGGCCTGGCGATCCCCCTCATCCCCCGACTGGCGCCACCACACCCCAGGCTGTTTGAGGGCCATGCCGTTGTTGACTACATGCGTAGGCTGCTGGCAATCCTCCCGCCGCGTCTTTTCGCGATGGCGAAAATCGGCGAAGTGGACGCGCCAGTCGTACCCTTGCGCCTTGAGCTTCTCCCCCAATTTGAGCAGCCACGCCTCTTCCGTGCGCTCGTAGAGCCAGTGCGCGCTGAGTAGCAGGTCGGCCCAGCGCGACTTGCCCCACACAAAGAGCGGTCGCTGGTCCAGTTGGCGGTCCAGGCAGCGCAGGAAACGCTCCATGGCCGGCAGGAAACGCGCTTCCCCCGTGGCCTCGTGGTACTGGCTCAGGGCCTTGAGCATCACGAAGACCGGCCAGGGATCGTACGCCTCGTAGCGATCAGCCTGCACCGGGCCCAGCCAGCCATCGGGGTGCTGGTGCGCCAGGATGTACTCGAACCAGCGGCCCGCTTTCTCCTTGAGTCCCTCGTCGTCCAGCAGAAAGGCCAATGGAATCATCCCATCCAGCCAGTACGGCCCCCGCTCCCAACCCTCGGCCTGGCCGCCGATCCAGCCACTGTCCCTAATATCCGGCCAGAATTCGTCCAGGTGACCGGTCAGGCCATTGGCCTGGAGGCGCAGCTGATCGCGCAGCCAACCGCTCGGCCGGATGCTGCCCAGGGGCAAAGGCGTGAAAGCGCGGGGCTGAAGATTCATACCTCTCCTGGTTTCATCGCCTCGCCCCGCAGCAGGAAGGCGCGGATATCGTAGCGGCCCGGCCGCTCCACTGGCAGAGCGCCGCTTTCCACCATCAAATCAATGGGTGAGGTGCGGGTCTTGAGCGGCAGGGAGACCACCTCGTGCATACGAGCTGACTCGTAGATGGCCATGATGATCTCCACGGCGGCCCGGCCGTTTTCAGCGCGGCCCCGGTGCTCGGTCTTGCCCTCGATCCATTCCACCAGTTCGCGGGCCTGGGCCACGCTGGGGTCCTCGCCCTGGACCACCCGCTCTTCCCATTTTCCGGTCGTGCTATTCAGCAGGCGCACCTTCTGCTCGTCTAATTCGAGGGTGCCTTCGCTGCCGTAGAAGATTCCGCCCTGGTAATTGGGGCCGTCCAATTCTTGCAAGATCAGACCCAGGGCACCGTTGTTGAAGTGGATGATCCCGGCGCTGCGGTCCTCGATGCGGATATCGCGTTCATAGCGGTCGGTCTTGCGCTCCACATTGCCCATCACCCAATCGGCTTCCACATCGCCCTGCACGTAGCGCATCATATCGAGCAGGTGTGAGCAATCGTTGAGCAGGCCCTGCCCGCCCCTGGCCACCACCTGCCTGGGCCGGCCAATGGCCCCTTCTTTGATCAATTTACGCGCCTCGTTCCAGGCCGGATTGAAACGCCGCTGGTGGGCGATGGCCAGCTTGACCTCGTTGCGGCGGGCGGCCACGATCATCTCGTCGCAGTCCCCCAGACTGACCGACATCGGCTTCTCGCAGAGCACCGCTTTGGGTCGCCGGGCGCAGGCAGCGATGGTCATGGGCGCGTGCAGGCGATGCCAGGTGACGATACTGACGATATCGGGCCGCTCTTCGTCCAACATCTGCCTGAAATCCTCGTACTGCCGCTTGACCCTGTAGCGCTCGCCAAAGTTGGCCCGGGCCTCGGCAACCGGATCGGCGATGGCCACTACCTCGACGTTCTCCATGCTCTGGTACCCGAGGGCGTGACCGTGGGACATGCTGCCGCAGCCGGCGATGACTGCCCGGTATTTGTCTGCCATTTTTAATTCCCCTTTCCGTATTTTTGTTCGCGGTAGAAGCGGCCAAAGGCCGCCCCATCGTATCCTCCCTCGCCCAGTTCGTCCAAACTCACCTCGCGGTCCCCTTCCTCCCAGGAGCGGCGCGCTGCCAGGGCCCACATCTCGGGCTCCATTAGCTCGCGCAGTGGAATCGGTGGCACGGCAATGCGTCCTTCCAGATAGGGAAGGATCTTTTCGAGCAGGGCCCGGTACAGGCGGCTGGCATCCACCTGAAACTGGCTCACTTCTCTGTCGCTGATCACCGTGGCGTGGAAAGGCAGCCAGCGGGCCGCAGCCCCGATCACCAGCAACCCGGTGCGGCCATCCGCCCAATTGATTTGCACCCGGCGCTGTCCCCCCTGCCCCAGATGCCGCGCGCTGCGGGCCCCGACCCCCATCAGCCCCGCCAGCATCGAGTAGGCATGGATGCCGTAGTTGAACTCATCCACCCCGCAGCCGCAGATCACCGTTTGCGGTGTCCCCCGCTCGGATTCGGGCCTGGCCAGGTACTCCTGGGTCTCATAACAGAAGCGCAGCGAGGAGCCACCGCTCAACCGCACCCCCTGGGCCTCCCACTCCAGCAACTGGCGCAGGTCGCCGGGCTTACCGGCCATGGGTTTGTCCAACAGGATGGCCTTGCCGGCGGTCACAAAGGGCCGCGCGCGTTCGATGCGGGTGTCCCAGTTGCAGCTGTGTAACACCGCGCAGTCCACCTCTGCCGCCATTTCTTCGAGGCTGGCATACACCTTGGGCAGCTGGTGTTTCTGGGCAAAATCCTGCACGTACTCGGGTGGGTGTACCTCGCCCCCATCCCACACCCCCACCACCTCGTGCCCCAGCTCCCGCTCGATGGGAATCCAGTTCTGGGGATGGGAGGTATCCAAGTCGACAACGCCGATTTTCATCTCTTCCTCTCTCGCTGTGCCTTCACTCCGCCGTCAACCACGCCAGCACCGCCTCCCACTTCATGCGCCGGCCCGAAAGCACCAGGTGCCCTTCCCGGCCGGCGGCCCGGTACGCCTGCTTGGCCCAGTCCTCTGGGAAACCCTTGCCGGCCTGGTGTACCAGCAACTGGCCAGGGGCGCCCAGGGCCAGAGCGGTGCGCAGGTCCCCGGCGCTGCGGATGGCCGGCACGAACAATTGCTCGGCCCAGACCTGCTCGTCGCCGGCAGCCAGGAAGTTGAAGTCAATGGCCGCCCGCCGCACGACCGGCGTCAGAGCGCGGGCCAGCAGGCACCAGGGTCCGGCTTCCTGTAGGCCCAGCAGGTCCACGGCGCCTACCTCCTCCAGAGAATCTAGATACGCCAGGGCGGTGAGCATATCCTGCACCCGGCAGGCCGTGGTGCTCTGGTTGTAGGTGCTGAAGTGAGGCCCCAATTCCTCGCGCCGGACCCGGCCCTCCCCGGTGAGGAAGGCGTCGATGGCCAGCACCGAGCGCCCCTGTGCCAACAGATCGGCCACCAGGGGTCCGGGCTGGCCGCGCCGCTCGTCGGCCAGGGCGGCTTTGCCCTGCGGGTGGATCACCAGCACCGCCGGCGTCCCCGGCTTCAAGGGCCGGGGCAGGAACCACAGCGCCGGGATTTGCTCGCCCTGTTCCCGGCGGCCCAGCAGCAGACGCTGTACCACGCAGGCGGCACGCCGGCTGCGGCCCAGGTTCAGGGCCTGGACTTCCTCGGCAGCGGGCTGGGATACCGAAAGGGCGTGGCGCAGGGCCGGGGCCATGGCCTTCTTGAAGCGGGTCAGGCTGGGGCCGTCAGTGGGTTTGAGATCCTGCAATTGTTTGTCGTTGCGCTCGACCAGGGCTTTGACCAGCCCGGCCTCATCCAGGGCGTGGGCCGGTCTGGGCTGGCCGACGAAGACCAGCAGGTCCTCGCGCTTTTCCACTGCAAAGGGCTTTTCCAGGAAGCGCTGCGGGTCATCCACACCCAGGAACCACTTGCCGAAGAAGGCATACATGGCCTCGCGGCTGCCCTGGTGGTAGTTGTGGCCGGCGTCGAACTGCCGCTCGCTGACCCGCTCCTCTGCCCCGTAGAGCTGGTAAATCTTGCGGATGGCCTGGTACTCCACCTCTGGGGTGTCGCAGCTCCAGTCGCCGGTGGCCGAGACCAGCAGCAGGGGTCGGGGCGCCATACAGGCGGCGACTTCCACGTTGTTCATCTCCACCCGCAAGTGGCCCTGGTTCTCGCAGGTACACCCGCCCTGCATGTGGGCTGAGACCATATTGACCAGGGCCGAGGCCTTGACCCGCTCGTCCACCGCCGTCAGCGCAAAGGCCTGGGTGGCACCTCCGGAGGCGCCGGTGCAGCCGATGCGCTCGGGGTCCACGTCCTCCACCGAGAGCAGAAAGTCCACGCTGCGTATGCTGTTCCACAGCTGCAGACCCATCAGGCCGATGCCCCACAGCTCCTCTCGCTTCCCGCCAAAACGGCGGTGCCGCAGCTGATCGCTGTCGAGGTACCCGACCATGTCATAGGCAAAAGCCACGTGCCCCTGGCGGGCCAGATTGATGCAGCGTCCCGGAATCGAGCAGTCGGCCGAGTGCTCCAGCCGGCCCCCCCGCCAGTGGCCGTGGGGCGAGGTGATGCCCGGAAAGGGTCCTTTGCCCGCCGGCCTATAGAGATTGCCGCAGACCAGAAATCCAGGCAGGCTCTCGAAACAAACCTTCTCCACACTATACCCCTCGCGCTCCAGCCGGCCAAAGATCCGGGGTTTGAGCGGGGTGCGCTCGGGCTGAGGCCACAGCCCCAGGCTCACCAGCAGCCGCTCGCGGATATGGGCAGCCCGCCGCTCCCAAGCGGTGCGGCTGGCATAGGTGCGCAGGGTCCACGGGGTATCTCCGTCCTTCACTGTCCAGCGCTGGTCCAGGGCCGGACCCGGATGGCGCTGGAACACCCGCGTCACCTCAAAGCTGCGGCGCGGGTCGAAGTTGTTTTCCGCCGAAAGCGCTAGGAAGCAGGAGGCCGACTCGCCGCCCTGGAGCTGGTTCATGCGCAACTCCACCGGGAACCCCTGCCCCTGCTTCAGCGCCACCTGTCCGGCCCGGACCCACGAGTACCAGGACGCCGGGGCGCCGGTGTGGGTGGGCTCGAAGGCCTGGCCTTTGACGTTGAGGCCAGCCTGGCTCCCCTGCGGCGCCCACAACCAGAAGCTGTAGACGCCGTCCTTGTCCACGGCACCACCCCGGCGTAGCAGTTCGCCCAACTGGATCTGGTCGTAGATCTGGGTCATCGCGCACTCATTTCGTCAAAAGATAAGCCGATCTTATTTGTCTCCGCAGGGCCACAGCACTGCCTGACCCTGCTTCACCCGGGGAAAGATCTGGTCCCCCGGCGCAAAGTGAGCGCCCTTTGCCACCAACAGGTGTACCGGGCACCCGCCCCAGTCAGCCAAGAGAATTTGCGCCGGCCCGGTGTCCTCCACCACCCGCACCCGCGCCGGGTCCAGCCCTCCTTCTGGGATCAAGTCCTCAGGCCGCACCCCCAACTGCATACACTCCCCTTCCTGGCCGGCCTCCAGTACCCGCACCCCCTGGCCACCCACCCAGTAGCCGCCTTGTCGCCGCACCTCTAACAGGTTGATCCGAGGCTGGCCCAACTGCCTGGCCACCAGGGGCGAAACCGGCCGGCGGTACACTTGCTCAGGGGAACCGCTCTGCAGCACCTGTCCCCGATCCAACACCACCAGCCGGTCCCCCATGGACAGGGCCTCGGCCTGGTCGTGGGTCACCAGGATCATCGGGATACCCAGCTGCCGGCGCAACAGAGCCAACTCCACCCGCAGGGCCTCGCGCAGTTTGGCATCGAGATTGGTCAGGGGTTCGTCGAGGAGAAAGAGCCGGGGCCGACGCACCAGGCAGCGGCCAATGGCCACCCGCTGCATCTCCCCTCCCGAGAGCCGGGCAGCCGGCCGATCCAGCAACCCTTCGATGTGCAAGAGCCCGGCGGCCCACTGTACCCGCTCGGCGATCTCCCCTCCTGCCAGCCTCCGCCCCGGAGCCTTGAGCGGGAATTCGAGGTTCTGGCGCACGGTCCAATCTGGATAGAGGGCGAAATGCTGAAAGACCAGGGCCACGTCCCGGGCGGCCGGTGACCAGCGGGTGATGTCCTCGCCGGCCAGTTCGAGCTGCCCTGCGTCGGGGGTCTCCAGGCCCGCGATGGTACGCAAAAGCGTCGTCTTCCCCGCCCCGCTAGGCCCCAGCACCACCAGCAGCTCGTCGGCGGCCAGTTCGAGGTCTACCCCGGCCAGAGCCTGGACCTGGCCGAAGCGCACGACCACGCCGCGCAAACGCAGCAAGGCCGCCATCACCAGCCCCTGCCCGTGGTCGGATCGAAGAGGCGCACGTGCTCGGCAGCCACACTCAGGCCCACCTCTGCCCCTACGGGCAGACGCCCATCGCTTTCCACCCGCATGGCCAGCCGGCCCACCTCGGTGTCGATGTACAAGTGCCGACAGACGCCCAGGTATTCGTCCATCGCCACCCGGCCGCGCAGCGGTCCCTGCGGGTCCAAGCGAAGATGTTCGGGCCGCACCCCCAGGGTAGCCGGCCCCCGGAGACTCTCCTGAGACAGGGGCAGGGTCCAGCCTTTCCCTTCAAAACACCCCTCATGTACCCGGCCCTCGACAAAATTCATGCCCGGACTGCCGATAAAATGGGCCACAAAGAGATCGGCGGGATGCTCGTACACCTGGGCAGGCGGGGCATTCTGGCGGATCTGCCCTGCCTCCATCACCACCACCCGGTCGGCCAGGCTCATGGCCTCCTCCTGGTCGTGGGTCACGTACAAGGTAGTCACCCCGGTCTCCAGTTGCTGGGTGCGGATCAGCTCGCGCATCTCCAGGCGCAAGTCCGCGTCGAGGGTGCCCAGGGGTTCGTCCATCAGATAGAGCCGGGGCCGGCGCACCATGGCCCTGGCCAGGGCCACCCGCTGCTGGTCGCCTCCCGAGAGCTGCTCGGGCAGGAATTCGGCCAGTTGGCTCAGGCCCAGGCGTTCGAGGATTTCGCCCACCCGTTGCTGGCGCTCGGATTTTCCCACCCCCATACACTCTAGGGGGAAACCGACATTTTCCCGCACCCGCAAATGGGGATAGAGAGCGTAAAACTGAAAGACAAAACCCACGTCCCGCGCCCCCGGCGGCAGCCCGGTGGTTTGCTCGCCGGCCACTTCGATCCGGCCAGCTGTGGGCTGCTCCAACCCGGCCACCATACGCAAGGTCGTGGTCTTGCCGCAACCCGAAGGTCCCAGCAACACCACCAACTCCCCTTCCTCGCACTCCAGGTCGATGCCCTTCACGGCGCGGGTGCCGTCTGGGTAGGTCTTCTCTAGCCCGCTGAGCCGGAGGAAACTCATGTCTGCTCCTGGGCTCGGACGACCAGATGTGAGGTGAGGATATGCAAGAGGGTGCAGAGGGCGGTGGCAAAAAACCCGCAGCGCAGCCCTCCCTGCCACCAGGGCTGCAGCATCAGGGCCACTCCCAGGGCCATGCCGGCCTGGGCGATTTTGTCGCACCAGCGAATCATCGCTTGATGGTCCCGAAACTCACCCCGCGCAAGAGGTGCCGGCGCACCAGCACCGTGAACACCGCGATGGGGATCACAAAGAGCAGCACCCCGGCGGCGATCTGCGGCCAGGGCAACCCCTGCACGTTGCCCTGGAGGCCGGCGAAGAAAACCGGCACGGTCACCGCCTCCTGGTTGTTGAGGGTCATGGCAAAGCCGTATTCGTTCCAGGCCGAGATCAGGCAGAAGACCCCGGTCACCGCCATGCCCGGGGCGGCGCGCGGCACGACGATCTTCCAGAAAACCTGCAGCCGGGTGTACCCGTCCACCAGCGCCGCCTCCTCGTAGGCCCGGGGGATCTCGTCGATAAACCCCTTCATCAGCCACACGGCCAGCGACAGGTTGAAAGTGGTGTAGAGCAGCACCAGCCCTAGGTGGGTGTTCTGCAGATCGAATTCGCGGTACATCATCAGCACCGGCATCACCACGGCCAGGGGGGGCAGGAAGCGGGTGGAGAGGATAAAGAAGAGCCAGTCGCGCGCGCCGGCGATGCGGAAGCGGCTGAAGCCGTACGCGCAGGCCGTGCCGATCACCACCGCACAAAAAGTGCTCGACAGGCCAATCAGGATGCTGTTTTTCAGGTAGTGAAAGAAAGGCCGGGCCGCGCCGGTGTAGGTCTGGTTCAGTTGGCGGTACGCCTCCAAGGTGGGGGCGAACCAGATACCCTCCTCTGATCCAGAAAGCGAGGGCAAGAGTTTGGGATCGATACTGATACTGGCAGCTTTGTGTTTGACCGAGGTAAGCGCCAACCAGCCCAGGGGCAGCGAGGCAACACCGAAGTACAGGACCACAAAAACCCAGCGCAGGGCCTTCATGCAGCGCCCTTCTGCCGCAGCCGCTCCAGGTAGCGGAGAAAGACGCTGGCCAGGGCGATGACCAGCACCAGCACCACATAGGAGTACGCCGTGCCCAATCCCACCTTGCCGTCGCGGAACATCACCTGATAGAGCAGGGCGCTGAGGGTCTGGGTGGCCGCGTCGTTGGGTCCGGTGAAGGCCATCACCAGGTCGAACTGCTTGAGTGCGTCGGTGGCTCGCAGCAATACGGCGAGGCCCAGCAGCGGGGCGCACATCGGCAGGGTAATGCGGCAAAGTACCCGCCAGCACGAGGCCCGGTCAATCGCCGCCGCCTCATAGATGTACCCCGGAATGGCGTTAAGGGCCGCCAGCCCGATCAGCAGCATGAAGGGGGTCCACATCCACACCTCGACCATCAGCATGGAGAAGAACTTGAGGCCTGGGTCGGTGATCCACTGAGGCTGGCCCAGACCCAGGGCGGCGAAGCCCTGGTTGAGGATGCCGTAATTGCCGTTGAGCACCAATTTCCAATAGATACCCATCACCGCCGGGGGCAGCATCATCGGGATAAGTAGGAGTGTGAGCAGGGCGGGTTTGAGACGAAAACGATCCCTGAGGCACAGGGCCAGGGCGAAACCCAGCACCAGCTCGCAACCTACGGCCAGGACTGCGAAGAGGGCGGTGGTGCGCAGCGCCGCCCCGTACTGGGGGGCGCGGAAAAGGGCGGCGTAATTGCGCGTCCCCACCCCCTGCCAGTCGCCGCCGACCAGATCGGCGTCGGTGAAGCTGAGGAAGATACTGTAGACCAGCGGGAAGATGTTCATGGCGATGAGCAGGAGCAGGGCCGGCCCCACAAAGCCGTACTTCAGCCAGCCGCCGCGCCCTCCTCCCGACATTGCCTGGACCTCACTCATTATTGATACGTGGGACGGCCCTCCGTGGCCGCCCATACCGACGACAGCCACAGAGGACTGTCCTACTTCAGCAAGCCGGCCTGCTGCATGATTAATTCGTGTTCCTCGGCCAACTGGTCCAGGGCCGCCTGCGGGGTCTTCACCCCGTCTAGGGCTTCACCCAAATAGAGTACCGCCTTGCCCAGCAGTTCGTTGTAGGCCGGTACGTTCCAGAAATCTTGTAGATAGTCGAGCGAAGCGGCAAAGGTGGGGTTGTACGGGGCGGCTTTGGCAAAGGCTTCGCTCTTGAGCAGGGCGGTGTTGGCGGTGAAGGACCCCGGATAGGCAATCCATTTTTGCTGCACCTCAGGCTTTTGGAACCAGGCGATGAACTGCTTGGCCAGGTCCTGCTGGGCCGCAGGGGTTTTGGTGGAGATGCTGAAACCCTGCCCTCCCAGGCTGATGGCCCGTTTGCCGTCCTTGCCCGGCATCATGAAGAAACCCACCTGCGTCCCCATGCTGGCGACGATACCCGGATAGAAGGGAAAGTAGTCGAGCACCATCGCCGTAGATCCATTGCTGAAGGCCTCGAGGTTGACGAAATAGTCGGCGTTGCTGCCCCCCGGCGGGGTGAATGCCAACATATCCTTGAGGAACTGCAGGGCCTCGGCGGCCTGCGGGGTGTTGAGGTAGCCCTTCACCGCAAAGGTGGCCGGATCGCCCCAGGATCCCCCCCAGGACCAGAGAAAAGGCTGAAAACCCATGACGATGGAGTCGTACTCCCGCCCGGTGAGCAGGGAGCAGCCGTAGCGCTTCTGGTCGGGATGGTGGAAGAACTCGGCCAGGTTGCGGAATTCGGCCCAGGTGTCGGGGGTTTTGAGTTCCCGTCCGTACTTGGCCTTGAAAGCCGCCTGGTTCGCCGGGTCCTCGAACCAATCTTTTCTGTACACGAAGCCCAGGGCATCGGTTTCGCAAGGGGCGGCGAAGTACTTGCCGCTGCCCGGCGGGTACTCACACAGGTACTTGGCCGCACGCGGGTGAATGGTCTTGAGGTCCACCGCCGTGGGCAGCCAGTCGGTGAGTTCCAGATACAGGCCCTTGGTGGCCCCCCGCCCGATCCACTGGCTGTCGCCCACCACGATGTCGAAGTCCGTCTGCTTATTGCCAAAGTTGAGGAAAACCTGCTCCTGGTACGAGGGCCAGGGGATCTGGTGTACCTTGACGGCGATCCCGGTTTCCTTCTGGAAGTCATTGCCCAATTCCTGCAGCGCGTCGGCCGGGGCCCACTGGGCCCACCAGACGGTGACGACCCGCTCCTGGGCCTGGGCCGCAGCTGCCAGCAGCAGAAGGCTGTATACTGCAAGGCGCGCAACAGTTCTCTTCATCTCGCCCTCCCTGTTTACGACGATGGTTGTAGGTCTCACGACAGGCTGTTCCACTCTTCAGCCAATACTTGCCGCCCCAGGATCTGCTCTACCTCCCGGATCATCATCCTGAACTGGGGCACTGAGTATTCCTGATTCGATGGCACTGCCAGTCGATGTTGCTGATGTACCATGAGCTGATGTCGCGTCCCGGCGATGGGCCCCGCGAAACCGAGCCGTCTCAACCGGCGGATGAACTCACTCCGCTTACAGGGTATCCCGGCTCATGGCCTGTTACCTTATACAGATCGATCCCATCGATGATGGGCAGGGCATGGCCCAGCCTGAAGCCTACCAACAGCCAGTCTTCCAGGGTGGAGCGCAGTTCGTCCTCGCAGGCGCGCAGGGTCGAACCAAAGGCAATCACGCCTGGGCAGTTGGGGACGCGCCCTGAAAAGGTGGCGTCCTCTAGTTTATCGTACTCGGCCTGGGACATGGCCCGATCGATGTACCCGCTGATGGCGAATTGTGTGCTCATGCTTTCACCTCCGCTGAGTCCCCTGAGCTACCATTCCTTCTTGCCGGTCTCTTTAGTCCCGCTCACGTCCTGGTCGGCCGTCTCCTTCTGCCCTACCCAGGCCTGCACCCCTGCCAGCTGCGCCGCCTCAACACCGGCGAGGTCGGCCTGGTGCCGTTCCACCCAGCCTTTGAAGGCCAGGAGCAGGGACTCGGCCTTCTTGGGATCGCGCAGGAAGAGCCACTCGTACGCCTTCTGGGCGTCCTCAATCCGATTCAAACCCAGGTACGCCTCGGCCCGGTACTCGATGGCCTCAGCGTAATCTGGCTTGAGCATGAGGGCCATATCGTAGGCCTTGAGGGCTCCCGTATAGTCGCCGGTCTTGCGGCAGGCGTAACCCAGGCTGCTGAACGCCTCGTGGAATTTGGGGTTCAGGCGGGTGGCCTCCAGCTGCTCCCCCAGAGCGAGCTCGTATTCCACGCGCGCCTTGTCCAGCTCTTTCTGTTTGTTCTTGGCAGTGGCGGCCTTTTTTTCGTGCGCCCTGGCCTGCTCCTCGTGTTCCAACCCCTTGTTGTAGTGCTCGTCGGCCTCCTGCGCGGGGCTGAGCACCGCCGGGGTCGGGGCCGGCGTTGGCCGGGGGCTGCTGGGGGCAGCCCATAGGGCACCGGCCAGGCCGAAGAAGGCGAGCAAGCCTGCTATCCATAGCTTTCTCATTTGCCGGCCCTCACTTCTTTGTTGGCCAGGCGAAATCCGCTTTGAACTCCTCCTTGCCCTGGATGCCCAGACCGAGGATACGGAAGAGCCCGCCACCCCGGTAACCGCGGTTGTACTCATCCCAGTCGTACCCCACCGGGTCGAGCGCCGAGCCGGGCTCGCACTTGAAGTCAGCGGAGGTGAAGTAGAGCTCGTCCAGGTCCTTGCCCCCGAACATCACGCTGGAGGTCTGTTTGGCCGGGGTCTGGATGCGCCGCTCCTCCACCCCGTCGGGATCGAGGCGGATGATGCAGCCGCCGAACCAGTTGGCGCTCCACACGAACCCCTCGGCATCCACGGTCATGCCGTCTGGCACCCCGTCGCGGTCGGAGATCTCGACGAAGGTGCGCCGGTTGGACAACTCACCGGTTTCCTTCTTGTAGTCGTACGCCCAGATAAGCCGCGCCGCTGCATCGGTGTAGTACATGGTCTTGAGGTCCGGCGAGAAACCCATGCCGTTGCTGCAGCCAATACCTTCGGCGACGATGCTCACCTTGCCGTCGGGGTCGAAGCGGTAGAGCTTGCCCGGCTTGTCGCCATAATAGGAGCCGGCGAAGACCCGCCCACCCGGGTCGCCGATCACGTCGTTGAAATGCAGGGCCTCCCCTTCGTGGCTTTCAGGGAAAAGGCGCACCCAGTCCTCGTCCGAGCGCCACAGGAGAATCCCGTCCCAGATACACAGGGCATAGCCCCCCTGGCGGTTCTGGACGAAACCGCCCACGTTGGCGCCGTGGTGGATCAGGGTGTTCTGACCGGTGGCAGGGTCGTAACTGAAGAGTTTGCCATTGTGGATGTCGGACCACAACAGCTTCTGCTCCTCGGGGTTCCACAGCGGCCCTTCGCCCACCAGGGCGTTTTCCTCGGCTAACTTCTCGATCTGCATGGGAGTCTCCTTTCGTTGGCGATGATGGCGGCTAAGATAGAAAAATCTGTCGCCTCCACCAAGTGTTGACAGCGAGGCCGCTTATCGCCAAGATACTGGAACCACGCAGCAGCAGGGGATGGCCCTGGAGACTTTTCCGGGGTGAGGTTGGGAAGGGAAGTCCGCATGGCAGGGCTGCGGGGCAGCGGAGCGATGAGCGAGCGAGGGGGCAGGACGCGCCTGGGAAAAGGCTGGAGCGGGTCGCTCACCGACGCCCACAGATACAGGAGGCCCCAGTGTACATTCAAGATCAGCTCCCCTGGAACCAGGTCGATGACGAACACCTCAGCTTCTACAAAGCCATCGGCGTGGACTACCTGACCATCTACCCGCCCCCCACCCTGGAAACCCCTGCTGAGATGGTCGCCTATTTCCAGCAGGTGCGGCGCCTGGCCGAGTCTCACGGCCTGCGGCTCCACAATGTTGCTCTAGGCGGTCCGGATGAAATCACCCTGGCCCTGCCGGACCGCGACCAGAAGATCGAAGAGTGGCGCCAGCTGATCCGCGCCCTGGGGCAGGCGGGGGTCGCCACCCTGGGGTACAACTTCAAACCCGTGGGCAACTTCCGCACTCCCTCCACCCAGGGCCGTGGCGGGGCCCTGTACAGCACCTTCGACTACGGGGAGTTCGCCAAGAACCCGCCCTTTTATCCCGAAAAGCAGATCGGTGAAACCCAGCTGCTGGAAAACATGCGCTACTTTCTGGAGCGTATCCTGCCGGTAGCCGAGGAGGAGGGCGTGCGCCTGGCCCTGCATCCCGACGATCCGCCCCTCCCCGAACCCATGGGCGGCGCCGCCCGCATCGTCTCCTCCCTGGACCACTACCAGCGCATCTTCGACCTCGTACCCAGCCCCGCCAATGCCATGCTCTTCTGCCAGGGCTGCGTCACTGAGATGGGGGTCGATGTCTTCGCAGCCATACGCCGTATCGGTAAGTTGGGCAAGATCGCCTACGTGCACTTCCGCAACGTGCGCGGTACCCCCCGCAGCTTTCAGGAGGTCTTTGTGGACGAGGGGCAGGTGGACATGTACCGGGCCATGCAGACCTACAAAGAGACGGGGTTTGGGGGCCCCTTCATGATGGACCATACCCCCGAGATCTCCGGCGATCGCGAGAGCCGCGAGGGCCACGCCTTTGCCGTGGGCTATATCCGGGCCATGATCCAGGCAGTCTACCGCTAATCCCCGAGAGGAACCAGCCATGAAGATCACCGATGTCACCGTCCAGCTGGTGCAATCCGACTGCGGCCGCAAGTGGACCCTGGTGCGGGTGCATACCGACGAGGGCCTCAGCGGCCTCGGCGAGGCCACCTATAGCCATAAGGAGCGGGTGGTGGCGGCCATGGTGCTGGATCTCAAACAGCACCTGATCGGCAGGGACCCCTTTGACAGCGAGCGCATCTACCTGGACCTGTACGCCGGCGGCCGCACCGGGTACCGCACTGGCGGGGTGATCTTCACCAGCGCCATCAGCGGCATCGACCAGGCCCTGTGGGACCTGAAGGGCAAAGCCCTCAACGCTCCGGTCTGCGCCCTGCTGGGCGGCCCGCGCACGGCCAAAGTGCCGGTGTACGCCCATTACGGCGGCCGCGAGATCCCGGCGATGATCGACAGCGCCCAGCGCATCCTGGCCCAGGGCTTCAATGCCCTCAAGTCCGAGATCTCCATCTACGAGGCGCGCGGCCCCAAGATCACCCGCCAGCAGCTGCGCGACATCGACCGCCGCTTCGACGCTTTGAGGCAGGTGGTGGGCGACGACGTGCAGATCATGGAGGACCCCCACGCCCTCTTCGACCCGCCCACCGCCCTGGAGATCGCCCGGCTGATCGAACCCTATCGCCTGCTCTTCTTCGAGGAGCCCACGATCCCCGAGGATCCGGAAGGGTATGCCCGCATCCGCCAGGGCACCTCCACCCCCATCGCCGGCTCCGAACGCTTGACCAGCAAACACCGCTTCAACGATTTCTTCCGCGCCGGTGCCGTGGACGTGGCCCAGCCCGACATCGTCTACATCGGGGGCATCACCGAAATGAAGAAGGTGGCAGCCCTGGCCGAGGTCTACCAAGTGACGATCGCACCCCACAACACCAAGGGCCCGGTGGGCATCATGGCCGCCGCCCACGTGATGGGGGCCATCCCCAACGCCCTGATCCAGGAGATGCTGGCCCCCAGCGTGATCCCCTGGCGCAACGACGTGCTCCAGCATCCGCTGGTCCTCGAAGACAGCTGCCTGGTGGTGCCGGACCGGCCCGGCCTGGGAGTGGAATTCGACGAGGAGGCGCTGAAGCCGCACCTGGTGGAATTGTAGTTTGTCGAGGAAAAGATGAACTGTTGGCGGCCCGGTCCGTGGGGTGCCCACTCCGGCGTTTCTGCAGTCCCGGACCTTCCCCCTCGCTCCTTAAACTACGCTTCCCCACTGCCCAGCCCTGCGGTCCTGCCCCACCACCATTCCCCCAGAACCGCCTGCGGGGCACTCCCACGTCCCTGGGCGTCACCAAAATCAGCTGGCCACTCGCTGTCTCACCAGCGCACGCGGCGGGGAGATGACCCCGAGGCCTTTCCCGGGGAGTGGCCGGGAAGGGAAGTCTGCGTGGCTGGGGGCCGGGTAGCGGAGCTATGCGAGCGAGGGGACGCAACGCCCCAACGTATGGGGCGTTGCGGGGGCCGTGCGGCGGGTCGGGACGCGACACCATCTATATGGTGTCGCGGGGCGCGCCTTCGGAAAGGCCGGAGTGGGTCGCTCCCCGACGCGCCTCGTCGCGCTAGAACCTATTCACCCGCAGCAGGTTCAGGTCCATTTCGGGAACGCCACACACCACCTGGGAGACCAACTTGCCGGTGATCGGCCCCAACGAGAGGCCAATGGTGGCGTGGCCGGCAGCAACCGTCAGGTTTTCGCAGCCGGGCGCCCGGCCCAGGAAGGGCAGACCGTCGGGGGTGCAGGGCCGCAGGCCCCGCCATACCTCGACCAGTTCGAGGGCCGCAGGGTCGAGTTGGGGAAGGTACGCGGGCACGCCCCGGAGAATCGCCGCCACCCGGCGTCGGCTAAGAGACAGATCCAGGCCTGCCAATTCCAGGGTGCCGGCGAAACGCAGCAACTCCCCCATCGGCGTCACCCCCACCTTGGCCTCGCCCAAGAGCAGCGGCACCGCCGGACAAACTGCGGGCTTCTTAAAAGTGATGCTGTAGCCCTTGGCCGGCTGGATGGGCAGGGACAAACCCAACTGGGCGGCCAGGAGCGGCGACCACGAACCGGCAGCCAGCACCACCTCCCGGGGGGCAAAGTCCCCCCGCGTGGTCTGCACCGAACTCACCCTATCCCCCTGGCGGACCAGACCCAGCACCTCGGTATGCGGCAGCACCTCGGCCCCCTGCCCGGCCAGGTGCCCGCTCAGGCCGCGCACAAAACGGTCGGGGACCAGGTGGGCGTCCTGTGGGTAGTAGACCCCACCCTCGACCGACACCTCCAGACCTTCCAACGCGCAAACAGCGGTCCGGTCCAGCACCTGGGCCTGAAGGCCGGCCTCCTGCAGGCGCTCGGCCTCGGCGACGCCCCCTGCCAGCCCCACGCAGGTATTAAAAGCGTAGAGCACCCCGCGCTGCTCGTAGCTGCAGGCCATGCCCTCCAGCCGGGTCAACTCGGCGAAGAGGCCCCGGCTGGCCAGGTGCAGGTCGCGCAGGAGAGGCATGGCCCGCCGCACATGGGCCTCGGTGCCAGAACGCCAGAAGCGCCACAGCCAGCGCCATAGCGCCCCGTCCCAACGCGGTTCGATGTAGAAGGGGCTGTCGCGGTCGAACATCCAGCCCAGGGCTTTGGGCGCCACGCCCGGAGCGGCCAGGGGCACACTGTGGCTGGGCACCACCAGGCCGGCATTGCCGTAGGAGCTGCCGGCGCAGATCTCCCCCTTTTCCACCAGGGTCACCCGCCGGCCTTGTTGGCCCAGGTAGTAGGCCGCACACACCCCGATCACCCCACCGCCGATCACCAGGACATCGACTTCGCGTTTCACCGCTTCTCCCTCAGAAAGGCCAGACCAGGGGCGCCAGCAGCACCGTCACCGTGCCGGCTACCAGATTCAGGGGCAGGCCGATGCGGGTGAAGTCGGTGAAGCGGTACCCCCCCGGACCGTAGATCATCAGATTGGTCGTATAACCGATGGGGGTGGCAAAAGCCGCCGAGGCAGCCATCATCAGCGCTATGATGTAAGGCAGGTAGCTGACGTGTAAACTGGCAGCGGTGGCCATGGCGATGGGGAAGACCAATACGGCTGCCGCGTTGTTGGTGAGCACCTCGGTGAAGACCAGCGCCATGACGTAGATAAGCACCAGGCTCACCCACGGGTCCCCCCCTGCCAGTTGGGCCAGGGCACTGGCGATATGGGCCGCCGCCCCGCTCACCTCCAGGGCCTTGCCCAGCCCAAAGGAGGAGGCGATCACCACCAGCACCTCCCAGTCGATGGCCCGATAGGCCTGCAGCCGGCTACAGCAGCGGGCCAGCACCATGGACCCGGCGGCCAGGACCGCCGCGCTGAGCATACTCATCACCTCGAAGCTGGCCGCCGCAATCATCGCCACCAGGATGCCGAGGGCGATCCAGGTCCGTTCGTGCCTGGGCGGACTGGAATCTTCTAGGCGGCTGACCAGGAAAAAGTCCCGGGAGTTGCGTTGCTGCGCCACAAAAGAGGGATGGGCCTCCAAAAGCAGGGTGTCGCCGGTGCGCAGCACGATGTCGCCGATCTTCTGGCGCAACTGCTGGCCGTTGCGGGCCACCGCCACCACCGCGGCGTTGTACACGGCGCGGAAACGGCCCTCGCGGATGCTTTTACCCACCAGCGGGCAACTGTCGGAGACCACCGCCTCGATCAGACTGCGGGTGGCGCGAGGGGCGTCGAGTTTGAAGACCTGCTCGGTGGCCGGCACCAGGCCGCGGATCTTGTGCAGCTCGACCACCGAATCGACAATGCCGACAAAAACCAGCCGGTCCGCGGCCTTGAGCCGTTCCTGGGAGGAGACGGCCACCAGCACCTCCTCCCCCCGCCCGATCTCCATCAAATACATACCCTGCAGGTGGCGCAGGCCGGCCTCTTCAATCGTCTTCCCGATCAGGGGACCATCGCCGGCCACCAGCATCTCCACGGTGTACTGGCGCGGGTCCTCCAACTGCTTGAGCGGAGGCTGGCGCTCTGGCAGCAGCCAGCGGCCGACCGCGAGCAGGTAGAGCAGGCCGGCCACTGCGGTGGGCACTCCCACCCAGGCCGGCGCGAAAAGACCCAGCTGCACGCCGGTGGTCTTGGCCAAGAGACCGCTGACCACCAGGTTGGTGCTGGTCCCGACCAGGGTACACAGGCCGCCCAGCACCGTGGCAAAGCTGAGGGGGATCAGCAGCCTGGACACCGAGAGCTGATATTTCTTGGCCCATTCGACCACCACCGGCACCAGCATGGCGACGATGGGGGTATTGTTGACGAAGGCGCTCAGGGCGGCCACCGGCAGCATCAGCCGGGCCTGGGCCTGCAGGATGGACTTGGGGTGGCCCAGCACCCGCTGGGCCAGGACGGCGATACCGCCAGTCTCCTTGAGGCCGGCCACCACCACGAAGAGCACCGCCACCGTCACCATGCCCTCGTTGGCCAGCCCTGCCAGGGCCTGTTCCGGGGTGAGCACCTTGGAGACCAGCAGAGCCACCAGGGTGCCCACCATCACCAGGTCGGCGCTGAGCCGGGTGAACGCCAACAGGCCCAGCATCAGCGCCAGCAGCCCCAGGGTGAACCAGGCTTCCCAAGCCATCAGCTGCGCACGGCCTCTTTGGCCGCGGCGCGGATCGCTTTGGCCATCTGCCCCAGACGCGCCCGCTTATTGTCGGGGTGCATGCCGATAAGCACCGCGCGGTTGAGGATGTCCAGCGAGTCCTGGCACATGTCGAGGGAGTACTCGACACGGCATTTCCGGTTAGCCTCGATCTTGAAGGGATCGAGGGCCGGGTGATGGGCCCCCTGGTAGCGCAGGAGGGGGTCCCAGCGGGTGTAGACGTGCCGGCCGGTGTCCATGGGCAGGAAGGCGCTCACCTTCTGTGCCTTCAGGCGGTCGCAGAAGGTGCGGGCCGCCTTTTCATTTTTGAAGTAGAAGCCCAGGTGGCTGCCGCACTCGTATTCGAGGCTGTTGTTCTTGATCGAGCGCAGCCCCGCCTCCAGTCCTACCTCCAGCAATTCCTGCTTGGCGCTGCGCATACGGTCCAGCATGTCATCGAGGCGTTTGAGCTGTTCGTTGAGCAGAGCGCCGGAGAACTCGTTGGCGCGGAAGTTGTGGCCGGCGAACTGGAGGTCGGCCCGCTTCTCGTCCGGGTTCCAGTAGTAGGCGCAGCAGTCCACTGCCACCGAGCCGCGCAGGAAGGCCTGCTCGTCGTTCGTGACAAAGCCGCCGCCCTCGCCGGCGCTGATATTCTTAAAGAAATTGAAACTGAAGCCGGCGGCATGCCCGAAGCGGCCCAGTTTCTTGCCCTTGTACCCCCCGCCCACGGCCTGGCAGGCGTCCTCGACCACCAGCAGCTGGTGTTTGCGGGCCAGGCGCATGATCTTGTCCATGTCGCTGGGCAGGCCCACCATATGTACCGGTATGATCGCCTTGGTGTAGCGGGTGATGCGGCGCTCCACGTCCTTGGGCGAGAGGGTCAGCGACTCATCCACGTCGGCCACCACCGGAATGGCCCCGGCGGCCAGCACCGCCAGCGCGGTGGCCATGTAGGTATAGGAGGGCACGATCACCTGGCAACCCGGGCCGATGCCTAAACCCACCAGCGCCGCGTACAGGGCGGTGGTGCCACTGGTGGTCAGGCGCGCGTATTTCACCCCCACGTGGGCGGCCCAGTCCCGCTCAAAAGTGGCACACTCCCCTCCTTCGGAGTAACGAAACATCCTGCCGCTCTGGATCACCTTCCTGACGCGCCGGACCTCGGCTTCGCCCATACGATACATGTGGTCCTCCTCTCAGTGAATGATGCCGGCCAAACGGAAGAAGTTGCTCAGAATTTCTCTGCCGTGCGGGTACTCGTCCTGCCAGGCTTCGGGGTGGAACTGGGTGCTCCAGAGCGGGCGCTGGCAGTGTTTCATCGCCTGCACCCGGCAATTTTCGTTGGTGGCGATCAGCTCAAACTCCGCAGGCAACTGCTTGACTTCACAGGTGTGGGACTCGCGCACCAGGAAGGGATCGGGCAACTCGGCGAAAAGCGGATCGGCTTTGACCCCCTGAATCGGATAGAATCCCTGCTCGGTGAAGTACCCGGCGCTGTCGGCGTTCACCATGCCCACCTGCGGCTCGCCCGGCTGCAGCCGGCGCATGGGTTCGTCCTCCACCCGCTTCAGATTGCGGAATCCATGATTGTACACGAAGCCTAGCAACTGGTGGCTGCCGCAGAAGGCCAGGGTGGGGATCTCGGGGAAAGCCC
Source organism: Candidatus Latescibacterota bacterium (assembly GCA_009691525.1). GTDB lineage: Bacteria > Latescibacterota > UBA2968 > UBA8231 > UBA8231 > SICG01. The sequence continues at coordinate 20,399 of SICG01000002.1, read as the reverse complement.
GCACCAGATCCTCGAAGACATAGAACTCCCGCACCTCGAAATCGCGGAACCAGGTACCGCAACCGCTCAGCAGCAGCGCCCGCGGTTTGAGTTCGCCAACCAGCTCGGGCGTGGCCTGCGACATATGCAGGACCAGGCAGGGCTCGCCGGAGACCTGCTCGAACTTGCGCTTGAGGTTGAAGTCCCCGTTGCCGGCCTCATACTTGGCTAGGGTCTCCACGCGCACCCAGATGATCATCGTCTCCTCCTCACGAAGTGTACTCCGCCAGCCGCATCTCCAGCCGGCGGGCGCTGTCCTGCAACCCGCCCTCCCGGTTGCGCGCGATCCACAGCCGGCGGTGTTCGCCCAAGATCACCCGCATATCTTCGGCCAGCCGGCGTTTTATCGCGCTTCGGCCCAGCACCCCCCGCCGCAGGGCCAGGCCGCGCTCACAGGCGTGCCGCAACATCTGCACGGTGTTGTCATACTCGTCGCGCACCAGGGCCCCTTCGGCCCCCTCCATCCGGGCCAGGGCCAGGGGTGCGGCCACTGCCTCGATGTACTCGCGGGTGGCCGCCAGCCGCTTCTCGGTCACCGCCCGGTGCAGTTGCTGGGTGGCGGGCCGTTGGATGATATGGAAGAGCGGGCTGGAATTGTGGGGCTGGTGCCCGGTGCGCAGGTACGCGTCCCCCAGGGCCACGGCCGCCCGGCCCATCACCCCGGCCCGGTCGCCAAAGGCGTGTAAATCGAGCGCCGCGGCCCAGTCGGCATCCTCGTTGGTGGCCCGGCACCAGGACAGGCCGGCCCCGGCGGCAAAACCCAAATAGCTGACCGGCTGATACTGCCAGTGGCCGTTGTCGCCCCAGTCGGTCATCAGGAAACCCACCGCGCCATTCCGCAACCCGTGCTGGGCCGCGTTGGTCAGGTTGCCCAGGCAATTGCGGGTGCGGCCGGCAATGGAATTCCACGAGGAGGTGCCGGGGCAGACATAGAAAGGCAGGCCGGCCTCGGCGAACTTGGCCCCGTGTTCGGCAAAGGGGTGGTAGGCCTCGTATCCCCACTCCAGCACCACCACGTCGCGGGGCAGCTCCTTCACCAGTTCGGGGTGTTCGATGATGATATCGCCCCAGAAATGCATGGTGCGGCCGTGGGCACGCACCAGCTTGTGGATCTGCTTGAGGAAATCGAGGTACACCCGCCCCTTGCCTTTCTTCTCGCACAGCGCCTTGCTCTTGCCCTGGCCCACGTCGAAGGTCTCGTCGCAGCCGACGTTGAACTTGCGGCTGCTGAAATGGGGCAGCAGTTCGGCGAAGAGTTCGCGCAGCAACTTGAGGCTGCCCGGATGCGCCGGGCTCAGGCTGAAAGGCTCCTCGCTGCGGCCCCAGGGGAAATCGAATCCATCTGGGCACTCGGCCAGCTCGCGGTACCGGGGCAATTCCAGCCAGCGGTGCAGATGGCCAAAGGAGTTCTGGTTGGGCACCAACTCCACCCCCCGGGCCCGGCAGTGGGCGTCCAGATGCAGGATATCCTGGCCGGTGAGCGGGCTGGCCTGGGACCATACCTCGCGGTGGTTGTGATAGGCAAAGGTGTGCTCGGTGTACAGTTCCAGGTGGTTGAACTTCCATTCTGCGAGGCGGTCCACCAGATTACACAGGGTCTGCAGAGTGGGCACCTTGTCGCGGGTCACGTCGAGCATCACCCCGCGCACCGCAAAATCGGGATAGTCGTCGATGCGGCCTAGGGGCAACAAACCCTGGCACTGTCTGAGAAGCTGGCGCAGGGTCTGCACCCCGTACCGCGCCCCGGCCAAATCAGCGGCGCTCAGTTCGACGCCCTTCTCGCTGATGTCGAGACGGTAGCCCTGGGCCGGCAGTCCCGGGCGCAGGCAGATCCGCACCATTCCCCCCGGCCCGGCCCCCAACTCCCAATGCACCTGTTGCCATTGGGCCAGATCCCCCTGCACCTGGAGGGCCAGGGGCAGGAGTTGGGCGGCGGCGGTGGCGCAGACGATCCGTCCAGTGGCAGGTAACACCAAGCCGCCGGCCCGTGGGGTGATCCGGCGGGGCCGGGGCAGCAAGACCATTTTCTTGAGGGAAACTGGCATAACACACCTCCTTTTCAGGAATACTCGTGGCTCACCACAGTGATTATGGCGAGCACCGTAAGCGGAGGGGAGATGACCCCAGCGGGGTGGGCCGCCAGGGTTCGCGCAGCGGCAGGTGGGGGGATTCCTTGCCTATGGAAAGCCCGGAGTGGGTAGCTTCCCGACGCGACAGGACCCTTGTGATAATCCATTATAGCTGCCCCTCGTCGGCGGACACCTGATCCAGCGCCGCGCGTTCCTCTGCGGAGAGCGCGATCTCCAGCGCCCCGAACACCTCCTCCACCTGCTCGGGAAAATCTGGTCCGATGATGGGGGCGCTGACCTCGGGGTGGTCGAGAATCCAGGCGATGGCCACCTGGGCCGGGGTGTTGCCCCGGGCGGCGGCGATATCGATGAGAGCCTGCACCACGCGGTCGGCCTGTGGGGTCATCGCCTTCTCGAACTCGTACTGCCCCTGGCTCCAGGGGGTGTTCGGCGGTGGGGTCTGGCCACGCCGAAACCGGCCGCTGAGCAGGCCGATGGCCAGGGGGCTGTAGGTCATCATGCCCAGACCGTGTTGCCGGCAGCGGGGCAAAAGTTCGGGCTCGCACTCGCGGCGGTGGAGCAGGTTGTACTGGTTCTGGAGGCAGAACAGGGGATCATAGCCCCCCACCTGGGCCACCCACAGGGACTCCACCACCTGCGCGGCGCTATGATTGCAGGCACCCACATAGCGCACCTTGCCCTGCCGCACCAGATCGTCCATGGCCCGCAGGGTTTCGTCGAGGGGGGTGTCCGCATCCCAATGGTGTAACAGGTACAGATCGATATGATCCATGCCCAACCGCTTGAGGCTGCGCTCAACCTCGCGCATGATGTGAAAGCGGGAGAGGCCCCGGTCGTTGGGCCCCTCGCCGATGGGGCTCCACGCCTTGGAGGTGATCACCAAGTCGTCGCGATTGCCCAGAGCCGCCACCGCCTTGCCCAGCACCTCCTCGCAGCGGCCGGCAAAATAGTAATTGGCGCAATCGATGAAATTGCAGCCCAACTCCACCGCTTTTTCGATCACCTTGATGCTGGTGGCCTCGTCGCTCTGCCCGTTCCAGAAAGCCCGGAAAGCGGTGCCCAGGCAGATACGCGAGACTTTGACCCCGGCCCGGCCCAGCTTGCGGTATTCCATCCCTCACTCCTCTTACAGCGTTGGTTTGGCCTCTCCATACTGAGATCGTTCCCCCTTCCTGTTTAGGGGACAGGGGGCAGGGACAGGTGTCAGCCGCTGGCTCCTTTCACGCTCCAGACCGAACCGGTGGTATAGGTATTGCGCTCCGAGCAGAGGAACTCCACCACCTCGGCCACCTCCTCGGGATCGGAATAACGCCCAATCGGGGTGCCCGGATTGGCCAGGTGTTCGGCGGAGAAACGCGGCACCACCATCTCGGTGAGGGCCCGGCCGGGTTCGACCCCGTTGACCAGCACCCCCTGCTTGGGCCAGGCATTGCCCAGGGACTGGATAAAAGAAAAAACCGCTCCTTTGGACACACAATAAGGCACCTGGTTGGGCGAGCCGAAACGCGCGCCAGAGGTGATGGTCACGCAGCGCCCCCAGCCCCTTTCGAGCATGTGCGGCACGGCGGCCTGATGGGCGTGATATACCCCGTACAAATTGATCCTCATCACCTTGTCGAACTGGCTCACCGGCTGCTCAAAGAAGGGTTTTTCCCAACCCAGGATCCCGGCGCAGCAGACCAGGATATCGAGCCGGCCAAAAATCTCGACCGTGCGGGCCACGGTCCGCTGCACCGCGGCCTCGTCGGTGACGTCGGTCTCCAGGTAAATTGCCTTCTGCCCCAGCGCCTCGATCTCTTTGACCGTCTCCTGACCCCGCTCCGCCAGCACATCGGCGATGACAATATCGCGTCCTTCTTCGACCAGGCGCAGGGCGCAGGCCCGCCCCAGGCCCCGAGCCCCACCGGTGATCAGGGCTGCACGTCTTTCTACAGGCGCGGCAAAACGCAGCTTCGACATGACTCTTTCTCCTTGTCGGCTTAGGTCACAAAGCTGATAATATAGAGGATTGCCCCCCTCTTTACCACCAGGAGCCCACCGTGAAAATCGATCACATCGAATCCTTCCTGCTAGGCAATAGCTACGTGGCCCGCATCCACACCGACACCGGGCTGAGCGGCATCGGCTCTACCGCCTGTTGGGGGTACCCCGAGGCGGTAGAACGAGTGGTCAATGTCTTCGCCAAGTACCTGATCGGCCAGGACCCGCTTCGCATCGAGCACCACTGGCAATATCTGTACCGGATGGGGCCCTTTCGCGGCACCGTGCTCTGCGGCGCCCTCAGCGCCGTGGACATCGCCCTGTGGGATATTAAGGGCAAACACTTCCAGGCCCCGGTCTGGCAGTTGTTGGGCGGGAATTGCCGGGATACCATCCGCCTGCACCTGATGGCCGGCGGCTCCACCCCCGAAACCATGTTCCAGGTGGCCAAGGAGACCGTGGCCGAGGGCTTCACCGCCCTCAAGTTCGACCCCCTGGTGGGCAACTTTCAGGACATGGCCACTGACCGGCTGGTGAAAACCGCCCGCGACCTGGTGGCTGCCGCCCGCGAAGGGGGCGGGCCGGACCTGGACCTCATCGTCGAGGTCCACCGCAAACTCACCCCGCTCAGTTCCCTGTCCATGGCCGCGGCCCTGGCCCCTTTCAACCTGCTCTTCATCGAGGACCCCATCCAGATCGACAGCATCCAGTCCCAGGCCGAACTGGCCCGCCGTTTCCCCATGCCAGTGGGCAACGGCGAGCGGCTGACCACCATCTGGGAGTTCCGCGAATTACTCGAAAAGGGCGGTCCCCAGTACGTGCGCCCGGACGTAGCCCTGGCCGGCGGTCTCTCGCACTGCAAGAAGATCGCCGCCATCGCCGAGTCCTATCACTGCGCCGTGGTCAACCACAACTTCCTCGGGCCCCTGACCACCTGCGCCTCCCTGCACCTGGACGCCAGCATTCCCAATTTCGTCACCCAGGAATACACCAAAGGCGATGAAGCCCCGCACAACGCGATCTACAAGCTGGCTTATAAACGAGAGGGTGGGTACATCCCCATCCCCCAGGTCCCAGGTCTGGGCGTGGAGTTAGACGACGCGCTGATCGCCAGCACCCCCTTCAACTCCCTCAACAGCGCCCAGACCCCGCTGCGGCGGGACGGGTCGGTGGCCTACGCGGTCTGACCCCTTAGTAGCGCGCTGTTGTTGCCCGACCATTGAGGGGCGGAGGTCGGCTGCCGGCTTCCGCCCCTTGCGTTTTTCAATAAATCTGGGTTCGATAACTTGCAGGATACTAAGGTGGTCTGGGTTGTCAAGACAAAAAACGGGCTTGTATAAGGTGGACCGCCGGGTTGTTTGATCGCCGTTGCCGTTTCATCCTGCCTTTGCCGTGCGGGTTCGACCGTTCCAGTAGACTTCGGCGGGGGTTCGTTTACCCAAGCTGGTGTGTCTCCTTCGTTCGTTGTAGAAACGGAAGTATTCGTCCAGACTTTCACGGGCGGCGAAGAGATGTCCGTAGTCTTTGAGGAAGACCTCTTCGTATTTGACCGTCCGCCACAGGCGCTCGATAAGGAGGTGGAGCAGCTCAAGAGCCAGTTCGTCATGACCGCCTCCCACGAGTTGAACCCCGCTGACCAGCATCGGCATGAGCATCGAGCTGCTGATGGAAGGGGCGACCGCACAACTGGACGAGCGCCAGAACCAACTCCTGGCCGCCGCCCACGCCGAGGTGGGGCGGCTCAAACACCTGGTGGAGGAGTTGCTGGATCTGGAGATCGAGGCGGGCAGGATAGACTTGGAGTTCGACCGGGTTCCGGTGGCGCTTGCTTTGCGAACGGGTCAGGCAGATCTTTGGGCCTCAGGCCCAGGCCCAGGAGGTGGAGATCTCCACCCAGCTGCCCCCTGACTTGCCGGCGGTCAGGGCCGACCTCAACAAGATCACCTGGGTGCTCACCAATCTGGTCTCCAACGCCCTGCGCTACGTGGGCAGGGGCGGGCATATTTATATTAGAGCCCGGCAGTTCAACGACCAGCTTCACCTGGCAGTGTGCGACGACGGGATCGGCATCCCCCAGGAATACCAGTCCAAGATCTTCGGGAAATTCGTCCAGATCCAAGGCCAGGCCGAGCCCCAGGGCGCCGGGCTGGGCCTGGCCATCTGCAAGGAAATCGTCCGGGCCCACCGCGGCGCCATCTGGGTGGAGTCCGCACCCGGCGCCGGCAGCACCTTCACCTTTACCCTACCCCTCGCCGACTAGGCCCCTAGATGAAACGTTTCACCAAAAAGGCCGAACACACCGACGGCATCCACCACAATCCTCTGCCACTGCTGGTTCTGGGCGCCCTTGGCGTGGTATACGGAGACATCGGCACCAGTCCCCTTTACGCGCTGCGCGAGTGTTTCATCGGCACCCATGGCCTGCCCCCCACCCAGACCAATGTCCTGGGCATCCTCTCGCTGATCTGCTGGTCCCTGCTGCTGGTCATCACCTGCAAGTACCTGGTCTTTGTGCTGCGGGCCGACAACGGCGGCGAGGGCGGCATCCTGGCGCTGATGGCGCTGGTGACCTCGGCGCGGCCCAACCGCAGCTGGGTACTGGTCAGCCTGGGGGTATTCGGGGCGGCTTTATTATACGCCGATGGCATGCTCACCCCGGCCATCTCCGTGCTCAGCGCCGTGGAAGGCTTGAGTATCGCCACCCCCCTCTTTCAGCCCTACGTGTTGCCCGTCTCCATCGTCATCCTGCTCATCCTCTTCTCTTTTCAGCACTTCGGGACCGGCAAGATCGGCGTGGTCTTTGGCCCCATCATCATCGTGTGGTTCGCCGCCATCGGTCTGCTGGGGGCCATCTCCATCGCCCATACCCCGGAAGTGCTGAAAGCAGTCGATCCGCGTTTTGCGGTGCGCTTCTTCGCCGCCGAGGGCTGGCACGGCTTTGTGGTGCTGGGCGCCGTCTTTCTGGTGGTCACCGGCGGCGAGGCCCTCTACGCCGACATGGGGCATTTTGGCCGGCGCGCCATCCAGTGGGGCTGGTTCTGCGCCGCCCTGCCCTGCCTGCTGCTCAACTACTTTGGCCAGGGCGCCCTGCTCTTGCGCTCCCCGGAGGCAATCGCCAATCCCTTTTATTTTCTGGTCCCCTCCTGGGCCCTCTTGCCCATGGTGGCCCTGGCCACCATGGCCTCGGTGATCGCCTCCCAGGCGATCATCTCCGGCGCTTTTTCCCTCACCCGCCAGGCCATACAGCTAGGGTACTGTCCCCGTCTGGAGATCCGGCAGACCTCCACCAGCGAGATCGGCCAGGTCTATCTGCCCGCCATCAACTGGATGCTGATGGTGGGGACCATCTTGCTGATGCTGCTCTTCCGCGAGTCCGGGAACCTGGCCGCTGCCTACGGCATCGCGATCTCCAACACCGAACTCTTCACCACCCTGCTCCTCTACAGCGCCGCCCGGCATGTCTGGTCCTGGCGGCCCCTGGCGGCCCTGGCCCTTACCGGCGCCTTCCTAATTCCCGATCTGTCCTTCCTCGCTGCCAACCTGCTCAAGATCCACGACGGCGGCTGGCTGCCCCTGCTGATCGCCAGCGGCATCTATCTGTTGATGTCCACCTGGGAGCAGGGCCGCAGATATCTTCGAGCACGCATCGAGGAAATGCTGCTGCCGGTGGAACTTTTCCTGCAGGAAGCCGCCGACCATGCCCCCCGGCGGGTGTCGGGCACCGCCGTCTTTCTCAGCGGCAACCCGGCGGGTATCCCCATCACCCTGTTGCACAACTACAAACACAACAAGGTGCTGCACGAGAGCATCATCTTGTTGACCGTGCAGACCGCCGCTGTCCCCTATCTAGATCCCGACGAGCGGGCCGAGCTGAACTATCTGGGCGAGGGCTTTTACCGGCTCATTCTCCGCTACGGCTTCTGCGAGATGCCAAACCTGACCGCCGAGTTATCCAAGATCCGCACCGAAACCTTCACCTTTGCGCTGATGCAGACCACCTTCTTCCTGGGCCGCGAGATCCTGGTGGTCCGACGCCACTCGCACTGGTCAGCCCCCCGCTGGCGCCGCCAGCTCTTCTCCTTTCTCTCGCACAATGCCTGGGACGTGACCCAGTTCTTCCGCATCCCGCCCAACCGGGTGGTGATCCTGGGTCTCCAGCTCGAACTCTGAGCCGGCCAGGTGCTCACTCCTGAAAGAGCACCGTAGACAGGTAGCGCTCGCCGCTGCCGGGCAGGAGGGCGGCGATGATCTTGCCGGCGAATTCGGCCTGGCATGAGCGCAGGACAACTACTTCAAGGTCCAGAGCCCAAAGTTGGCCGGCTCCAGAAAGCCCCTGACCAGCTGCGACCAGCAGGAGAGTTCCGGCTCGGGGCGGCGATGTCCGTCTGGCCGGCGAAGGTGCTATAACTGAAGAGGGTCAGCAGCACATTTCCTGGCAGGTACTGGCCGATGACCTCGATGAACTGCTGCCCGCGCTGCCGTACCTTCGCCTGGTACTCGGCAAAGGCCTGCTGTCCGGCATGAAGCTGCTCAGGGTAGGTCCAAGGGTTCTTCCCGTACGGCTCCGGATCAAAGGCCAGGTGACACTTGCCCGCCACCGCGGCCTGGGCCATGATCGCCAGGTTGCCCAGCACCCCTTCCCAATCGGAGTCCGAAAACCAGTCCTGCCCCGAGGCGGCGTAGATCATGATAAAGTTGTGCCGGAACTTGCCCCACTTGATCCCAGCCCGCGCCTCCTGGTCAGCCTGATAGTGTGCCTGGTCCCACTTCCCGCCGCTGAAGATGAGACCTCTGCCCTTGCCCTCCAGGCGCATGATCACCCCGTCGAAGGGCCGTTCCTCCATCTGGCCGATGTGATCCCGCAGATAGGCCGGACTGGGCACGTCCCAACCGTACTCGATCAACGTCTTGGTGGCCGGCAGCCGTCCCGGTTGCGCCAGGGCTACCTCTCTCACCCTCGTCTCAATCGCGATCAGGACGACGCTGTCGCCATCCTTCCCTATCTATTATCCAAAGGTGCGGCCCTGGTCGCCAAGGTCAGATGTTTTTGGGGTGGCGGCGGTGCCTCGCTGCCCAGGCTCACTTGTCGGGCAGGTCTGCTTGACAACCAGACCCGCCCGGCGCTTTTTTCCTCCGGTATTTTCACCCCTCATCCCCGGACGTGGAGTCCCCTATGCCCCGCATCGCCGTGGCCGAGTGCAAACAAGAAGTCTCGTCTTTCAACCCCGTGCCGAGCCGGTACGATGACTTCCGGCTGCTGCGCGGCCCTGCCTTGCTGGAGTACCACCGCCGGGTGCGCGAGGAAGTGGGCGGCGCGCTGCAGGTCTTCGCCGCGGCCCCGGACATCGAGGTGGTGCCCGCCTTGGGGGCCAGCTCAAACACCTCTGGCGGGATATTGGAGGCCGCCAGTTTTGCGCGGCTCTGCGGCGAGTTCCTCGACGGCCTGGCCGCTGCCGGCCCGGTCGATGCCGCCTACTTCTCCCTGCACGGCGCCATGCAGGCAGAGGGCGAGGACGATCCCGAGGGTTTCCTGCTCCAGGAAGCCCGACGCATCCTGGGAGCACGGATCCCCTTCGTCGTTTCCCTGGACCTGCACGGCATCCTGACCGACCGCATGCTGGCACACAGCGATGCGGTCGTGCCCTTCCACACCTACCCGCACGTCGATTTTTTTGCAACCGGCGCGCGCGCCGCCACCCTGTTGAGGAAGGTCCTCGGCGGGGTCCGCCCAGTGACCGCGCGGGTGAAGATCCCGGCCTTGGTGCGCGGCAATGAGCTGATCACGGAGACCGGCGCCATCCGGGAGTGCATCGCGCTGTCCGAGGAGATCGAAGCCAGCGGCACTGGGCTTTCAGCGGGGGTAATGTGGGGCAATCCCTTCACCGATGTGCCCGAGTTGTGCACCAGCAGTGTGGTGGTCATGGACGATAACGAGGAGGGGGCGCGGAGCCATGCCCTGACTCTGGCCAACCTTTTCTGGAAACACCACGAGTCTATGCAGGTGCCCCTGACCAGCTTAGCAGAAAGCGTCCGCCTCGCCGCCGGGGTCAGGGGCGGAACCGTGGTGATGATGGACGCAGCCGACGCCACCAGTTCGGGGGCCTCGGGCGACAGCAATGCGATCCTGGCTGAACTGATCCGCCAGGGTTATGGTGGGCGGGTGCTGGCACCTATAGTCGATCCGGGGGCCGTGCGCCAGGCCTTTGCCGCCGGGGTGGGCGGGCGCATTCACACCACCCTGGGCGGTGCCTGCGACCCGGCCCGCTTCCAACCCCTGGCCCTGGAGGCCCGCGTCCGGCTGCTCTCGGATGGGAAATTCCGCAGCGAATCTTTTGGCTGGCCCTGGGACGCGGGCGACACCGCCGTCCTGGAGGCCGGCAACCTCACCGTGGTGGTGGGCAGCCGCCCGGTGAGCCTCTTCGACCGCTCGTGGTTCTACGCCAACGGCCAGAACCCCCGCCATTTTGATCTGGTGGTGGTGAAATCCCCCCACTGCGAGCCCCGCATGTTCGCCGACTGGTGCGCCAAACTGATCGACGTGGACGCCCCCGGATCGACCAGCGCCAATCTGCGCCGCCTGGGGCACACCCGATGCGCCCGCCCCATCTTTCCGCTGGACGAGGGAGTGGAGTTCCGGCCGCAGGTACAGCTCTTCCGCCGGGGCTGAAGGCCGGACTAGCGATAGAACACCTCGGCATCGTGGAGCGGCTGGTAGCCGATCTCCTCGGCGGGCGTCTTGATGTCGAAGATGTTGTAGGTGTTATTGGAGATCACGAAATAGTGCGCCCCGCTTTTGAGGGTGCCATTGCGGTGGGTGCTGAAGCAGGCGTGCACGAAACGCGCGGCGTCCTCCTGGTGGCACCACACCGAAAAGTAGGCGATCTCCCCGTGCATCTTGTTTTCGGCGTTGACGCCCCCCCAGCGGGCAGCCACCGCAGCCCGTCCCTGCAGCGCCAGCCGGTGGGTCCAGGCCTCCACATAGGCCTTTTCGTCGCCATAGTGGTTTACCGGGCAGGCCGGCAGGGTGGCCGGGATTCGCGGCCAGGAGGAGCCGAGTTCGGCGAAGCGGCGCTGGGCGATGAGCGGGTAGGGCTCCTTTTCGTAGAAGAGATAGGCCGCGTCCACGGCGTGTACCGAACTGGAGCCGATGATCATCGGCGCCGGGTCCTGGGCCAGCACCGACTCGTAGACCAGGTCGGTCATCTGGTTCATCTCTGCCAGGCCGCCCTGGCGGGCCAGGTACACCACCAGGTCCACGCCGGGCAGCAGTCGGCGGAAAGCCTCGGGATCGGCGAAGAAATCGAGCTCGACGAACTGCTCGCCCTCGCCGGCGGGGCCGCGGTTGCGGGCCCCTGGCAGATCGACGCAGACAAATCGGTACCGCGCATCGAGTTGGGGCATATACTTGCGCAGGCCGGAGCCGATATTGCCCCGACCGCCGAGCAACATGACCTTGAATGAAGACAACAAATTCGATCCTTTCGCGATGGGGTTGGAATTCGCTTATTTACCACCTGTTTTTTCGCGCTGTCAAGGAACCCAGCCCTTTCTGGACGATACCCCGCCATGAACGAAGCCCGTTTCAAGCGTTTGTTGCAGCGCTACCCCATGGTCGCCGACCTGCGCCAGCGGGCCCGCGCCAAAATCCCCCACGTCGCCTGGGAATACCTCGAGACCGGCACGGGCGACGAGCGCGGCGTGACCCGCAACCTGGAACAGATGGCCGAGGTGACCCTGCTGCCGCGTTTCATGAAGGGCGAGCTCAAAGCCAACCTGGCTACCACCCTCTTCGGCCAGTCCTACTCCGCACCCTTCGGCATGGCGCCGGTCGGGCTGAGCGGCCTGATGTGGCCCCGCGCCGAGTGTATCCTGGCCCGCACGGCCGCCCGGTACCGCCTCCCCTACACCCTGAGCACCGTCGCCACCCAGACCCCCGAGACCATTGGTCCCCTGGTCGGCGATATGGGCTGGTTCCAGCTCTATCCGCCCCGGGCGGGGGAGTTGCGGCGAGAGATCCTGCGCCGGGTCCGCGATTCGGGCTTCACCACCCTGGTGGTGACCGCCGACGTGCCGGTGGGCAGCCGCCGCGAGCGCACCGTGCGCGCCGGTCTGACCATGCCGCCCACCATCAGCGCCCGCTTCATCTGGGAGGCCCTCTGCCACCCCGAATGGACCCTGCGCACCCTCGCCGCCGGCCTGCCCACCCTGCGCACCCTCACCCCGTACGCTCCCACCAAGGACTGGAAGGACGTCACCCAGTTCGTCGGGCAGCACGTGGGCGGCACCCTTTCCTGGGACTACCTCAAGGAGGCGCGCCAGGAGTGGACCGGACCGCTGGTACTCAAGGGACTGATGCACCCGGCCGACGCCGAGTTGGCCATCGAAGCGGGCGTCGACGGTATCCAGGTCTCCAACCACGGGGCCCGGCAGTTCGACGGGACCCCCTCGGCCATCGAGGCGCTGCCGGCCATGGTGCGCCAGGTGCGGGGCCGGGTGCCCATCCTCTTCGACAGCGGCGTCCGCACCGGCCTGGATATCCTGCGCGCCCTGGCCCTTGGCGCTGACTTCGTCTTTCTGGGACGGGCCTTCCTCTACGGGGTCGCTGCCTGTGGCGAGCAGGGCGGCGACCTGGTCGCCGAAATCCTACTGGCGGATTTGGCCGCCAACCTGGTCAACCTGGGCGGCGCCACCCTCGCAGATATCGAGAAGTTGGTGATCGCATAGCCCCTCGGACCGGCACTCGCGGACCAGCACCGGGCCGTGGCCCACACCGCCAACCATACAAGGGGAACCGATGAAAAGTTTGGCAACACGCTTGGCCGAATTCAAGGAGCAGGGGTTTACGGTGTTCGAGGGTGTTTTCGACCGGGCCCAGATGGACCGCTGGATCGCCAGGTATCCCGATCTGGTGGAGCGCCAAACCCCGGTAGGCGCCGAGAAACCCACCCTGTGGCTCAGCAGCGTGGTCGAATATGAACCCTGGCTGATGCTGCCGGCGGTCAACAACGCCGGCATCCTCGATTTTGCCGAGCGGGTGCTGGGGCCCTTTGTGCAGTTGGACAATCTGACCTTCATGGCCTTCCCCTCCCTGCCCCGGGCCGAAGCCGAGGGCAAGGCCGGCGGCTGGCATCGCGACATCTGGGGCTGGGTCCCGCCCGGCAGCGATTATTTCGCCCCGCTGGCCTGCAACGCCATCACCTATCTGCAGGATCTGACCGACGAAAATGGTCCCCTGCGCGTGGTCGTGGGGTCCCACCGCGAGCCGGTGATGGTGCCGGCCGACCAGCGCACCGCACCCCATGCGCGCGAAAAACTGATCTACGCCAAAGCTGGGGACGTGATCTTCACCCACTGCGCCCTGCTGCATGCGGGCACCCCCAATATGAGCGGCAAGCTGCGGTATTTCTTCAGCATCTACTACAATCGCAGCTGGTTGCGGTACCGGGACAATCATTCAGGGCCCAATGTGGCCAAGATCATCCAGCTGGCCCGCGAGAAAAACGACCGGCGCCTGCTGCGCCTCTTTGGGGTGGATGAACTGGTCTTCCGCCGCGCCAATTCGGGCTTCCAGGTGGCCGACGAGGAGATGTGGGACCAATGGATCGCGGAAGATCGCGCCGTCCTCAAGGCCTGAAGATGGGCGCCATCCATTTGAACAGAGCGTCAGTCCAGGGCATCCCGGTGCTCTGGGCCGAGCCCGAGCACCAGGAGCCGCGCCGGCTGGTGATCTGGCTGCCCGGTTTCAGCGGCACCAAGGAAGGGGTGCAGCAATACCTGCTGGAACTGGCCGCAGCGGGGTTCGTGGGGTTGAGCTTTGACCCCTGGGAACACGGCGAGCGCTGCGCCGAGGGGGTCGAGGCCCTGCGCGACCGGGTGCGGGGCAATATCCGGCGCCACTTCTGGCCCATCCTGGCGCGGACAGCCGAGGAGACCCCGCAGATCGTCGACTGGGCCCTGGCCGAATTTGGCGCGCAGCCGGCCCTGGGTATGGGCGGTATTTCCATGGGCGGCGACATCGCCGTGGCCGCGGCCGGAGTGGACCCGCGCATCGCGGCGGTGAGCGCGGCCATCGCCACCCCGGACTGGCTCCGCCCCGGCTCCTTCGAAGCGCCCGGGGTGCCGGATGGGGCGGCGCAGTCCGATTACGACCGCCGCAATCCCCTCACCCACCTGGACTCGTACCGGCACTGCCCGGCCATCAGTTTCCAGTGCGGCGCACAGGACCAGCAGGTGCCCCCCGACGGGGCCCAGCGCTTCGTCGCCGCCCTGCAGGGGCTTTACCGGGAGCACCCCGAGCGGCTGGAGGTCTTTCTCCAACCCGTTACGGCCCATCAATTTACCCGTACCATGTGGAAAAATGCCCTAAGCTGGTTCGCGCGGCTGGATCCGGAGACCGGCGACCTCAAAGGGTCTTGAGCTGGCGCATTTCGGGCCAGAGCCGGGCTACCAGCACTACCACCACGATGGTGCCGATCCCCCCGCTGACCACCGCAAAGACCGGCCCCCATAGCGCCGCCACTGCCCCGGATTCGAAGCCCCCCAGTTCGTTCGAGGTGCTGATGAAGATGCCGTTCACCGCCGAGGCACGCCCGCGCATCTCGTCGGGAACCTTGGTCAGCATCAGGGTGCTGCGGATGACCACGCTGATGCTGTCCATCGCCCCCAGGAGGGCGAGCATCACCACCGACAGCACAAAGGATTCCGACACCCCGAAGACGATAGTGGCTGCCCCGAAACCGGCCACTGCCCAGAGCAGGGCCTTGCCGGCCTGGCGCATGGGCGGCAGGTGGGCCAGGGCAAAGGCCATCAGCAGGGCCCCCACCGAGGGGGCAGTGCGCATCACCCCCAGACCGGAAGCCCCCACCTGCAGGATATCGGTAGCGTAAACCGGGAGCAGGGCCACCGCCCCGCCAGAGAGCACCGCGAACATATCGAGGGTGATGGCCGCCAGCAGCACCTTGGTGTTGCGGATGAAGCGCACCCCCTCCTTCAGCGAGGCAAGGGTGGCGGTCTTGCGCGGCAGGGCTACCTGGCGGCCCTTCATGAACCCCAGCAACACCAGGAAGGTGAGCACGGCCAGGGCGTCGAGGAAATAGAGCAGGGTGACCTGGTCCAGTGCCGCCACCAGCAGACCGGCCGCCGCCGGGCCGGCGATGGAGGCGAACTGCCAGGTGCTGCTGCTCCAGGTCACGGCGCTGGTATAGGCGCTTTCGGGCACGGTCTGGGGCAGCAGGGTCGAGGAAGCCGGCCCGTTGAAGGCGCGGGCAATGCCGATGACCAACAGGCAGGCGTAGATGAGCCAGAGCGGCCCTTCGAGGTAGGAGAGCAGGCCCAGGGCCAGGGCACAGGCGACCATCACCGACTGGGTGCAGTAGAGGATACGTCTGCGGTTGAACTGGTCGGCGACATGGCCGGCCGGCAGGGAGAAGAGGATCACCGGGATGACCTGCACCAGGCCGACCAGGCCCAGGGCAAAGGTGCTATGAGTGCGCAGCCACAACTCCCAACTGATGGCGAAGGAGAGCATCTGCCCGCCGAAGGAGGAGATGAAGCTGCCGGTCAGCAGGAAGCGGAAATCGCGAAAACGCAGCGCCGTATAGGGGTCATGCGACGCTGTGGGTGGATCCGGTGGACTGTCATCCGCCATGCAGGTCTTTTCCTCTCGTGTTCATCAACGCGCCGCCTGGCGTCCTTCACCCTCGCCAGGCCCCTTCACGGTGCTGCCCCGAGCGGGATCAGTACCTCGTTGCGCCGCAGGAACCAGGGCATGAAGGGCGGATTGTACCGGGCCCAGACCGCCTCGCCCGCTGCCTCCAGACCCTTGGCCCCCATCCAGCCCTCCAACTCCCGTTTGTGTTTCTGGAATCCCGCCTCACTCCAGCCACCCGAGTAGCGGATGGCCGCCATACGCCGGGCCGGCACCTGGCGCAGGTTGACTGCCGGGTCGGCGGGCACTGGCAGGGTCTCCAGGGTATAGCCGGCCGGCATCATGAAACTCACCGCGTACCCGGTCGGCGTCCGTTCCTGGCCCACCGGCGCGGTCATGGCGATCTTCTCCCGAGCCTCCTGCGCAACCGGGGCGGTCATGGCGATCTTGCCGCGGGCCTGATTGTCCCCCGAGATGTAGCGGAAGAGTTTGCTGAAGGCCTGGTCCCCGGCTTCCTCCAGCCCGGCCGCCACCACCACCTCCGCCAGCACGCAAGGGGCGTAGTCGCGGATCTCGATATCCCCCTGTCGCTCGACGACCGTGTACTTGGCCTCCTCTACCCCCATCGCTTCCTCCGCGCTGGATAACAGGCCCAGGATCAAGAACGCTGCAGCAATTTTGCGCTTCATCTTTCCTCGGGGCTCTCGCCCAGGTCAGTAGGCATTGGTCGGGCCCAGGTCCCAGGCGGCAATACGCCGGACCCGGGCCGCGCCGCCTTCGGCAAAGAGGAACACCCCCTGACTATCAGGGCGCAGCGGATACACCCGCCGGCCAATGGCCTGGCGCTCGTTGGCGAAGATCTCCACCACCGACTGGTCGACGAAGACCCGCAGGCGCAGCGTCTCGCCGGGGGCCAGTACCAGGGGCGCCCGCTCCAGCACCCGCCGCCCGGTCCCGCCGCTGCGCGTCGCGTCGAAAACCAACTGCTGGGCTTCCCGGTCGTAGTAGATCAGGGTCTGCTCCTGGCCGTCGGCAGCGGCCCGCACCTTCAGGCCGCAGCGCTGCGCCTCCCCCACCTCGAACTCCACCTCTAGTTCACAGGAGGTGCCGTCCAGGCCTTCGAGCACCTTGGTCTGGCCGGCCTTGAGAGTCTGGGCCCGCCAGCGTCGCACCGGCCCGCGCAGGAGTTCCAACTCGCCCACCGGGGCCAGGCGCAGGGTATTGTCCTCGCCCACCCACAGAGTGCGGGGCAGGCCGTACACCCCGGACCACCCGCGCTCCTTGTCCCCCTCGGGGTTGTCCAAAAGCCAGGACCACATGATCTGCCGGCCCTGCGGGTCCATCAGCGCTTCGGGCGCAAAGTAGGTATTGTCCACCCAGGTCATGCGCCCGTGGGTCTCGGGATGGAAATGGTGATCGCGGTAGGTGCCCACGTAATACTGACAGCCCTTGTTGTGGCTGATGAAGAGCAGCAGGTGTTTGCCGCTGGACGGCCCGCCCTCGGGGCTGGCGGGCAGGGGCAGGAAGCTGGGACACATATTGTCTTCGCTCGGGTCGGTCCACTCGGGCCGGCGCTGGTAGAAGACGTGCAGGTACTCCCATTTTTTCAGGTCGTCGGAAACAAAGAGATAGAGCCGGTCCCCTTGTTCGGCCTCGGGCGCATCGGCAGCGCGGCCCACCTTGTTGAGCACCAGCAGGTTGCCGGTGAGCATATAGTACCGCCCGCCCTCCTTCCAGATGTTGGAGGGATCGGCCGAGCCGACGAGCAGGGGTTGCCCTTGGGCGTCCCGCAGTTCGGTGATGCCCCATTCGCTGGACTTGATCACTGGATTCGCGGCCAGTTTGGTCCAGGTCTCGTACGCAGGTCCCGGGCTCTGGGCCAGACCGATGCCCTTGTCGCCCCACAACATCCAGTAGGAGAGGGTGGCGGTGCCATCTTCATCCACAAAGGCCCCGCCGCTGAAGCAGCCCTCGTCCCCGTCGCCGGGCCCGATGGCGTCTGGGTGGTGCCGCCAGTGCAACAGATCGGCGCTGGAGATATGGCCCCAGCAGAATCCCGAGCCGCTGCGGCTGTAGAGGTACATCAGGTGGTAGCGCCCCCCGGCGTAGAAGGCCCCGTTCGGGTCGCCGGGCATGCCCTGGTCCTCAGGCACACAAAAATGGTAGCGCGGCCGGGTGGCATCGGCCAGCAGGCGTTCGCGCAGGGCCCGGCTGCTGCGCACCGCCGCGTCGGGCACCGGGCCGCCCTCCTGCCAATTTTTAGTCTGGGCCGCGCCGATGGCACCCAACTGCCGCAGGAAGTCGCCGGGGATGAGGCCCTTGCGCTCGATGGGCACATCCCAGGTGATCACCCCGCCCCTGCTGGTCACGTGCCGGGTATAACCCACGGCCATCTCCTCGGGAAAACGCGGCGGGCCCTGGCACCAGGACTGGCCCAGGTAGCTGAGCACGTGGTACCGGGCGCGGTGGCCGTTACGTTCGACCCAGGGGCCCGGACATTCGGGCAGGGCCCCGGCGATCTCCCCGGCGGTGTAGTCCTCGTGTTCGCTGTGGCAGATCACCGGCACCAGCACCCCGGGGTTAAAGGCGACAATGGCCTCGGGGTTGCCGGCCCGCAGCGCCGCAGCAAAGGTGCCGAAGTTGGGCTCCTCCTCATGGCGGTACATCTCGTCGGCGAAATAACACCCGTCGATCCACCAGCCCTTGACCTTGGTCCCCCACTGCAGCGACCAGGCACGCATGACCTGTTCCCAGCAGCGCTGGAAATCGGCCAGCTTCTTGCCCGTCCGCTGGGTGCCCCAGCTGGAGGGCCAGCTGCCCTCGAAACCCCACTGCCAGCCCAGGCGTTCCACGGCCACCGGATCCGCGGCCGGTGCGCCGCTGGGCAGGTACACCAGCAGGTCGATGCCGCGTTTGTCGAGGGCGGCGTGCAGGTCGGTGACCAAATCCCGGCGCGAGCACTTGCTGGGATGGATGCCCACCAACTCGTCGTACACCGGGTTGGGGGCGAGAAAATGGCCGGAGTTCTGGCCGATGGTGATAAAGAGATAGGGCGCCCCGACCCCGGCCAGCTGGCCGGCCAGACCCTCGACGTCGAACTCGTCCACCCAGCTGTTCCACTCCTCGGCGCTCAGGCCCGCGCCGCCGTCGCTGCTGGGCGCGGCGCCCAGCCAATGGCAGAACACCCCCCAGCCCTTGTGGGCGAACCACTCAGTGCGATCGTTCATCTTGCTCCTCTCAGTAAAGCCTTTCCTTCACTGCTTGGTCGATCTGCGCCTGCACCTCTTCCACGCTCTGGTCGATTTTGGCGTGGGCGATGAAGGTCTGCGCCATGGAGGGGACCGCCTCCAGGCTGGGCCAGTGCTGGGGCTCCCACAGGTGGGAGCGGATCATACATTTCGGGCAGTGAATAAAGGCTTCCTGCACCTCTACCACCAGGGCCAGATCCGGCACCTTGCCCTCCACCGCCATACCCTCCCGCAGTCCCTGGTCGCGCACGATCAGGGCGTTGCCCCCCACCCGCAGGGTGTCCTGTTTGCCGGGGATCATAAACAGGAGCGCCACCTGGGGTCGTTGGAGGATGTTGACGAAGGTATCGGCCCGCCGGTTGCCCAGCCGGTCTGGGATGGCCACGGTGTACTCGTCGAGCACCTGCACGAATCCGGGCGGATCGCCCTTGGGGGAAACATCGAGCCGGCCCTGGGCATCTGTGGACCCGATGAGCAAAAAGGGCGAGGCGGCGATGAAGGCCCGGCAGTTGTCGTCGAGGGCAGAGACGGTTTTGTCCACTGCCCGCTGCGACGGGGCTCCCAGGACTTGGCGCAACTGCTCTTCAGTAGCGATGATCTCGTTGAATCTCGGTGGCATACGACTCCTCCTGTTGCGTTTGGGGTTGCGTTTCAAGGGGCAAGGGTCCGGGCGATGGCCGCATTTCTCCATTAGACGGGCCGGTAGATGTAACTCACTCATTTTAAAACGCCCCGCTGCGCACGGTTTCGGCGCCCCAGTCGGGTGCGTCGATATGGTGCACCAGATGCACAGGCATGGTCTTCCTCTCTCCTGAAGGATGGGGTGTAGAATAAGCCCATCAGCCGAGCACTTCAAGGGGGATCACCGCCCTCCGGCGGTTGGTGCTCGTCTGGATAATTCGGTATTATCTTACTGCCTTTGACCACTGAAATGGCAACGCGCCGCTGGCTTTTCAGCTTTCACGAGGATCGCCCCATGACCTTTGCCTTCACCGACCAACACCTCGACCAATACCACACCCAGGGCTACACCGTCTTCCGCCAGATCCTGCCCCTCTCCCTGTTGGGCGAGTTGCGCCGGGTGGCGGCCCAGGCCCGGGAGATCGCCCGCCAGCAGCGCGGGGTCCAGACCCAGCGCCTGCAACCGGTGGGCAACTACCCGGAACTGGACCCACGGCCTTTTGTCGATTACGCCGAGTTGGCCCCCCTGAACGACGCGATCCAGCGCACCCTCACCCCGCGCCATACCCACGGCGACCGCCAGATGCTGGGCATCCTGCTGGAACCGGGCGAACTGCCCTGGTGTACCCAGTGGCACCGCGACTGGCGGGACAACGTCGCCGGCCTGGATTTGGCGCTATGGGATGCCCACTTCAGCGATGTCAATTACTTCAA